>NZ_AP018689.1:1559150-1870980 GCF_002157735.2 Vibrio aphrogenes
ATACAAATAAAATAGGTTCCACACTAAGCGTGCAGAACCTATAAGCCACAGCTAATTATTTAGCAATCTTATAAAGATCTTTGGTATAAATTTTATCTTCCGCATTATTCATTGGATAACCACCAACTAATGGTGAGACCAAACGAGCTTTAACGTATTGGAAGATAGGCGCAATAGGCATATCACGAGCCAGAATCTTTTCTGCTTCAGCATACAGCTCCGCACGTTCTTGATCACTGGTCGAATTCAGCGCTTTTTCCATCACCGCGTCATATTCTTTACTGTGATAACGTGGATCATTTGAGCTATTATTTGATTGCATGAGTGATAAGAATGCTGATGCTTCATTATAATCACCACACCAACCCGCACGCGTTACTTCAAAGTTACCTTGGCGACGGGTATCAAGATAAGTTTTCCATTCTTGGTTTTCCAACGTCACATCCACCGCACCTAATGATTTTTTCCACATAGAAGCAATCGCGACCGCATTCTTTTTATGGTTATCATCTGTGTTATACAGCAAAGTAAACTTCAACGGATTGGATTCGTTATAACCCGCTTCCGCTAATAATTCTTTGGCTTTCTCATTACGTTGCTTTTGCGTCCAAGTCCCATATTCAGGCATTGTTGGGTGGAAGTCAGCTGTGATTTCTGGCGTTAAGAAATACGCCGGTTTCTGACCTTGGCCTAATAAAATACGGGTCATTACATCACGATCAATCGTATATGAAAGTGCTTTACGTACACGCACATCATCAAATGGTGGTTTGGTATTATTAAAGCCGTAGTAATATGAACATAGGTTACCCACGACTTTAACATCTTCAGGATGTTCTTTTTGCAGACGTTTAAACTGCTCATTAGGTAGCTCATCGGTCATGTCGAGTTCACCTGACAAGAAGCGATTCATTTCCGCATTTTGGCTTTCAATCGGTAAATAAGTAACTTTATCGATCACGGTATGTTCATTGTCCCAATAATGAGTATTGCGCACTAACACCATACGCTCATTCAATACCCATTTATCCAATACATACGCACCATTACTGACAAAGTTTTCAGGCTTAGTCCATTGATCGCCAAACTTCTCAACCACTTTCTTATTAACCGGTTTTACTGTGGTGTGGCCCATCATTTTCACAAAGTAAGGAACCGCCGATTCTAGATCCACTTCTAAGGTATTAGCATCTATCGCCTTCACACCTAAAGTAGACTTATCGGCTTTACCTTGAATAATTTCAGCGGCATTTTTCATGGTCGTCATTTCTAAATACCATGCATAAGGAGATGCGGTAGCTGGGTCAACTGCACGTTGGAAAGTGAACACGAAGTCATCGGCGGTTACCGGCTCACCATTTGACCATTTGGCATCTTTACGTAAGTGGAAAATAAACGTTTTATTGTCTTTAGTTTCCCAACTTTCTGCGACACCCGGCACTACATTGCCATCGGCATCTTGGTTTACTAGCCCTTCGAATAAATCACGAATCACGTTAGATTCAGGCACGCCTTCCGTTTTTTGCGGGTCAATTGACGCCACTTCAGCGCCATTACCTTTTACTAATTCTTGGGTTTTCGCTAGTTGAGTACCTGCAGGAACCTGAGCGGCAAAAGTGGGAAGAGAAGCGGCACTAAAAGTAAGGCCTGCGCCTAGCAAAATAGCCGTGGTGAGTGTGTTTTTACGCATATGAATGAACTCCAATTTTATAATAATGCATCCGTGACATCTTCATATCGTTTATCGCCAAGTAAGTTCGGCCTATCAGTAGGCTTCACTAGAACTTAATGATTTGTAGAATTTTCGCTCTAATTTACACCATACTGGCGATATAAAGATCGGTTAACGCTATCAATATTTTTTGAAAACCACCACAACAGAATCATAAAAATAATACATAGATTACATTTTTACTTACCGCCCATATATTTTGCTAAAAAATACTTAACCTATAGTTTGATTAACTAATATCCCCTCAATTACCACCATCTAATTCGTTTAAAAATCGCACAACTCTAAATCTACTTTCACGCTTTAGCCCACTTCTCGCTCATTGCAAGTCCATAAATGACAAGTTTTATCAAATATCGAGGCTACAAATACTTTGCTTGTCAGCAGGGTGCACGCCCGCAGAATTACTGGTAAGTCGATTCAAAAATGCCCTTTGCTACTTTGTTGCTTCTCTTTATCTCAACAACACTGCTTGAGATGCACATTAGCTGCAGATCTTCACGAATGATTAAACGTGAACCAATCACAAGGAATATAGAGAGAAATGCTATGAAACGTTTCAATCTCACCGCAGTGAGTATTGCTTTAGCCTTAGGGTCTGCGTCCGTCATTGCCGCCCCTAGCATGCCGAGTCTTGATATGTATGGCTCCAAAAATTTAAAGTTTTCTAAAATCGATTTAGCCATGGAGACCACTTCCGGTTACTACGATATGGTGCAATATCATGACGCAGCCCAAATCGATATTATCTTCAATCAATACAGTGGCGAGAGAGGCGATACTTATCATATCTACTTTGATGATAATAAAGTCGCTACTGGACCAATTTCTGGCAGTAAAACCACCGCTTCTTTTGCCTACCCACAAGGAGGTGTTTATCAAATGGCCATTGAAGCTTGTGATGCCAATGGTTGTACCAAAACTCAAGCTTACCCGTTGTCGATTGCTGATACGGATGGCTCGCACTTAGCGCCATTAACGATGAATGTTGACCCCAACAATAAATCCTATAATACCGACCCCAATACTGTCGTCGGAACCTACTTTGTTGAATGGGGAATCTATGAGCGTGCTTACACTGTCGATAATCTTCCTGCGGACAATTTGACCCATATCCTTTATGGCTTTATCCCAATTTGTGGTCCAAATGAATCGCTAAAATCGGTTGGTGGCAATAGCTTTAATGCCTTGCAAACCGCCTGTAAAGGAGTGCCTGATTATCATGTTGTGATCCATGACCCTTGGGCCGCGTATCAAAAAAGTTTCAAACAAGCTGGTCATGAATACGATACACCTATTAAGGGTAATTTTGGCATGATGATGGCGTTAAAACAGCGTAATCCTGAGCTTAAAATAGTGCCTTCGATTGGGGGTTGGACCCTTTCTGATCCGTTCTTCTCATTTACAGATAAAGCCAAGCGTGACATCTTTGTGGCTTCCGTTAAAACATTTTTGACCACTTGGAAGTTTTTTGATGGCGTCGATATTGATTGGGAGTTTCCTGGTGGTGGCGGTGAAAATGCCAACTTAGGAGATCCCGTCAAAGATGGCCCTGCTTATGTGGCATTAATGCGTGAGCTTCGTGCCATGTTAGACGAACTTGAAGCCGAAAACGGCAAAGAATATGAACTGACTTCCGCGATTGGAGTTGGCTACGACAAACTTGAAGATGTGAATTACGCCGATGCGGCGCAGTACATGGATTATATCTTTGCCATGACTTATGACTTTTACGGTGGCTGGAATAATGTAACAGGTCATCAAACTGCTCTGTATTGTGGTAGCTTCATGCGCCCAGGCCAATGTGATGGCAGTGGCGTGGATGAAGAAGGTGTTCCGTATAAAGGTCCTGCTTACACCACAGATAACGCCATTAAGATCTTGTTGGAACAAGGCGTGCCAGCGAATAAGTTAGTCGTTGGTGCTGCCATGTACGGTCGTGGTTGGGATGGAGTGATGCCAGAGAGCTTAACCGTTGCGAGTGATCCAATGACCGGAACAGGCAATGGCAAACTGACTGGCACAAAAGAACAAGGCGTTTGGGAAGCTGGTGTCATTGATTATAAAGGCATCAAAAGCACCATGATGGGGCCAAATGGCAACGGCATTAATGGCTTTGAACTGGGTTATGATGAGCAAGCTGAAGCCGCTTGGGCGTGGAATCGTACCAATGGAAAGCTGGTCACCTTTGACAATGATCGTTCTGTCATCGCCAAAGGGCAATATGTTCGTAGTCTAGGTTTAGCAGGGCTTTTCTCTTGGGAAATTGATGCCGATAATGGTGATATTTTAAATGCCATGCACGAAGGACTTGCCGGAGAAGTCACCAATGTAACCCCAACTGCCCATGCTGGAGTTGATAAAACCGTTGTAGGTCCTGCAAGTGTTGAACTGGATGGTTCAGCTTCTAGCGATCGTAATGGCTCGATAACCTCTTATCAATGGACTCAAACCTCAGGACAAGCGGTAACGATTCAAAACCCAACCGCAGCCAAAACCGGCTTTGATATTGATGAAGTCACCGCAACTCAAACTCTGATTTTCTCACTCACCGTCACTGATAATGAAGGAGCAACCGATACCGATACGGTGGTGATCACAGTTAATCCCATGTCGACAGCTCCCGACAACACTGCGCCAGTCGCTAAACTGAGTGCACCAAGTGAAGTCAATGCGGGTGACAGCGTGACTGTAGATGCTTCTGGTTCTAGCGACGCCGAAGGCGATCCCTTAACCTATACTTGGATCCTGCCTTCGGGGATAACAGGCTCCGGTTCGAGCATTCACTTTACTGCCAGTGAATATGAACAAGATACTACGCTCACGTTCTCCGTCACGGTCAACGATGGTGAATTGACTAGCCAAGCAACGACCTCGGTTGTGGTACTTAAAACCTCAGGTAACGTCGACCCAGATCCCACTTGTGACAACGCTTGGGACGCCTCCGCAGTATACACTGGTGGCGATCAAGTCACGCTGGAGGGCGTATTGTATGAAGCTAAATGGTGGACTAAAGGTGAGAACCCAACACAAACTGGTGAATGGGGAGTATGGAAAAACCTCGGTGCAGCAACCTGTCATTAATTCGAAACCCTAAGTAACCTCAGCTACGGATAACGAGAAGTAGCAACATCAAAAAGGCCAACAAATCTGTTGGCCTTTATTGTTATTTTCCTAGGTTTAGCGCAACCTCAGAATCTATTGTTTCCAGCGCTCTGCCGCTTGAGCATCAGAATCGCGCGACTCAACCCAACGCACACTGTCGGTGGTTCGTTCTTTTTTCCAAAATGGCGCTTGGGTTTTCAAATAATCCATCACAAATTCACAGGCTTCAAATGCCGCGTTACGATGCGCACTCGACACTCCTACAAACACAATTTGATCGCCTAAATCCAAATCTCCGACGCGATGGATAACACGAATATCTAACAATGGCCAGCGTGATTGAGCTTGTTCACAAATCGCCAATAATGAGCGTTCTGTCATGCCCGGATAATGCTCCAAACTTAGCCCAGTGACCGAATCGCCAAGGTTCATATCCCGCACTTTTCCGACAAACGTGACCACAGCTCCCGCTTGCGTTCCTTGTGCTAAACGTTGGTATTCTGTACCAACATCAAAATCGTCAAATTGAACACTGACCCACTCTGCTTGTGACATTGCTTAGCCTCCTGTGACCGGTGGGAAAAACGCCACTTCATCACCAGATTTCACGACCGTGTCCATTGACACCATGTCTTGATTGACTGCCACCAGCAATTTACCCGATTGTAAGGCTCTCGCCCAGTGTTCGCCTTGCTGGCACAGTTGCTCACGTAAAGCGTCAACTCGGAGGTTATCTGCTTCGATAGCAATAGAATCGACACCAATTTGTTCACGAGTCTGAGCAAAAAATAGAACTTTAATCATTATTTAACCTTGCCAATCTAAATTATGAATCGGTCGCAACAAAATGACCGGATTTACCGCCGGTTTTTTCTAATAAGCGGACTTGCCCAATCACCATGTCTTTTTGAACCGCTTTACACATATCGTAAATAGTCAGCGCCGCCACTGAAGCAGCCGTTAACGCTTCCATTTCAACCCCGGTCTTACCCGCCAATTTACATACCGATTCAATACGCACTTGATTGGTTTCCGGCTTTGCTTCTAGCTGCACTTCGACTTTCGAAAGCAATAATGGATGACACAGCGGAATTAAGTCCCAGGTTTTTTTGGCGGCTTGAATACCCGCAATACGTGCGGTCGCAAACACATCACCTTTATGATGAGAGCCTGAAACGATCAAATCTAATGTTTCTTTGGACATGCTCACCCAAGCTTCAGCTCGTGCTTCACGTACGGTTTCTTGTTTTGCCGACACATCGACCATATTCGCTTCACCAGAAGCATTAATGTGAGTAAATTGAGACATCTCATTATTCCTATGAAACTAAAAGATTACAGCGAAAGATGTGGCATGAAGTTGCATGGGCGGTGACGTGCATCAAGCTGCTCTTTGATTAACTTCTCCCAGCCTAAGCGACACGCACCTGTCGAGCCTGGCATCGCAAAGATCACCGTTTGATTAGCCATGCCAGCAATTGCACGCGACTGTAAACTGGAAGAGCCAATCTCAGCAAAAGACAACATTCGAAAGATTTCACCAAACCCTTCAACTGGCTTATCAAATAAAGGCAGCACCGCTTCCGTGGTATAGTTTTTAGCGGTAAAGCCAGTACCACCACTGATCAAAATAACTTGAATAGACTCATCGGCGATCCATTGAGAAATCTGAGCGCGTATTTGATATTTATTGTCTACCACAATATGGCGCTCAGCTAAATGGTGCCCTTCTAATTGAAGCTGCTCAACAAAGTAATCACCAGAAGTGTCATTGTCAGCAGTACGAGAATCCGATACGGTCATCACCGCAATATGAGCTGGTTTAAATTCAGCAGCCACACGTGCCATGTTGTTATCCTCAAGCCAATAAAAAATAAAATAAAGAAAGGTTAACCACCAATAGAAGCCAAGTGGGGAGTCATGCCGGTTTTGCCTTCTTGCAAGAAATGGCTCACCGATTTGGTATCCAGCGCACCTTGAATGCGTTGAATTAAGGCTGGTTGTTGCTCATCGTGTTGCAATAAATCACGTAACTCAACCCCTTCTTCACCAAATAAGCATAAGTGAAGCTTCCCTGTGGCCGAAACACGCAGACGGTTGCAGGTTTCGCAAAAACCTTTTTCATAAGGCATGATCAACCCGATTTCACCTTGATAGTCAGGGTGAACAAAAACTTGTGCCGGGCCATCATTCGCTTCTTTGACTTTTAATAACCAGCCATTAGCGATCAAGTGATTACGAATCGTCACTCCAGATTGATGCTGTTGCTGAAACAGGTCATCCATTTCACCCGTTTGCATTAATTCGATAAAGCGCAGTTGAATGGGTCGGTGCTTAATCCAATTTAAGAAGCTAGGCAGCGCATTACCATTATATTGCTTTAACAACACCACATTGACTTTGACTTGCTTATAACCGACGTCAAACGCTCGGTCGATACCGGCCATCACATCGTGAAATTTATTCTCACCCGTGATTTCATGAAATAAACGAGGGTCCAAGCTATCCACACTGACATTAATGTGTGTTAAGCCCGCTTGTTTCCAATCATTCACTTGCTTGGCCATACGATAGCCATTGGTGGTAGTTGCGACTTTTTTAATCCCTGGTGTTTGGGCGACTGAGGCCACGATATCATTAAAATCTTTCCGCAAGGTCGGTTCACCACCAGTAATACGAACTTTCGTGGTGCCGCAATCGGCAAAGGCATTAACAATACGCTTAATTTCTGCTTGGTTAAGAAAAGAGGAATTTTTTCGACCCGTTGGATGGTAACCATCAGGAAGGCAATAGGTACATTTGAAATTGCAGACGTCAGTAACCGATAAACGTAAATAGTAAAACTTACGCTCAAAACGATCGACAAATTGAGATTGTTCTGTTGCGGAATCGACACGATCCACAGCAGAAACACCAGAATGCTCTGGAGTAAACTGAGACACTAATTGAGTCACGAAACACCTTTCCAAATACGGGAGGTCTACCCATTTCTAAGTAAACCCTGGTGACATAAAGCCACTGGCCTTAAAAACCTATTCTGGATTCAAGAATTAAATGAATAAAGAACTTAGTGATTAACGCTCGGAGTTATGACGTAATTACCAATAATTTGATCGGCAACACTGTTTTTAAATAGTACGCAATAAATGGCATTTTTTCCATACCCATTTAGGGCTGAGGCAGTTATATTTACCGAATCCATATCAAAGAACATTCAAATATTTGTCTTTAAGACAGAGAATCTTATTCATGCCTATTCATAAAACCAAAAAAGTGGTCGCGATTGGTGGTGGCCACGGCCTCGGACGAATGCTCGCCGCACTAAAGGATTTTGGCTCAAATGCTACTGGGATTGTAGCGACAACCGACAACGGCGGCTCAACAGGTCGTATTCGCCAATGCCAAGGTGGGATCGCTTGGGGCGACACTCGTAACTGCATTAATCAGTTGATCACCGAACCCAATATTAGCTCAATGATGTTTGAGTATCGATTCCGCGGACAAGGTGAGCTCAATGGCCATAATCTTGGTAATTTGATGCTCACCGCTTTAGATAATTTATCGATTCGCCCATTAGATGCGATTCACCTGATTTGCGATATGCTCAAAGTTGAGGTCAATATTGTTCCTATGTCGGAGCACCCTGCCGATCTCACTGCATTATCAAAATCGGGCAAATGGGTACGTGGTGAAACTAATGTCGATGACATGTCAGAGCCTTTGCAACGTTTATACGTTGAGCCAGAAGTCCCCGCAACCGACGAAGGTGTCGAAGCCATTTTAGCCGCAGACTATATTATCTTAGGCCCTGGTAGCTTTCTCACTAGTATTATGCCGCCTTTGTTATTACCCGAGATAGGAAAAGCCATTGCGAAAAATACTCAAGCTAAAGTCATTTTTGTCGATAACTTAGATAATGAGTTTGGTCCAGCGGGAATGATGAGTTTAGAAGAAAAATTAAAGTGGTGTCAGCGAGCTTGTGATGGACGTAAAGTGAATGTGTTACTTGGAGAGAACTTCACGGATAATGTCAAACAAGACTATCAATGTGTGGAAGTCAATTTAGCCTCACCAAACCACGAATGGCGTCATGATCGTAAAAAGTTACAACAAGAAATAGAGAAGATTATTTTACAATAAAACCGGTATGAGAAAACTCGTTTCTCGTAGCTCGAATAATCCCTCGAGCCACGAGAAGAGAAGCACTCAAGTAACAAGCTTCCGCTTTAACTATTGGCAATAAACTGCGCTCTCAATTGTTCTATCTCATCCCGCTTTTGCGCCGCTTGCTCAAACTCTAAGTTTTGCGCATGCTGATACATCTCATTTTCAAGCTGGGTAATTTGTTTCTCAAGTTGTTGTGGGGTCAAGGCTTGATAGTTGGCGGCCTGCTCTGCCACTTTCGACAATGGGATCACCTTGCTGTCTTTCTTTCCTTTACGAGTCCCTACATGGCCCAGCTCCATAATATCTTGAATACTTTTCTTCAAGGCTTGCGGACTGGTCCCCATTTTCTCATTGTATTGTTGCTGCTTAGCTCGACGGCGCTCGGTTTCATCAATCGCTTTACGCATTGATTTCGTGATGGTGTCACCGTATAAAATCGCTTTACCTTGCAGGTTACGTGCTGCGCGGCCAATGGTCTGAATGAGTGAACGTTCGGAACGTAAAAAGCCCTCTTTATCGGCATCGAGGATCGCAACCAAAGACACTTCTGGCATATCCAAACCTTCTCGCAACAAGTTGATCCCAACCAGCACATCAAACTCGCCTAAACGAAGATCGCGAATGATCTCCACCCGTTCAACAGTATCAATATCTGAGTGCAAATAACGTACTTTGACATCATGTTCAGTTAGGTATTCCGTTAGATCTTCCGCCATGCGTTTCGTCAAGGTAGTAACCAACACTCGTTCATTCACTGTCACACGCTGACGAATTTCCGAAAGCAAATCGTCCACTTGTGTTGCTACCGGACGCACTTCAATTTCAGGGTCCAATAACCCTGTCGGACGCACCACTTGTTCCGCGACCTCTCCAGCGGACTTTTCTAATTCATAATCACTCGGGGTCGCTGAAACGTAAATCGTTTGTGGCGCTAAGGCTTCAAATTCTTCAAAGCGTAGCGGCCTGTTATCTAACGCTGACGGCAATCGAAAACCATATTCCACTAAGGTTTCTTTACGAGAGCGGTCCCCTTTATACATTGCGCCAATTTGCGGCACCGTCACATGGGATTCGTCAATGATCAGTAAGCCATCATGTGGCAAATAATCAAACAACGTCGGTGGTGGCTCACCCTCTTTACGCCCACTGAGATAACGAGAGTAGTTTTCGATCCCTGAACAAAAACCCAATTCATTCATCATTTCAATGTCAAATTGTGTACGTTGGGTAATTCGCTGATCTTCTAGTAGCTTATTGTTATCACGTAAGACTTTCTGACGTTCAACCAGCTCCTCTTTGATCTGTTCTATGGCTTCTAAAATACGCTCACGCGGAGTTACATAGTGCGTTTTTGGGTAAATCGTCGCGCGAGCAAGATCACGCTGTTTTATCGCCCCCGTCAGTGGATCAAAAACACTGATGCACTCAACTTCTTCATCGAACATTTCAATACGAATGGCATCGTGTTCAGAATCGGCAGGAAACACATCTATCACTTCACCACGCACACGGAAGTTACCACGCTCAAACACCATATCATTACGGCTGTACTGTAATTCTGCTAGCCGACGAATAATGTCACGCTGCTCTAAAATGTCGCCACGACGAATATGTAACATCATCTTGAGGTAGGAATCTGGATCACCCAAACCGTAAATTGCAGATACCGAAGCCACAATAATTGCGTCTTTACGTTCGATCAGGGATTTGGTGGCAGACAAGCGCATTTGTTCAATATGCGCATTGACCGAAGAATCTTTTTCTATAAACGTATCAGTGGTAGGTACATAGGCTTCTGGTTGATAGTAATCGTAATAAGAAACGAAATATTCGACCGCATTATTAGGAAAGAAGCTTTTCATCTCCCCATAAAGTTGCGCAGCAAGCGTTTTGTTTGGCGCAAGTAGTATGGTCGGCCGCTGTGCTTTGGCAATCACATTAGCTAAAGTAAACGTTTTGCCAGACCCGGTAACCCCAAGTAATGTTTGATGAGCCAAGCCCACGTCTAATCCTTCGGATAATTGTGCAATCGCACTCGGTTGGTCGCCAGCGGGCTGGTAATCCGACTCTAATTGATACAACTTGCTCATTTTGGCCTCTTGCAATAAACGTTGCCCTTCCTCGAAAGGTTTGCGACACATTTTGCCACGCTCATGCTGCTATCGCTACATCCAAGGTAACGATAGTTTTTTTTGCTAAAATATCTAGAGAAAAAGTCCACTTATCTCTAGCGTAACGTAGGCATATTTGATAGTATCCCTGTCCCACGCATTTAATACCCTCCCAATATTTAATATTTTAATCCACTGCTTTTCCCCAAAATAGAGCAATAATGCTTCATTTCAGAACATCACAGAGTTGACTTTAAAAATTACCCACAAGCAGAATCAAAATTAAAAGCCAATAAATCAACTAGTTACCACAATAAAACTCAGTATTTATGCCGTTGAATTTTTATTCAAAAATGTTAATCAGATTTCATCAACACACTTATCCACAAATTTAGTGGATAACTATAGCAACCCCTTATCCGGCCTGATGTTCGAAAAAGTAAAGTAAAAAATTATCATAAAAAGCACTTTTTTAGCTTCGCAAAACATTGACAGTCAATTTATCACTCGCTAAAATTCGCCCCATATTCATTCCCTGTTAGTTCAGTCGGTAGAACGGCGGACTGTTAATCCGTATGTCGCTGGTTCAAGTCCAGCACAGGGAGCCAAATTAAGAAAACCGCATATATCGAATATGCGGTTTTTTTTCGTCTAAATTTCGGGCATATCATCAATAAAGTCTTCAATAGCGCTAAATACCTATTTCCTATAGGTTGTTATTGGCCTCACAAATGACGATAATACTCAGATCATTAGTAACCTTAAGAGACGATATGACAGACTACTTACTGCTGCTTGTTGGCACTGTCTTGGTCAACAACTTTGTTCTGGTTAAATTCCTCGGTATTTGCCCATTTATGGGAGTATCAAAAAAACTCGAAACCGCAATAGGAATGGGCCTAGCGACGACATTCGTCCTAACCTTAGCCTCTGTTTGTTCATATCTTGTCCAGAGCTATATTTTAAGACCGCTTGGTATCGAATACTTACAAACCATGAGCTTTATTTTAGTGATTGCGTTTGTGGTGCAATTTACCGAAATGGTGGTGCATAAAACGAGCCCTACCTTATATCGACTTCTGGGTATTTTCTTACCTCTTATTACCACAAACTGTGCGGTATTAGGGGTGGCGTTACTGAATATCAATGAAAACCATAATTTCATCGAATCCATTATTTATGGCTTTGGCGCTGCCGTTGGTTTCTCTTTAGTCTTGATTTTATTTGCTTCTATGCGCGAACGAATTGCTGCCGCTGACGTGCCTGCGCCATTTAAAGGTGCTTCTATTGCGATGATTACGGCGGGATTAATGTCTCTGGCCTTTATGGGCTTTACTGGCTTGGTGAAATAATCGTGACTACTGTATTTATTGCCATTGTTGCCATTGCGGTACTGGCTTCTATCTTTGGCGTCATTTTAGGTTTTGCTTCTATTCGTTTTAAAGTGGAAGCAGACCCTATCGTTGACCAAATTGATAGTATTCTTCCTCAAACACAATGTGGCCAATGTGGTTACCCTGGCTGTCGTCCCTATGCAGAGGCCATTGCCAATGGTGACGTGATCACCAAATGCCCTCCTGGCGGTCAAGCTGGTATCGAAAAACTGGCTGATCTGATGGGTGTTGATGTGCCTAGTAGCGCGGATGATGTTGAAGATGCGGTTAAAAAAGTAGCATTTATTCACGAAGACATGTGTATCGGTTGCACTAAATGCATTCAAGCTTGCCCAGTCGATGCCATCGTTGGTGGAACCAAAGCGTTGCACACTGTGATCAAAAGTGAATGTACTGGCTGTGATTTATGTGTCGCCCCCTGCCCAACCGATTGTATTGAAATGATCCCAATTGAAACCACACCTGATACGTGGAAATGGCAACTTGAACTCATTCCTGTTGTGACTGATCTTGAACCCACTTCAGCCTCTGCTGAATCAAAAGAATCCACTGTGAGTTAAAGGAAATTGTATGTTGTCGCTCATTGAAAAAATTCGTCAAGGTATGATTTGGGACTTTCCCGGTGGTATTCACCCGCCTGAAAATAAACTGCAATCTTCTGGCACCCCGATTGTTTTGGCCGATTTACCTGACGAATTCGTCCTTCCGCTTAAGCAACATATCGGCCGCCCCGGTGACATTTGCGTTAAGGTCGGTGATACCGTATTAAAAGGCCAACAACTCACCCAAGCTAACTTAGCCTTTATGGTGCCAGTTCATGCCCCAAGCTCAGGTGTCGTAACCGCAATTGAGAAGCGCACCATCGCTCATCCATCCGGTTTATCTGATTTGTGCATTGTCATCAAACCAGATGGGCAAGATCAATGGTGTGACAAAGAACCTATTGAAGACTACCAACAGCGTAATGCAGAAGAACTGATTGAGAAAATTCGTCAATCGGGAATCTCTGGCATGGGTGGCGCTGGTTTCCCTACTGCACGTAAACTGCATACTGGCCTTGCTAAAACCAAAATTCTCATCATTAATGCTGCTGAATGTGAACCTTATATCACGGCAGATGATCGTTTAATGCAAGATTATGCCCAAGAAGTGATTCAGGGCGTGCAAGTCATTCAGCATATCTTGCAACCAGAAATTACCATTATTGGTATCGAAGATAATAAAAAAGCCGCGATTGAAGCACTGGAACTCGCGGCGAAAGACATTGATCTCATTATTCGAGTCGTACCGACAAAATACCCTTCCGGTGGTGCTAAGCAGCTGATTAAAATTTTAACCGGGCGAGAAGTGCCTACCAAAGAGCACTCCGCAGCGGTTGGGGTATTAATGCAAAATGTGGGCACAGCCTTTGCGATTAAACGTGCCATTATCGATGGTGAGCCTTTGATTGAACGTGTCGTCACGCTCACCGGGGAGTCCTTTGCTCAAAAAGGGAATGTCTTTGCACGTCTTGGCACCCCAATTTCATCACTATTGCGTCAATTTGGTTATAAAGCGGAGCGTAAAAAACCTCGCTTGATCATGGGTGGCTCATTAATGGGATTTACGATTCCTCATGCCGATGTGCCAATCACTAAAATCACCAACTGCATTCTCGCACCTAAAAATAAAGAAATCGCTCCCGCTGGTCATGAACTGGCTTGTATTCGCTGTACCGCTTGTGCTGAGGCATGCCCTGCTTCGCTTCTTCCGCAACAACTTCAATGGTACGCCAAAGCACAAGATTATGAGAAATGCGAAGAATATCATTTATCCGACTGCATCGAATGTGGCGCTTGTGCGTACGTGTGTCCAAGTGAAATTCCTTTAGTACAGTATTACCGACAAGCAAAATCTGAAATTTGGACTCGTAAACAAGAAGCCAAAGAGGCAGAGCGAGCAAAACAACGCTTTGAAGAACGTCAAAAACGTCTTGAGCGCGATAAAGTCGAACGTGAGCAACGCTTTAAACAAGCCGCTGAAAAACGTCGTGGTGAAATGACCCAAACAGGCGGTGATGATGCCGTTGCCGCCGCCATTGCGCGAGTAAAAGCAAAACAAGCAACCTCAGCAAGTAATGAAGTCAAACCAGCCGTTGCGGCGGCTATCGCAAGAGCCAAAGCTAAACAAGCCGAAGCGGTCAACTCAGGACAGGCTCAACCTGATAACTCAGAAATGATGAGATTACGCGAAGAGCGTAAGCAACAAGCGCGTGAAAGAAAAGCGCAACAAGTTAATAATCAAGCACCTACTACCCCTGAAGAGGCAGAGCATAAAAATCCAGCGGTCGCCGCAGCGATTGCCCGTGCCAAAGCGCGTAAGGCTCAGCAACAAACCGAATCTGAAACAACCGAACAGACACCGATAGCAGAACAAGCACCAGTAACAAAAGCAACTGAGCAAGCTCAACCTGCCAGCGACGCTGATCCGAACAAAGCCGCGGTCGCCGCAGCGATTGCCCGTGCCAAAGCGCGTAAGGCTCAGCAACAAACCGAATCTGAAACAACAGAGCAAACATCGGCAACAGAACAAGCACCAGTAACAAAAGAAACTGAGCAAGCCCAACCTGCCAGCGACGTTGATCCGAAAAAAGCCGCGGTCGCCGCGGCAATTGCCCGTGCCAAAGCGCGTAAGGCTCAGCAACAAACCGAATCTGAAACAACAGAGCAAACACCGGCAGCAGAGCAAGCACCAGTAGCAAAAGAAACTGAGCAAGCTCAACCTGCCAGCGACGCTGATCCGAAAAAAGCCGCCGTCGCCGCAGCGATTGCCCGTGCCAAAGCGCGTAAGGCTCAGCAACCAACCGAATCTGAAACAACAGAGCAAGCACCTGTAACAAAAGAAGCTGAGCAAGCTCAACCTGCCAGCGAGGCTGATTCGAAAAAAGCCGCGGTCGCCGCAGCGATTGCCCGTGCCAAAGCGCGTAAAGCTCAGCAGGCCATAACCCAACAAGACACAACGAACAGTGAATCTCAACCACCTTCAGGTTCAGATCCTGCCGTCACTCTTGATTTATTAGACATCCCCGTATTTATTGATAAATCTTCTCAGGAGAAAAAATAGTGCCTTTTTTCATCGCCAGTTCTCCACATGTTAGAATGAAGCGCACCACATCCAACATTATGATGTGGGTTGCCCTGTGTTTATTACCTGCCATCGCCGTACAAACGTACTTTTTTGGCTATGGCGTGCTCATCCAAGTCACCTTTGCTATTTTCATTGCTTGGTTATTAGAGGCCCTAGTGATGTTGGTTCGCCGACGCCCTATTCTAGCCAGTCTCAGAGATCATAGTGCTTTAGTCACGGGAATGTTAATTGCTGTCGCTATTCCACCATTATCTCCATGGTGGCTATTGGCGATCGGTATTTTCTTTGCCATCGTCATTGGTAAACACTTATACGGCGGCTTAGGTCAAAACTTATTTAATCCAGCTATGGTCGCTTATGTGGTGCTATTGATTTCTTTTCCACTACAAATGACCAGTTGGATCACGCCGGAATCCATCACTTCTGTTCACTTGCATTTTGATGACTGTTTGAAATTGTTTTTCACCGGTTTTAATGCCGATGGTCTCTCGCTACAACAAGTTCGAGCGGGCATTGATGGTGTCACCATGGCGACCCCATTAGACACGTTTAAAACCTCATTAACAACCGGGCTACTACCGAGTGAAATCATGCAACAACCGGTATTTTCTGGCGTCGCAGGTGTCGGCTGGCAATGGGTTAATCTCGCCTTTTTGTTAGGTGGATTAGTCTTAATCAAGCAGCGAATTGTGCAGTGGCAAATCCCACTTTCCATGTTGGCGAGCCTTTTTATTATCAGCACGATTTGTTCATTGATTCTGCCTGGCACCACGGCCTCACCTATGATGCACCTACTTTCAGGAGCGACTATGTTAGGGGCATTTTTTATAGCCACAGACCCTGTTACCGCTTCCACCACCACCAAAGGGCGGATCATATACGGGGCCTTTATTGGTATTTTAGTCTTTCTCATTCGTAGTTGGGGTGGCTTCCCTGATGGCGTTGCCTTCGCCGTATTATTAGCCAATATGTCGGTTCCACTTATCGACTACTACACCAAACCTCGTACTTACGGTCATGCAAGGTAACGTCTATGCTTAATGCAATGAAAAAAAACGGTGGTGTCTTAGCGGTCTTTGCGATTGCTGCGACTTCATTGGTGGCGATCACCAATTGGATCACTCAAGACAAAATAATTGAACAGCAGCAGCGTGAATTACAGCAAACGCTCAATCAAGTCATTCCTCAAAGTATGCATGACAATCCATTATTTTCATCTTGTATGCTATTGCCATCACAAACAACCGTGACGACTGCGCCACAACCGGCTTATCTTGCTACCAAAGATGGTCAGCCAACCGCCATCGCCATCGAAACCTATGCGCCTGATGGTTATAGTGGTGCGATTAAGCTGATCGTCGGGTTAGATATGAACGGTGTCATTACCAGCACTCGCATTTTAAAACATAATGAAACCCCAGGATTGGGCGATAAAATTGAAACCCGTAAGAGCGATTGGATTTTTAGTTTTGATCGCAAAACGGTGACCGAGGATAATCAGTCAAGTTGGGCAGTACGTAAAGATGGTGGCCAGTTTGACCAATTTACCGGTGCCACGATTACGCCACGTGCCGTAGTTAATGCTGTAAAGAAAACCGTCCTTTATTTTAAAGCCAATAAAGAAACGATCCTAAAGCAACCTCTAAACTGTAAGGGATAATATGTCTGACGATAGCACCACTCTTGATACCCCGGTCGCTTCTGAAGTGAAAGGGATGGATCCTGAGCATAAACAGCTCATGAAAAATGGCTTATGGGACAACAACCCAGCTTTAGTGCAATTGCTAGGTTTATGCCCTTTGCTGGCCGTCTCATCGACCGTGACAAACGCTTTAGGCCTTGGTATTGCAACCATGATGGTATTGATATCAACCAACACGATTATCTCGCTGGTACGTCACTATGTCCCGAATGAAGTGCGTATCCCCATTTTTGTGATGATCATTGCCTCTGTTGTTACTTGTGTGCAATTGTTGATGAGTGCTTACGCTTACGGACTGTATCTTTCATTAGGTATCTTTATCCCGTTGATCGTGACCAACTGTGTCATCATTGGTCGCGCCGAAGCCTACGCTTCCAAAAATACGGCGGCCAAAGCTGCACTCGATGGATTTTGGATGGGATTAGGTATGCTCGCTGTGCTGACTTTATTAGGCGGATTACGTGAAATCGTTGGTCAAGGAACCCTATTCGATGGCGCTGATTTGCTGCTAGGTGATTGGGCAGCGTCTTTGCGAATTGAAGTCTTTCACATTGACAGCAGCTTCTTACTTGCCTTACTACCACCAGGAGCCTTTATTGGGGTGGGTTTCTTAATTGCTTTAAAACAAATTATTGATAAACAGTTTGAAAAGCGTAAACCCAAAGCACAAAAACCCACTATTGAACGTGCTCGTGTCACCAATGCATGAGCCAGCTAATGAACATGGATACATCATTAATTGAATCGGGTTATAACGGGTAAATAATGAATAACGAAAAACGTCGATTGATCCTTGAAAGGTTACGTGAAAATAATCCAAACCCGCAAACAGAGCTTAATTGGTCGACGCCTTTTGAGCTCTTAATTGCGGTGTTATTATCCGCACAAGCCACCGATGTCAGTGTCAATAAAGCCACCGACAAGCTCTACCCTGTTGCCAATACTCCTGAAGCAATTTTGGCATTAGGGGTTGATGGGCTAAAACAATACATCAAGACTATTGGTTTATTTAATTCCAAAGCCGAAAACACCATCAAAACTTGCAAGATCTTGATTGAAAAGCATCAAAGTCAAGTGCCAGAAGATCGTGCGGCCTTAGAAGCCTTACCTGGCGTTGGACGAAAAACCGCGAATGTGGTCTTAAATACCGCTTTTGGCTGGCCAACCATCGCCGTGGATACGCATATTTATCGTGTTAGCAATCGCACCAAATTCGCCATGGGTAAAACGGTCGATGATGTTGAAGCCAAATTACTCAAAGTGGTCCCAAAAGAATTCAAACTCGATGTGCATCATTGGTTAATTTTACATGGCCGCTACACTTGCATTGCTCGTAAGCCCCGTTGCGGTAGCTGCATTATCGAAGATTTATGCGAATTTAAAGACAAGGTTTATCCTGAAGAATAACACCGCTTCAGACTACTTATTATCATTATTAGGAGCACATAATGTCGAATGGAAGAATTTTACATACTATGGTTCGAGTAGGCGATTTAGATCGTTCTATCGAGTTTTATACCAAAGTTCTAGGCATGCAGTTACTGCGTAAAAATGAAAATACCGAATATCAATACACCTTAGCTTTCGTTGGTTACGGTGATGAATCTCAAGGTGCGGTAATCGAATTAACCTATAACTGGGGTACTTCTGAATACGATCTTGGTACAGGTTATGGTCACATTGCACTTGGTTTTGATGATATCTACGCAGCATGTGATGCGATCAAAGCCGCCGGCGGTACAGTGACTCGTGAACCGGGCCCAGTAAAAGGCGGCACCACCCACATCGCGTTCGTAAAAGATCCTGATGGCTATATGATTGAGTTAATTCAACGTGATCAAATGTCCGCTGGTTTAGAAGGCTAATCTTAGTTCTAACTCAAATAAAAAGAACCCAAATCCATGGGTTCTTTTTCTTATCGATATTTCACTCTTTGTAAATTTTCCACCTTTTGCAGAATCCATAAAAAATCATTTATATTAAATAAAATGTCATGTTTTCCTACCTACTGGTAACATTTATGAGTGAAGTTCAATTTCTAATCTGCAATAATACGCCTCACATTCACGGATATGAAAACACATGACCGACATAAATGAAGCTTTGACCCTAAAACACCGCTTTCGTGGCTATTTCCCTGTTGTTATCGATGTAGAGACCGCGGGTTTTAATGCTCAAACCGATGCGTTACTTGAAATCTGTGCCGTTACTTTGGCTATGGATGACAAGGGCGATTTGTACCCTGCCTCGACAATTCAATTTAACGTGGAGCCTTTTGAGGGAGCAAATTTAGAGAAAGAAGCTCTTGAATTTACCGGAATTCGTGATCCTTATAGCCCACTAAGAGGGGCCGTGAGTGAGGCAGAAGCATTAAAAGAAATTTTCAAATTAGTACGTAAAGAGCAAAAAGCGGCAGATTGCAGTCGCGCCATCATGGTCGCTCATAATGCTAATTTTGATCTCAGCTTTGTTATGGCGGCCGCTGAACGCAGCAAATTAAAGCGCATTCCTTTTCATCCTTTTGCCACTTTTGATACCGCCGCGCTAAGTGGCTTAGCTTATGGGCAAACGGTATTAGCGAAAGCCTGCCGTGCAGCCGGGTTCGAATTTGATAATCAAGCCGCCCATTCTGCTCTCTATGATACCCAAATCACCGCTAAGCTGTTTTGCAATATTGTCAATAAGTGGAAAGCACTTGGTGGCTGGCCTGTGGTTTCAGAAGAAGAATAAATACAATACCAACACACAACATTTACTATATTAAAAGAGTACTACAATGAATCCTGTCGTTATATCCGTTTGCTTGATGCTGGCTTTGTCAGTATTCCGAGTCAACGTCGTTATTGCTTTAACTTTAAGCGCCATAACCGGTGGCTTACTAGCACACATGTCACTTAATGATACCATTGCCGCCTTTCAAGCCGGTTTAGGTGATGGTGCTGAAATTGCATTAAGCTATGCTTTACTTGGTGCATTTGCCGTTGCACTGTCACAAACAGGCATTACCGATCTTCTTTCCAATGCAGTGATAAAACGTGTCCACGGCAAAGAAAATCAAAGCGCTTCAAATGCTTTAAAGTACGCGATTTTTGGCGCTCTCTTTATCATGGCTATTTTTTCACAAAACGTCATTCCCGTGCATATTGCGTTCATTCCTATCATTGTTCCGCCGCTACTTTCAGCATTTAATAAAATGAATATCGACCGCCGCATGGTCGCTTGTATTCTTACCTTTGGTCTTGTAACGCCATACATGACGCTGCCCATTGGTTTTGGTGGCATCTTCTTAAATGATATTTTGTTACCCGCACTACAAAGCAATGGCTTAACCACCGCCACCGCTTCACAAATTCCTGTGGCAATGTTTATTCCAGCTTGTGGGATGATTTTTGGTTTATTAGTCAGCGTGTTATTTACTTACCGCAAACCTCGCACTTATACTCCAGAGCAAAATACTGAGCAAAGTGTTCAACAACAAGGTATTGATAAGAAAGCCGTGATCGTTGCTGTGATCAGTATTATTGCGACTTTATCGGCTCAGCTTTATTCTGGCTCTATGATTGTCGGTGCGCTAGTCGGTTTCATTATTTTATCTTTCGGTAAACCATTCCAAACTAGCCAAGATAACTTTACTCGTGGCGTCCAAATGATGGCGATGATTGGCTTCATTATGATTTCAGCCAATGGATTTGCGAGTGTCATGAAAGCTACCGGCGGTGTTGAAACACTGGTTGCCTTCTTACAAGAAAGCATGAGTGGTCATAAAGCCATTGCCGCATTCATGATGTTGATTGTTGGTTTGTTGATCACCATGGGTATTGGTTCATCCTTCTCTACCATTCCTATCATCGCGACCATTTATGTTCCGCTGGCAATTTCATTTGGTTTCTCTCCGGCAGCCACTATTGCGCTTGTCGGCACTGCCGCTGCATTAGGAGATGCCGGTTCGCCCGCCTCAGACTCAACCTTAGGCCCAACTTCTGGTTTGAATGCCGATGGTCAGCATGATCACATTAAAGATTCGGTGATCCCAACCTTCTTACATTACAACATTCCGCTTGTGATCTTTGGTTGGATTGCAGCGATGGTACTGTAATATCAATCGTACTCATTATCGGATCATCTAATTCGTACAATTGGTATAAAAGTAAATCATAAAAAAACCGCATGTCTATGCGGTTTTCTTTTATAGTGTATTCAAGATGGCTTGAATGTGATTTAACGTCGTGACTTCAGACAAATAATCCAGTTCCAGTAAATGATACTGCTCACCAGCCTGTAATACTAATGTTGGAAATGAAGCGATGCCAAGAGCCTGACATTGTGCCCTTTGGCGAGCAAACTCTTGTTCTACCCTCTCACTTTTCCTGTCTATTAAAAATTGTTCAACATCCAGTCCTAACTCTTTGGCTAATAGCGTATGAGTTGCTTCCGTATGCGGTGTCATTGCCCTTAAATAATACGCTTGCTGAATCGCTTCATTCATCGCTTCACCTTGCTGCTGCATTTGAGCGGCGATCACCGCGCGACAAGCCGGATACGTAGTACGCACTGGACTTGCTTGACGCCAAAACTCATGATTAAACCGAGTCCCTAATTTAGCTTCAATTTGTCGCCAGATCTGTTGTAGGTTCTGCTGCATAGCCACTGACATCGGTTCAGTATTATCTGGCGCAAGTCCTCCTAATAACGGCGTAACAGTAACTTGACTTGGTAACGCGGCTTTTAATTTATCCCATGTTGGCTTATATCCCCAGCACCAGCTGCACATGGGATCATGGATGTAATATAAAATGGCTTTCATCACTCTTCCTTAAATGACTAAACAATATTGTGTCTATAAAAAAAGAGCCTAGTGCGGCTCTTTTTTATCGTATTAAATCAATTGAAGTCTGTTACTCTTCGTCAGCAGGTACACGAGAAGCAGCTTCTTTGATAAGCGTTTGCAGCTCACCTTTTTGGAACATTTCAATAATAATGTCACAACCACCAACTAACTCGCCTTCAACCCAAAGCTGTGGGAAGGTTGGCCATTGCGCATATTTTGGCAACTCTGCACGAATATCAGGGTTTTGTAGAATATCTACATAAGCAAACTTCTCACCACAAGACATCAGTGCTTGCGCCGCTTGAGAAGAAAAACCACAGCTAGGCAATTTTGGTGAGCCTTTCATGTATAGCAAAATGGCATTTTCAGAAATTTGTTGTTTAATTTTATCGATAGTTTCCATTACTTCCTCTCTCGGATATCGGTATCGCTGTTCTTATTGGGCCCCATTCTACTTGTAACTCGCCAAGAATAAAAAGCCAATCTTTGTAAGGTTATTCGATTTGTTTCCTTTCTGCACAATTTTTATAGCGAAAACCACACAAATAAGTGATGAGTAAGAACTTTTTGTTTACAACCTCTTTTAATAAAGTAAAAACTTGCTAAACTGATCACAGTCGATAACGGCTCAAGCTGATGAAGGCAATTTACGCTGACATAAATTTCAGTTTTTTGAACTGAGTGTTAAGGTTTTATCGTCATTAAAATGGCATCATCAGTTAGTATGATAACAATCGGAAGCTGTTTTTCCTTACGGTAAAAACACAAGAAAGTCCCTTTCTAACACATGGAGATTTGAGCAATGGCATTTGAATTACCAGCCCTGCCTTACGCAAAAGATGCACTAGAACCACACATCTCAGCAGAAACTTTAGATTACCACCACGGTAAGCACCACAACACTTACGTTGTAAAACTAAATGGCCTAATTCCAGGTACTGAGTTTGAAGGTAAGTCACTTGAAGACATCATCAAAACTTCAACCGGTGGCATCTTCAACAATGCGGCACAAATCTGGAACCACACTTTCTACTGGCACTGCCTAGCACCAAATGCAGGTGGCGAACCAACAGGTGCAGTTGCAGAAGCGATCAAACAACAGTTTGGTTCTTTTGAAGACTTCAAAGCAAAATTTACTGATGCAGCAATCAATAACTTCGGCTCTTCTTGGACTTGGCTTATCAAGAAAGCTGATGGCTCTTTAGATATTGTGAATACGTCTAACGCAGCAACGCCTCTCACTGAAGAAGGTGTGACTCCACTACTAACTGTAGATCTATGGGAACACGCTTACTACATCGATTACCGTAACGTACGTCCAGATTACATGAATGGTTTCTGGTCTTTAGTTAACTGGTCATTCGTTGAAGAAAACCTAATCAAATAATCCATTGATTAGATAATATCGTCATAAAAGACTGGTTATCGCCAGTCTTTTTTATTCTTGCCATTTTTTATTTTAATATCACATAATTTCCTTTCAATATTGGCAAATTAATTCAATAAGTTGCATTGTTTCATTTTACTTCTTTGAGATTATTCACAGGAACTTTGTCTATTTTATGACCATTATTACCTTCTAAGGCTCTCACTATAGTATGAAGTCCAGAGGTTTGAAGTGATGGGAGTATTAGATACTTTTTTTGATACCAATGAGGTTCCGCATGAACATAAATAATTCAGTCGTAGTGATCACATCCGCAGGCTCTCATTTAGGTCAAAACTTAGCACAACATTTTCTTTCCCTTAATGCCAACGTCATTTTAGTCGATAACAATCAAACGGCGCTAAACCAAGCACTGCAACATTGTCAGGCATATGCTTCTCATGTCTTCCCATATCATCTTGATGATGAAAGCTTTGAAAGTGTCCAACCTTTATTTTCCTCTATTAATCAACATTTTGATAAAGGTATCGACGTGCTAATAAACCTATACCCTAGCCTACCTTGCCCTTCTTTATTCAAAGATGAAACCATTGATAGCTACAGTTATCAATTTTCCAAGCTTGCCGCCACGATGTTGTGTTTTAGTAAGTTGGCAGCCAAACAAATGCTAACCAATCAAAAACGTGGGGTTATCGTCAATTTATCTAGTCAAACTCAAGACGCTTTTGTTCAGTCATCTTCTTTGATTGCTGAGTTTACTCAAAATTGGGCGCAGGAATTAATGCCTTTTAATATTCGAGTCGCTGGCATTTTACCTCCTCGCTCAGGCCATCATTCTAGGCAGCGTAGTTGGGCAAAAAGAAATGAGGAGTTGATCCGCAATACCGAGTATATCGTACAAAATGATTACTTCAGTGGGCGAGTGCTTGATTCTTATTAAGGTTATGCCTCAGATCATCAATAATAAAAAAGCCCTACTTACATAATAAGTAGGGCTTTCATTATTTGGTCAGACTAAGATTATTTTTTCTTAGCGACTTTTTTAGGTTCTTCTGTTTTCTTAATCACAGTCGTACCTTCAAACGTTTCACCTTCAATGTAGGCTTTACCGTAGAAAGAAGCGATAAGGACTTCTTTAAGCTCTTTAATTAGAGGGTAACGTGGGTTTGCACCAGTACATTGGTCATCAAACGCATCAACCGCTAATTCATCGACTTTCGCAAAGAAATCAGCTTCGTTAACACCGGCTTCTTGAATTGACATTGGAATATCCAAGTCTTTCTTCACGTCATCCAACCAAGCTAATAGACGCTCAATTTTCTGTGCAGTACGGTCACCTGCTTGGCTTAAGCCTAGGTGATCGGCAACTTCAGCATAACGACGACGTGCTTGTGGGCGGTCGTATTGAGAGAATGCCGTTTGTTTAGTTGGGTTATCGTTCGCGTTGAAACGGATAACGTTCGAGATCATCAATGCGTTCGCTAGACCGTGTGGAATGTGGAACTCAGCACCCAGTTTGTGAGCAATTGAGTGACACACACCTAGGAAGGCGTTTGCAAATGACATACCTGCGATTGTCGCCGCATTATGTACTTTTTCACGAGCGATTGGGTCAGCCGCACCATTTTGGTAGCTTGATGGTAGGTATTCTTTCAGCATCTTAAGAGCTTGCAGAGCGTGACCATCTGAGTATTCGTTGGCAAGTACTGAAACATAAGCTTCTAGTGCGTGAGTGATTGCATCGTAACCACCAAACGCTGTTAGAGACTTCGGCATGTTCATCACAAGGTTCGCATCAACGATCGCCATGTTTGGTGTTAACTCGTAATCCGCTAGTGGGTACTTCGCACCAGTACGGTCATCAGTTACCACAGCGAATGGTGTAACTTCAGAACCTGTACCAGAAGTCGTCGTTACACAGACTAGTTCAGCTTTTGCGCCCATTTTAGGGAACTTGTAGATACGTTTACGGATATCCATAAAGCGCATTGATAGTTCTTCAAAGTGCGTTTCTGGGTGCTCGTACATAACCCACATGATTTTCGCTGCATCCATTGGTGAACCACCGCCTAGCGCAATGATCACGTCTGGTTGATAGCTTTGCATTTGTGCTGCACCTTTTTCAACAACAGATAGCGTTGGATCCGCTTCTACGTCAAAGAACGTTTGCACTTCCATACCTTGCGCTTTCAGTAGGCTTACGATTTCATCAGCATAACCGTTGTTGAATAAGAAACGGTCAGTGACTAGGAATGCGCGTTTTTTACCTTCTAAATCAGTCAATGCAACGGGTAGGCTGCCACGACGGAAGTAGATTGATTTTGGAAGTTTATGCCACAACATATTCTCAGCTCGCTTAGCAACAGTTTTCTTGTTGATTAGGTGTTTTGGACCTACGTTTTCAGAGATAGAGTTACCACCCCATGAACCACAACCTAGTGTTAGCGATGGTGCAACGTTGAAGTTGTATAAATCACCGATACCACCGTGAGTCGTTGGGATATTGATAAGAATACGAGCTGTTTTTAATTTGTCGCCAAAGTATTTAATACGTTCAGCATTGGTGTCTTGGTTTGTATAAAGACCAGAGGTATGACCGATACCGCCGATTTCAACCATAGTCACGGCTTGCTCTACTGCATTTTCGAAAGAAGACGCGCGGAACATGCCTAGAGTTGGAGACAGTTTCTCATGAGCGAACTCGTCGTCATGGCTGACTACGCCACCTTCACCGATTAACACTTTAGTGTCAGCTGGCACTTTAACGCCCGCTAATTCAGCAATTTTAACTGCTGGTTGACCTACGATGTCAGCATTTAGGTTGCCGTTGATAAGTAGTACTTTACGTACTTTATCCGCTTCCGCTTTAGATAGAACGTAACCTTTATGAGAAGCAAAACGCTCTTTTACTTCTTCGTATACTTCGTCCATTACGATAACAGCTTGCTCAGATGCACATACTACGCCGTTGTCGAATGTTTTTGACATAAGAACAGAAGCAACCGCACGTTTGATGTCAGCTGTTTCATCGATAACCACAGGAACGTTACCTGCACCTACACCGATAGCTGGTTTACCTGAAGAGTAAGCCGCTTTAACCATGCCTGGACCACCAGTTGCAAGGATAAGGTTGATACCATCGTGCTTCATCAGTGCGTTAGACAATTCAACTGAAGGTTGGTCAATCCAGCCAATGATGTCTTTTGGAGCGCCCGCAGCCACAGCTGCTTCAAGAACTAATTTTGCCGCATCATTAGTTGAATTTTTTGCACGTGGGTGTGGTGAGAAGATAATGCCGTTACGAGTTTTTAGAGAGATAAGAGATTTGAAGATTGCTGTTGACGTTGGGTTAGTAGTTGGGACGATACCACAAATAATGCCGACTGGCTCTGCGATAGTAATCGTGTCAGTGCCTTCTTCAAGGATGCCACACGTTTTTTCATCGCGGTATTTGTTGTAGATAAATTCAGATGCAAAGTGGTTTTTGATTACTTTGTCTTCAATAATACCCATGCCAGATTCGGCTACCGCTTGCTGCGCTAGAGGAATACGTGCTTGGTTAGCAGCTAAAGACGCGGCACGGAAGATTTTATCAACTTGCTCTTGAGAATAAGTAGCAAACTCTTTCTGTGCTGCTTGAACGCGTGCGACTAAAGCATCTAGCTCAGCTAAGTTAGTTACAGGCATAATGAATCTCCTAAGATTAAAAATTAAAAACTATTTATTAAGGCTATACGGCTTGATTTTTGCACCAAATTTAACGCTAAACTCGCCTTAGTAAATCGCTTTCGAAACTGAGTATATTCCTTCAAATATTCTGGAATATTGATATAGATCAGTTCTTGCAATCTAAATACCCCCAAAGCGGTAGTTACTGTTAAAATAAAATTATAAATAACTGATATTTAAAGGTTTTTATTTATTTCACAATGTGAAAAATATTTAACCTACCGTTAGCATACACCATAATTAAGCACAATTTTTGTAAGTTTATTACTATAAAACCATTGCAAAAAAGCACAATCTTATCGTGCTACAACGAGTATACGTAATCTAAATAGAAAGGTAATACTTTAGCGGTATTTTTTTCACTATATTAATGATTTTAAAGACTTAGCTCGAAATTCACATCTAACCTGTTGTAAAACGCTGAATCAACACTGATATCAAAATGCCCTGTATTGGCTAAAATATCACCACCAGTGTTTTTCTACCTCACATGTTCTCACTCGTCCGTGACGTCAACATGACGAAATATAAAGCATGAGATGAAATTTGATTTCTCTCTCAGCCCCATTAAGTAAAAATAAATTTTTTCATCATTAAATTTAAGCTCGAAAGATTCACACCCCCTATGTATACTCCCCCCTCTTCTGTTCAATATCCGAGATAACACTATGACCTCCATCGAATTTGCCATTTATTTACAATTTTTCCTCGGGCTAGTCGCTGCAGTAAATCCCATAGGTATTATGCCGGTGTTTGTGTCATTAACTGGCCACATGTCACCAGAAGAAAAAAATAAAACGGCGACTACAGCCAATATTGCGGTGGCGATTATCTTAATTGCTTCATTACTTTGCGGACAATTACTACTGGATATGTTCAGTGTGTCTCTCGATTCGTTCCGAATTGCTGGTGGGTTGCTATTAATCAGTATCGCTTTTTCCATGATGAGCGGTAAACTTGGTGAAGATAAACAAAACAAACAAGAACGCACCGAATACATTAGCCGAGAACAAATCGGTGTGGTGCCGCTTGCAATGCCTTTAATGGCTGGCCCGGGCGCAATCAGTTCAACCATTGTATATGGCTCTCGATACCCAACCCTACTTGAAACCGTTGGCATCATCATTACGATTATGGTTTTTTGCTTTTGTTCTTGGCTTTTATATCGTTCCGCTCCTTTTATCGTGCGCTTTTTAAGACAAACGGGCATTAACGTGATTACTCGTATCATGGGTCTTATTCTTGCAGCCTTAGGCGTTGAATTTATTGTGACAGGTGTACGAAACTTAGTTCAGGGCTTAATGTAATAACTGGGACGATAACTTAGGAAGGACCCTGATGAATCAAGAATCATTAAAACATCGACTCTATGTCATCATATTTGGCACTCACACCGCAGCGGGCCGCCGTTTTGATATCTTATTAATCCTTGCTATTTTTAGTTCATTAACGGTACTGATCCTTGATTCAGTACCGTATTTTGCTACGAGCTGGCAACGAGAATTTGATTTCCTTGAATACTTTTTTACCGCACTGTTCACTCTCGAATATATATTGCGCTTATATTGCTCACCTAAACCCAGTGCCTATGCCAAAAGCTTTTATGGTGTGATTGATTTACTCGCGATCTTACCAACTTATTTGGCTTTCTTTTTCCCATCAGCCAGTTTTATTGGCATCATCCGCTTATTACGCGTCATGCGCATTTTCCGTATCTTAAAGTTGGTACGCTTTTTACAAGACTCTAATTTACTGGTTCGTACGCTCGCGATGTCACAACGAAAGATTTTAATATTTTTCAGTGCGGTTGCGATCTTAGTGACTATTTTTGGCGCACTGATGTTTGTCATTGAAGGACCAGAAAATGGCTTTACCAGTATTCCTAGAGGAATTTATTGGGCCATTATTACCATTACAACGGTAGGATATGGGGATGTCGTACCACAAACTCCACTCGGTCAAGGTGTGGCAGCATTAACGATGTTACTCGGTTATTCCATTTTAGCCGTCCCCACCGGGATCATCACGGCAGAGCTCAATCAAGAAATGAAAGCCCATCGCACATTAGTGTTATGCCCTAATTGCACCAAGCCTGGTCATGAAACTGATGCTCTATTCTGTAAACATTGTGGCAGTGAATTAGCCGATCCCGATAAGCGAGTGGTCCCGGTCAAAGACCCTGATACCAATCACACTAATTAGATGGCCACAGAATTAACCTTAGTTACGAATTAATCTCCATTGTGAATAACGACTACGATTGATATTCATCGCTCGCTCCATCTAACTTTATGCGTTATTACCCATAAAAAAGTCCGCGTTAGATTCAACGCGGACTTTCAGTTTTTAAAAGGTACTGGCGAGTCATTAAAAGTAAGCCACTTTTTACACTCCGCCTCTTTTATTTATTTGTAATTAGTCGCAATTAACGGTTTTGCAAAATAATACGTAATGTACGACGAAGTGGCTCTGCCGCTCCCCATAACAATTGGTCACCCACTGTAAAGGCATTTAGGAACGTATCCCCCATCGCCATTTTACGTAAACGACCAACCGGAACAGACAAAGTACCCGTCACCTTAGCAGGAGAAAGCTCTTGCATCGTAATATCACGCTCATTAGGGATCACTTTGACCCAATCGTTATGGCTTGCAATGATGTCTTCGATTTCATCCATTGGCACATTTTGCTTCAATTTAATGGTGAGTGCCTGAGAGTGACAACGCATGGCACCAATACGCACACAAGTGCCATCAATCGGTACGATGGCATTTCCATCTAAACCTAAAATCTTGTTCGTTTCGACGGTGCCTTTCCACTCTTCTTTACTTTGACCATTGTCACGTTTGACATCAATCCATGGAATCAACGAGCCCGCTAAAGGCGCACCAAACTCGCTAGTCGGATAGTCACTAGAACGAATCGTCTCTGCCACTTTGCGGTCGATATCCAAAATAGAGCTCGCCGGATCAGCCATTTCTGCGCTTACCGATTGATTAATCACACCCATTTGTGAGATCAATTCACGCATATTTTTCGCACCAGCACCTGAAGCAGCTTGATACGTCATCGCGCTCATCCATTCAATCATGCCTTTTTCGTATAGACCACCGAGGCCCATCAACATCAAGCTGACCGTACAGTTACCACCGACAAAAGTGTTAGTACCAGAGTGGAGACCTTGTTGAATTTGCGTTAGGTTGACAGGATCAAGGGTGATGATGGCATCGTCTTGCATACGTAATGTCGACGCTGCATCAATCCAATATCCTTTCCATCCCGCTTGGCGCAATGCTGGATACACTTTTTCAGTGTAAGAACCACCTTGGCAAGTAATAATGGCATCAAGTTGCTTGAGGCTTTCAATATCAAACGCATCTTGTAATAAGCCGGCTTCTTTTTGACCAAAAACCGGGGCAGGAATGCCCACTTGAGATGTACTGTAAAATACCGGTTCAATGAGGTCGAAATCCTTCTCTTCCACCATGCGTTGCATCAGTACTGAACCCACCATGCCACGCCATCCGACTAAACCTACTCTCATTATTTCATCCTCTCCATGATTAATTTTAATGTTATAAAGGCCGCCCAGTTAGACAGCCAAAATTTTATACGTTACCTGTACTATCTCATTGCTGCTGATATTCTTCAAATCCGATTTCAAGATTTTAATGATCAGAGATTACTGACAAACTTAAGAATGGCGAGTCAGTTGATCTTTTAAATTCGGCGGAATACCTTTAATGGTTAATGTATCCGTTTCTGGATCATAAAACACACGCTCGCCCAGTAGCATACTGTCAAAGTTGATGGATAAACCACCACCCGCACCCACATATTTTGCTAACTTACGAATCGTCGAACGATCAACCGGAAAGCTGTCTTCTAATTCATAGCCTTGCTTTTGAGTGAAATCTTGAAAATTATCATGATGCCCAGCGCCTGCTAGCTCACCTGATAATTCTTTAATTGTGACTTCATCGCCCGCTTTAAGCTGTTCATTACAAAAATCATGCACTTGTTTACGGCAGGCTACTGTTTCTTCTTTATTGAGTTGCGCATCGGCACAGTAATCGTCTACCGCTTGCATCAAAACTTGGTTTTGCTTTTTGGTGTCTAAGCCCACTTCAGCTTGCAAAAAGTCCAAGAAAAAATCAGCCACTTTACGCCCCACACGACCTTTGATGTAGCTTAAATAACGATTAGAATCTGGGTCCGTTTCATAGCGAGATAAATCGATACGCACGGCAATATCCATTTTATTGATATCAAGGTAATCTGTACCGCTAATATCAAGATCATCGTTTACTTTTAAACTTTGATTAGAAGGCAACAATGCAATAAATAGGTAATCTGTCGCTAATGATTGGTATTCGGCGAGCACTAATACGCCTTCATCGGCAAAAGGGTATTTGGCTAATTCTGACTTCAAACGCTCAGCCGATTGCTGAGAAAAGTCATAAAACTTTAATTCACCTTGGCGTAACTGCTTCATCCACGCTTGGAATTCACTGTCTTCTTTGTAGATACCAAACCCTTTACCCGCTTTCGCACTAAAGGTTCGATGCAGCTCAGCAACTAATTGCTCAGTCACACCATCATTGGGTAAAGCTGAATCGCGTAAGCTAACAACTAGCTCATTTTGGTCATTTTTTGTCAATTTATGCAGTATGACGTTGGAAATATTTAAGCTCATGGTAAATTAGTTTCAGTTGATGTTTCAGTTGTGAGGAAGACTAGGTTATCATAAGCCGCTTTATATACCCAAGTAGCTTAGCACTCTTAACTAAGAGGCTCTGAAAGCAGAGAAAAAATCTCAACACAGACTTGCTACTCAGTACTATCATTAACCGAAATCTAGGAAAATATTCAAGACCGTTATGCCTATTAATTCAAAATACAGCGACCAAAAGATCGAACAAATTCTGGCAGAAATTGCTGCCGTGTTAAAAAAGCATGATGCAAATCCTGATCTGAGCTTAATGATAGCTGGTAATATAGCCACTAACATCTTGAACTCAAATGTGCCAAAATCTCAACGTAAACTCATTGCGGATAAATTTTCTCAAGCTCTTTTATCATCAATCGATGACTAAAATGTATTCTTAAACTAATTGAGTTAGAACGAAATCATACATGGTAGATAGCGGAAATTCTTACGGAGAGCGAGTCTCTCGACTAGTCAGTTGGGGGCATTGGTTCGCCTTCTTCAATATTATTATAGCCATGCTTATTGGGACGAGCTTTATTACCCAATCACCATGGCCAGAGACGATTCTAGGTCAAGCTTACTTACTCATTTCTTGGGTAGGTCACTTTAGTTTCTTAGTTTTCGGTCTCTATATCTTGATATTGTTTCCGCTAACTTTCATTATCCCTTCGCGGAAATTGTTACGCTTATTCAGTGTCTGTTTTGCCACGATTTGCTTAACCTTATTGATTCTTGATAGCCAAGCTTACGAACGATTGCATTTGCACCTAAATCCCGTCGTTTGGGAGCTGTTATTAAGCAAAGAAAAAACCGCCTTTAATGCTGAGTGGCAATACTTATTTGCTGCTGTGCCGGTGATTTTCTTATTGCAAATCGCCATTTCAGAGTGGATCTGGAAAAAGCAACGTAAATTGTCTCGCAAGCAGATTGGTAAACCCGCTACCATCATTTTCTTTTTGTGCTTTATTAGTAGCCACCTAATTTACATTTGGGCGGATGCTTTTTTCTATAGCCCAATTACTAACCAAAGAGCGAACTTCCCACTGTCTTATCCAATGACGGCGAAATCCTTCATGGAGAAACACGGGCTTTTAGATAAAGATGAATATCTAGAACGTTTGGAAAAAAATGGTAAATCGAGTGAAGTAGTCAATTACCCTCTTGAACCACTTAAATTTGAGGGTCGAGGCAAAAAGTACAATGTCCTGATTGTCATGATTGATAATTTACGTAGCGACATGCTCACTCAAGCTACGATGCCGACAACGTTTGATTTTGCTAAAAATAATCAAAACTTCGTCAATCACTATAGTGCCAGTAACAATATCTATGGTGTCTTCGGGCTATTTTATGGGCTACCTAGCAACTATGCCGCGAGCATCAAAACCCAAGATACTCCACCGTTATTTATCTCAACTATGAATAACCGTGATTACTCGATGTCGGCTTTCAGCGGCGATCAGTTTAATAATGCCAAATTTTATGATGAGATTTTTGCGCCAATTGATATTACCAAATTAAGCAATCGCCAAACCGAGAACGATCAAGAAACTATTTCTGAATGGCAACAATGGCTCAGTGCAAGTACTAATAAGCCTTGGTTTAGTTACATTGAATTATCTGAAGTGGATAAATTTGAAGATAACCCGACCATTTTGCCTCAATTTGATACGGGCTCGAAAAAAGCGAGTGATAAATTATTAGCCCAATATCAATCTGCGGCATTCACTGCTGACCAAAAGGTTGCTCAGATCTTAAATGAATTAGAAATAAAAGAACTGTATGACAACACCATTGTCATCGTGACCTCAAATCACGGTACTGAGTTTAATGAAACGAAAAGTAACAGCTGGGGTTCAAACACCAACTTTAGCCGCTACCAATTACAAGTGCCAATGGTCATTCACTGGCCAGGAAAAGCACCAGAGTTATTTCAACATAAAACCAGTCATTTAGATTTATCGGCCACACTGATGCAGGATTTATTTCAGTCCTCTTCCAACCCTTATGACTTTGGTAGTGGGAAAAACTTATTTAATAGTACTCCTCGCCCATGGATATTGGCTGGAGACAGCGATGATATTGCACTCATTACCGACGATACTACAACGGTTGTCGATAAATTTGGCAACTATAAAGTCTACGATCAAAACTACAAACGCAGTGAAGATATCAAACCTAAGTTATCCATTGTGTTGCAAGGTTTATCAGAGCTTAAACGTTTTTATCGTCAAAGTGATTAGTTTTTAGTCGAACGATATCACTCACTTCTGAATGATATTGACGACATTTATAATGATGATTTACATTAGCGAAATCGGTATGTAGCGCAGCTTGGTAGCGCACTGTCATGGGGTGTCAGGGGTCGGAGGTTCAAATCCTCTCATACCGACCATTTATTTAAAGGCGTTGTGAGTTCACAGCGCCTTTTTGCTTTTTAGGCTCGCTGAAATTATTGTAAGCGCAGCTTGGTAGCATCGTCACCCACTGCGCATGAGGTGCCAATATCGAGGTTCAAATCCTCTCATACCGACCATTTATTTAAAGGCGTTGTGAGTTCACAGCGCCTTTTTGCTTTTTAGGCTCGCTGAAATTATCGTGAGCGCAGCTTGGTAGCGTCGTCACCCACCGCGTATGAGGTGCCAACATCGAGGTTCAAATCCTCTTTTGGGTAAAAAGACGACTTTTATGGTTCAACCGCTTAAAATTCATTCAAACTATTGAAATTAAGGGTTTACAAATTTTTTAGCTCTATATATTATTTACCGCGTCTGGAGGGATGGCTGAGTGGTCGAAAGCACCGGTCTTGAAAACCGGCAGTCGTTAATAGCGGCTCTAGGGTTCAAATCCCTATCCCTCCACCACTTTTAAAAGCCCGCTAATTTTAGCGGGCTTTGTCGTATCTGGAATATACAAATTATTCGCAAATGGTATAGTTTGATTTTTTAAGACATTTGATATTTTAAGACAAAGGATAAGTCTGATGAACACGGGGAATCATACCGCTCAACTGTCATTATCGAGCAAAAGTGCACTCATTATTGTGGATATGCAAAACAGCTTTGTTGAAGGCGATGATCCAAACGTACATAGTTTAGCAGTCCAAGGTGGCAGAGAATTAATTCCAGCGATCAATGCTTTACAAGCCAAGTTTGATTTAATTGTCGCAACGCAAGATTGGCATCCACAAAACCATGGAAGCTTTGCCAGTCAATACCCAGATAAACAGCCCTTTGATATCACTACTTTAAGCGGTGTCGAACAAATTCTGTGGCCAGATCATTGCGTGCAAAATACCCAGGGTGCTGAATTTGTCCCTCACATAGACACGACGCGCATTCAACATATTACCCAAAAGGGAACTGACCCTTTGGTAGACAGCTACAGTGGCTTTAAAGACAATAACAGCCATGCCTATACTGACTTGAATGATTATTTAAAATCGCACTCAGTAAGTGATATTTATGTGGTGGGTTTGGCGGCAGATTTTTGTGTAAAGTTTACCGCTATCGATGGCGCGGAGCTGGGGTATACCACCTATTTTGTCAAAGATCTCACCAAGGCGGTCAACCCTAGTGAAAGCAATCTTAAGCAGCTTTATGGCGAATTAACTCAACATGGAGTTCAGGTAATTCATTCCGAACAAATATTCTAATTTCGCTTGATTGATCTAACCAAAAGCCGCTTCACTGGCGGCTTTTCACTTCTTGGCTTAACAAGTTTGCCTTACAAGGTGTCACTCGTTATTCACACTTCTCATTTATACATTACGAATGATCTCGGCAATATTGCTCCCAGAAACCACAAGCTTGCTCATGAGCTAAATCTTCATTTTGGTGAGCTGCAAATAAAATAGCCGCCATGCTGGAAATGACAATACTGGCAATATGAGCGCCTTGTTGTGAAGCCGCAAAAGCAGAAAAAGAATCTGGAAATGACCTATGTTCTTTGAGCATTTCAGGCCAATAATAAGAGGTCACGCCATCTTGATTACTCAACCAAACGGTTTGGCTCACTTTGGGGTTATATTCTGATTCTCCATTTTGACCTTTATAAGAAATTACCGATAAACTTTTTCGATCAATGACTTGGTCAACCTCTGCATGCAATTGCTGAAAACCGGGATGAAAGCTCCCACGAACCCCTAACTTGGCGGCTCCAGGATTAAGCGCGCGCACAACCGTATTGATTGGTGTACGAAGACCATAGCGAGCTTTCCATCCCATCATCGTCTGTGCTATCGGAGCAAAAGCCTGCAATGGTAAATAAGCAATATGGTGACGCTCTAATAATTGTTTAGCCTGCTCCGGCGTGTCAGCAAGGGGAATCTCTAGTTGCTCCAAATGATCTTCAATGTGCACCCGGCCATTATTGGCTTCTTTATAGCCATGCAATAACACCTTGTAACCATTAAGAGATAAAATCTTTGCCGCCAATCCATGCCAAGGAAATGATAAAGCCTCATCACCCGCTCGCTTACCCGCATAACAAGGCCAATCTATATCTGCCCCAATAGTTGGCACACGAGATTGGAAAGCTTTCACAAAACCGGCTATTTCTTGCTGAGTTTCATTTTGCACTCGGATCAACATTAGTAACATCGCCATTTGATCATCACCAATTTCGCCATTGTGTGTTTCTTGGCTCGTCAAATAGGCATCCATCACAGCAAATGCTTGCGCTTCAGTTAGCGGCTTCCTTCCTCTTTCTCCCCGCCCAACTGTACGAATACACTCTAAAATAATGCTCATGTTTATCCTTAATTTTCCTAAAAACTCTGCGCTACTTTACCTTAAAGTAAGCCAATATGGTGTTTTTTCCCAAGAGAAAACCAGCTTTATTGACGATTTAAATAACTACCAATTTGCAACCCGCTATTAACATAATGATGACCAAGTTAAAATTTATGTAAATCCGGCAATGTATATATTGTGCGCAATAATTAACTGAGTAATATCATTGTTGTGAATGCTAGGCTTTATTCATTCACGCCTATTCAAAATTGATATTAGCCATCGATATTTACCCACATTTTTAAGTGCTTGTATTGGAGTTGAGTCGGCAGACTGAAGCTAACATTTATGGACGAATGGATCATTCAATTGACTTGGTCGTGGTTAAAACCGCTTTATTATCACGCCCCCTTTCAACTGATTGATTACTTTTAATCTCATCTCCAGAGAATAGCTTTATGAAATCATTGACCTTGTTTCATTTCAGAACCATCCACCGCCCGTGGCTAAAAATTGCTTTATTGGTGTTATCTTGTCTTTCTCTTAATTCTTATGCCGCTTTGGATTCTAATCCTACCGAGACCGCATCTGGGGTTTTGGTTGCTCAGGAGCCCTTAGCCTCTTCATTGGGATTAAGTGAAGCGGCACTACAATATCAGATCCATTACACCTCAGTCAGTGGTGTTGATGGTCAAACTAAAAGAGAAGATACCGCTGCGGTGTTTATCCCTAAAAGTGCCGCGCCTAAAGAAGGCTGGCCTGTTGTGATTTGGGCGCATGGCACGATTGGCGTTGCCTCACAATGTGCTCCTTCACTCAACCCACGCACTCCTCGTGATGTACAATATCTTAATACTTGGTTATCGCTGGGCTTTGCGGTGGTTGCCCCTGACTATCCAGGTTTAGGGTCTTCCGGTTTACATCATTATCTCAATGCTCGTGCTGAGGCTTGGAGTGTGTTAGATGGTGCCCGTGCAGCTCTTAGTCAATTTCCGCTGAATAATAAAATGATCATTGTCGGCCAATCTCAAGGCGCACATGCGGCCTTTTCTGCAGCGGGTTATCAGCCTGAATACGCACCGGAACTCAATATTGTCGCAACTGTATTAACGGGGACACCTTATTTCAAACCGGGAATGTCGGCTGCGCAAGTATTTAATAGTACTCATAAAATAGAAGGTGGCGATCCAAAGCTGCCTTATGCAATGTACATCTATCTTTCGGCAGCCGATCAAGATAAAACACTCAAACCTGAAGACTATTTCCAACCATTGGCGGCACAAAATATCCAATATGCTCGTCAATTATGCATTGGTGATTTAACGGCTTTAGTGATGGAAAAAGGACTGAATGCGAGTAATAGCTTACTCCCTAATATTGAGACCCTATTAGAATCAGAGCTTGAAAAAATGGCGTATCCCACTTTGAAAATCAATCATCCGGTTTTCATCGGCATTGGCCTCAATGATGTCAATGTACCAACAGTGATGCAGCAAATCTTTGCTAAAACGGCCTCTAATTCAGGTACGCAAACGCTAATTCGTACCTATCCTCAAATGAGTCATTCTGAAACAGTGAATGTGTCTTTGCGCGATTCCGTACCTTTTGTTTTACATGCTCTGCAGGCCAGTAATACACCACCAGAGCACGCCACAAGAACCGACTCAATAGCACAACCTTAAAATGAGAATAAACCGTAGGGACACCAGTGAGTGTGTCCCTATTTTTTTCTCACTTTTTTACGTTTCCACTTTTTGTTGCCGTCTACTTTAGGTAGATGACGTAGAGCCTCAGGGACACCACCGCTTTGCACCTGCTCGATCAAACCGGAGATTTGTTGCTCAAGAGTACTCATAAATGGGCTATAGCTTTGTTTCTTTTCCGCCATCGCTTGTAATTGGTGCTCCCAATGAGCGGTCATATCAGGATACGTCGATTCTTCTGGCAGCGCATGGATCAGCCCTCTACCTGCCTCACTGCCTTTTATAAAACGGCCATCACGGAGCAGCAATTGTCTTTTAAACAGCGTATCTAAAATGCCGGCACGTGTCGCTTCTGTTCCTAAGCCGTCTGTCTCTCTTAAGATTTTTTTCAAGTTTTTATCGGCAACAAAGCGCGCTATCCCCGTCATCGCCTGCAATAAGGTGGATTCAGTAAAGTGGCGTGGTGGCTCGGTTTTATGATCTTTGATTTGTCCTTCTCGACACAGCAAACTTTCTCCGATCGCCAATGCTGGAACCGGATCCAAATCATCTTCATCAACCACGGTCGCTTTGTTGTTTAGCGTTTTACTGTTGTTTGTCGTTTTACTATTGCTTAACGTTTTCCAGCCTAAGCTGACCAATACTCGCGCTTTGGCAATAAAACATCCCCCAGCAATATCAAATTCTAATTTCGATTCGGCATATACCGCAGCAGGATAGAACTGCATCAAATATTGGCGAGCAATCAGCTGATAAATTTTCATTTCCTGACCAGATAATCCATTGGCGGCCATTTTTTTAGGTGTCGGAATGATCGCATGATGCGCATCGACTTTAGCATCATTCCACGCTTTGGATTTCAACGATAAATCCGCCTCAGCCACCGCTTTTTGTAAGTGAGCCTCATTATTAGCAATGGCTTCCGTCACACTCTTGGCTTGAGCGAAATGTTCTTTGGGTAAATAACGGCTATCGGAGCGCGGATAAGTGATCAGTTTATGTTTTTCATACAAGGACTGACACACATTCAGCACATCTTGCGCACTCATTTGGAAACGACGCGCAGCATCAATTTGTAACGCAGATAAGGAATAAGGTAATGGTGGAGATTGCTTGGTTTGCTTTTGTTCTGAGTCTTTCACAATAGCAGGCTGGCCTTGAATACGGCGGGCAACATTCTCCACCAACTTACGGTTAAGCACGCGCCCTTCTTCATCTTGCCAAGGCTTAATCGCTTCACTTGGTTTCCATTTGGCGCGAATATCAAAAGCGTCATTACCCTGTTGATAGGGAATCAAAGCATGTAGCGTAAAATAATCTCGTGGGACAAAGTTTTCGATCTCTTCATCACGTCTAACCACTAAGCCCAAAACCGGTGTTTGCACTCGCCCTACCGACAACACTCCCTGATAACCGGCTTGCTGACCCAATAAAGTATAAGCGCGAGACATGTTCATGCCATACAACCAATCGGCACGCGAACGCGCCAAAGCCGAGACGGAAAGCGGAATAAACTCTTGATTCGACCGCATGTGGGTCAACGCACGTTTGACTGCCGGTAAATTTAAATCATTGACCAATAAACGTTGTGTCGCTTGCTTCTGCGCCTTGGTCGCTTTGAGGTAATCAATGACTTCATCCACCAGCAATTGGCCCTCCCGATCTGGGTCTCCGGCATTGATTAAATCTGGCTTTTGTTTCAATAACTGCTTGATCACGGAAAGCTGTTTTTTAGCCGCAGCCCGTGGTCTAAGTTGCCATTGCTGCGGCAAGATAGGCAAATCGGCCATATTCCATTTTTTATAGCGCGGGTCATAAGCGTCAGGTTCTACCTGTTCGAGTAAATGTCCGATGCACCAAGTCACCACATCGCCATTAGCACAGCGGATATAACCTTGTTCATTTTTATGGGGTTTTGGCAGCGCAGCCGCGATGGCTCGCCCTAGACTTGGTTTTTCAGCAATAAATAAACGCACAGCAATCTCAAATAGCAGTTCAAATAACAAAAAGAAAAGGCAACATCTCTATGTTACCTTTTAAAATCATTTAACCTGTTAATTTATACAGTTATTTTTTGCTAAAGAAAAGACACATAATCACTGATTTTTCTTTCTGGTACTTTCATTGGCGAACACCCTGGCGTACCAAGGTATAAAAAGCCAACGATTTGATCTTGTTCGGCAAGACCAAAAGCTTGGTGAACTTCTTGGTGGAACATCCATTCACCGGAGCGCCAAAAGCCCTGAAATCCTTGAGCAACCGCAGCCATTTGCATTGCTTGAGCGGCGCATCCTGCAGATAAATATTGCTCTAGCGCTGGGACTTTTTCATGGGAGGTGACTTTGGCGATCACAGTGATCACCATCGGCGCACGAAACGGTGCTTTTTTTAATTTCTCAATTACGGCTTCATCACTTTGGTTAGCTTGTGCAGCATCAACCAATATATCAGCCAGTTTCTTTAACCCTTCACCTTGAGCAATCACGAAACGCCACGGAGTCAAACTGCCATGATCAGGCGCTCGCAAGCCAGCTTTAATAATATTCTCTAATACCTTACCTTCTGGTGCCGGTGCGACTAAATTGGCAAGAGAGCGGCGTTCTAATAACAAATCCAATGCTTGCATAACTATCCCTAACGCTTAAAAGACCAATGAGAATCATAATCAAATAAAATAATATTGACTATGACTCTCATTGAAATTTCAGAAAATTCATGTCGGTTATATTGAGATAATGACGACATTAACCTCGCGACTGTAAATAGATATTGTTATTAAATAAACCTCGCTCCTAAATAGACATCGCAACTTGGGTTCCTTGACGAATGGCACGTACCGCATCCAATTCACCCGCCACATCAGCACCGCCAATAATATGCAATTTATCTTTGATGCTGTCCCAGCGTTCTTCAAAAGGCCGTACTGACTCTTGCCCAGCACAAATGATGATGTTATCGACTTCTAATAACCTTTCTTGGTCATTCAGTTTAATGTGTAAACCTTGTTCACTGACTCGTTGATAACTGACGCCGCCGATTAAATGTACGCCTCGTTTTTTTAATGTCGCGCGATGTATCCATCCTGTGGTTTTACCCGGCCCTTTTCCCACCGAGCCCTTACGCCGTTGCATTAGCCAAACTTGTTTATCACTGGACATATCTGGCATTGGCATTAATCCACCCGCTTGTTGTAAATTTTGGTCAATTCCCCACTCTTCTAACCAATCATTAATATCGTGCGCCTCCGGCTCGGTGATCATACTGGCGACATCTACCCCAATACCGCCAGCACCAATAATGGCAACACTCTGACCTAATGCGCTTTTTTCACGGATCAAGGTTTGATAATCAATCACCTTGTCATTACCTTGTAGACCTTCCAGCTTCAACTGTCTTGGCTTCACTCCCGTTGCCATCACCACCTCATCGTATTGCGCTAACACATCAAAAGTGGCTTCAGTTTCTAACTTGAGATTCACTCCTGTTTGTTCAATACGATTAGCAAAATAACGAATAGTTTCGCGAAATTCCTCTTTGCCGGGTATTTGCATAGCCAAACGGAATTGCCCACCAATTCGATCGCTCTTTTCAAACAAATCAACCATGTGACCACGTTCAGCCGCAATGGTAGCGCATGCTAACCCCGCAGGACCTGCGCCAACCACCGCCACTTTTTTCTGCCTATCTGTAGGTTGAATGATCATTTCGGTTTCACTGCACGCTCTTGGGTTTACCAAACAACTGGCTTGCTTACCTTTAAAAACATTGTCTAAACACGCCTGGTTACAACCAATGCAGGTATTAATCAGTTTCGATTGTTGCTGCGCCGCTTTATTGACAAACTCAGGGTCGGCAAGAAAAGGACGCGCCATTGACACCATATCGGCATGCCCTTTTGCGAGAATATCTTCTGCAACTTCGGGAGTATTAATACGGTTACAAGTAATCACCGGAATAGATAAATGAGGCTTCACTTTTTCGGTAACCCAACTAAAAGCGGCACGAGGAACTTGTGTTGCAATGGTGGGAACCCTCGCCTCGTGCCAACCAATACCGGTATTAATTAACGTGACGCCGACTTGCTCAAGTGATTTTGCTAACTCAACAACTTCATCAAAAGTGCTGCCTTGCTCGACTAAATCCAGCATGGAGAGACGGAAAATGATAATAAACTCGGTGCCGACTTGTTGCCGGATAGACTTCACGATATTCAACGCAAAGCGGATGCGATTTTGATAGCTGCCCCCCCATTTATCACTGCGCTGATTGGTGCGTTGACAAATAAACTGATTAATCAAATACCCTTCAGAGCCCATGATTTCTACCCCATCGTAACCTGCCGATTGGGCTAACTTGGCGGTATTTGCAAAATCTTTCACTGTATTGAGTATTTGCCGCTCACTCATTTTACTCGGGGTAAATTTAGCAATAGGCGCACGCGTCGCACTGGCGCTTTGGGCAAACGGATGAAAAGCATAACGACCCGCATGTAAGATTTGTAGCGCGATTTTACCGCCATGTTTATGTACCGCTTGCGTGACTACTCGGTGCTTTTTAGCATGAGATGAGGTACTTAATTGGGCGCTAAAAGGCGTGAGACGTCCACGTAAATTAGGCGAAAAGCCACCAGTAACAATGAGCCCAACCCCACCTCTTGCTCTTTCTTCATAAAAGGCGGCTAATTTTTTGAGCTCACCACGTTCTTCTTCCAAGCCAGTGTGCATGGAACCCATCAAAACACGGTTGCGTAATTGGGTGAAACCTAAGTCGAGTGGCGCTAATAAATGTGGGTACATATCTTACCTTTTCGGCTAATAATTATTGTATATGGTCCGACCAGAATATAACTTGCCAATCAAGGACTCAAACATCTGTTTACATTTTTGCAACCTAGTTCCAATTTTCATATCGATATTTCGTTTACGCAGCATAAATAGAAAAAAGGGATGAAAAGCTTATATTTAACGCTGACAGATTTACCCTTCTGCCACAAGCTTATGTTACATTTGCTTAAATGCATTATGCTTCTCTTGCTACTCAATTAGAGATACACACGTTTAACTGGATAAAAGATATGAAAAAACTGTTTTGCTTTATCGCGAAAATGTTCAGAGGGATATGGAAGTTGATTAGCTTTCTTCGTGTCGCCTTATTGAACATCGCCTTTTTAGCGCTTTTAGTCTTCGCTTACTTCTCATTCTTTCCTCAATCCACCACCTCCTCCGATGAAGCCGTGGATACAAAATCAGCGCTGATCCTTAATTTAGAAGGCCCCATTGTTGAACAACGCTCTTATGTCAACCCATTAGATTCCGTCTCCAGCTCGGTATTTGATAAAGACCTACCGAAAGAAAACGTGTTGTACGACATTGTCACCACCATTCGCGCAGCCTCTGTCGATCCTTCGATCACCGGGCTCGTTCTTAATCTCAAGCAAATGCCTGAAACCAACCTCACTAAGTTGCGTTATATTGGTAAAGCGATCAGCGAATTTAAAGCGAGCGGAAAACCGATTTATGCTTATGGCGATTTTTACAATCAAAGCCAATATTATTTAGCCAGTTACGCAAATCAAATCATGCTCTCCCCTGATGGCGCAGTATTACTCAAAGGCTACAGTGCCTATAATTTGTATTTCAAAGATCTTCTCGAAAAAATGAACGTCTCAACGCATATTTTCCGAGTAGGTACTTACAAATCGGCCGTCGAACCTTTCATTAGAAATGATATGTCACCTGCGGCAAAAGAATCGGCTACCGCTTGGCTTACTCAACTCTGGGGAGCTTATGTCGATGACGTTGCCCATAACCGTAACATTGATGGCAAAGTATTATCGCCAACCATGGAGCAATTTTTGGCACAAATGAAAGCGGTAGATGGTGATCTCGCCACGTTGTCAAAACAAGTCGGTTTGGTCGATAGCCTCATGACTCGCCAACAAGTGACCACCTTCCTACGCAACCAATTTGGCGGTACTGAGAGTAAGGGTTACAACGGCATCAGTTATTATCAATATAAACACTCTTTGTCTCAGCCAATCACCAATACAACCAACGATATTGCAATCGTAGTCGCCAGTGGCACCATTTTAGATGGTGACCAACCCAAAGGCAGTATTGGCGGAGATTCTACTGCGCGCTTATTACGTCAAGCTCGCTTAGATGAGCATGTGAAAGCGGTAGTCTTGCGTGTCGATAGCCCAGGAGGCAGCGCCTTTGCTTCAGAAGTGATTCGTCATGAAGTCGAAGCGCTCAAGCAAGCGGGCAAACCTGTCGTGGTGTCTATGTCGAGTCTAGCCGCCTCTGGAGGCTATTGGATTTCAATGAGCGCAGATAGAATCATTGCGCAGCCGACAACCTTAACCGGTTCAATTGGTATTTTTGGCGTCATTACGACCTTTGAAAAAGGTTTAAATCAACTGGGCGTTCACACCGATGGTATTGGTACTAGCCCATTCTCCGGTGTTGGTATTACCAATGGTTTATCTAAAGGCGCATCTGAGGCGATGCAAATGGGGATTGAACATGGGTATCATCGCTTTATCTCATTAGTTGGAGCCAATAGAGACATGACAACAGAAGCGGTTGATAAAGTAGCTCAAGGTCGTGTTTGGACAGGACAAGATGCCTTAAATCATGGTTTAGTCGATCAACTCGGTGACTTTGATGATGCTGTGGCCGCCGCGGCCAAACTGGCAAAAGTGTCTGATTATCAACTCAAGTGGGTAGATAAATCACTCACGCCAACTCAGCAATTATTACAAGATTTGTTCAGTACGGTGGATGCCTCTCTTGGCGCTCACATTGAGCAATACTTACCTGATGCGTTAAAACCAGCCGCGACACAAATGGTCCAAAGTGCTGACTTACTCAATCGCTTTAATGACCCTAAAGGTTATTATGCGTTTTGCTTAAATTGCCAGACTCTCTAGTTAACCAGTAAAACACCCATCCTATTGATTCAAGCCAACGACACGCTCGTTGGCTTTTTTATTTCCCTCATATTCAATCTGCTATCCTTTTCCTTTTATTGTTATTTATCGCTATAATCGCGGTCTCTGTTCCCAAGTACATTAATCTTATTATGACAAGAAAACACATCTATATTGCCTACACTGGCGGCACGATTGGGATGAAACGTTCATCTCATGGTTACATTCCAGCAGATGGTTTCATGACCCAACAACTTGAAGCGATGCCTGAGTTCCATCGTGAAGAAATGCCACTGTTTACGGTTCATGAGTATTCGCCCTTAATGGATTCATCGGATATGACGCCTAATGATTGGCAACATATCGCCGATGACATTAAAGCCAATTATGACAAATACGATGGTTTTGTGATCCTGCATGGTACCGATACTATGGCCTACACGGCGTCGGCTTTATCATTTATGTTTGAAAACTTAAGCAAACCTGTGATTGTCACTGGCTCACAAATTCCTTTAGCGGAATTACGTTCAGACGGTCAAGCTAACCTGCTTAATGCTTTGCATATTGCGGCAAACTACCCGATTAATGAAGTAACCTTATTCTTCAATAACCAATTAATGCGTGGTAACCGCAGCACCAAATCGCGTGCTGATGGCTTTAATGCTTTCACTTCGCCGAATCTACCGCATTTATTAGAAGCGGGAATCAACATCCAAGTGAGCAATCCGGATCTGATTAATAAAAAACCACAAGGCGAATTTAAGGTACACAACATCACCCCACAACCGATTGGCGTGATCACTATGTACCCAGGTATTTCTCACGAAGTGATTCGTAATACCTTGCTTCAACCGGTCAATGCGATGATTCTGCTGACATTTGGTGTGGGTAATGCGCCACAAAATAAAGATATGCTTGCTCACTTAAAAGAAGCGTCGGAACGTGGCGTGATCGTGGTGAACTTAACGCAATGTTTAACAGGCAAAGTAAATATGGATGGCTATGCGACTGGCGTTTCTCTGGCTGAAGCAGGAGTGATCAGTGGTTATGACATGACCCATGAAGCCGCTCTGGCAAAACTGCATTATTTATTAAGTAAAAATTTAAGCTACGAAGAAGTCAAAGCGCAAATGAAACAAGTTTTGCGTGGAGAGATGAGTATTTAAGCGTTACTTGAATTCTCGTTACTCGTTGCTCGGAAAAGATAGTTCGAGCAACGAGAAGCAAAGCGCCCGAGAAACAAGCCCCGTGCCTTTCAAAACTAGGAACTAATTATCCACCTTCATTCTCACAATATCGGCTTCATTAGGTTCTGCAAACTGCTTTTTCAGCTCTGCTTTAGATTTAAACGACACTTCTCCACCAGCTGCCACCGTCATGTGTTGCGCATCAACGTTATGCTTTGATTGGTACAACATCACCGCTTGCATACAGGCATCACGCTGCTCTTGACTAATTGGAGTGCCATCTAACCAACGACCGGTCTCAATCGCATAATTTAAACGTTGGTAAACTTCCGGTGTCATGGCGGCCAGCAATTGTTCTACATTCATCTTTAATTTTCCTTGATGAGACTAAATTTGATATCACGACACGCCGTGACAGTGAGTATTGATAGCTTATGTATTAGTACTTTTATACTGTTATATATTGGCACTTTGATTGAACGTTTGTCGATTTATCATTTATTGATTAAAGACTAGCGATACTGAGTTAACACAAAAACGTTGGCCAGTCGTCTCTTGAGGACCATCTAAAAAAACATGACCTAAGTGGCTATCACATTGAGCGCAGCGAACTTCTGTACGAACCATGCCATGACTCCGGTCTTCCAAATAACGCACCGCCTCATCAGAGATCGGCTTATCAAAACTGGGCCACCCACAACCAGAATCAAACTTACTCTCGGATGAAAACAAATCAGCCTGACAACAGGTACATTGATAAATGCCGGTGTCTTTATTATGAAGTAACGTTCCCGAATACGGCGCTTCAGTTCCCCCTAAGCGACAAACACGGTATTGCTCTTCGCTCAGACTTGCCTTCCATTCTTTATCCGTTTTCTTCACTAGAGCTACTCCATTTGATTAAGGTTATCGTTTTATTGCGGCTGATATTCAACATTGAAGAGATTGAAGTCAATAACCAGAGAATTAAACTGATAGTCCAGTCTCTGTTTTATTGTCGTCATTTTATAGTGGAAAAGTTTATCACTGAATATGGATAAGAAAAACTTGCGTATTGACTACAATGTGGCACATACTTTCCAACGATTTGAAATGGTGATGTGAATCACGTTAAGCTATGATTCATGTCTGAACATGCAGGATATGTACAAGCTTGTAGTATTAGCAAAGTGAAACAGTCACTTATTGGGCGCAAATTAATCGATTTTGCCGGTTTTGGAAGAAAGTAACTCTTTTTTTTGACTTTAAACAAGTAAAAGCCGATTATGCCTTGCAGTCACTGACTGGGTTTTGTAATTTTACTACCAGTTATCTTTAATCTGAAAATTAAGTTGTGGAGCAACTACAATGACTATCAAAGTAGGTATTAACGGTTTTGGCCGTATTGGACGTTTCGTTTTCCGTGCTTCTGTTGAGCGTGACAACATCGAAGTTGTTGGTATCAACGACCTAATCGACGTTGAGTACATGGCATACATGCTTAAGTACGATTCAACTCACGGTCGTTTCAACGGCACTGTTGAAGTTAAAGACGGTAACCTAATCGTTAACGGTAAAACTGTACGTGTAACTGCAGAACGTAACCCAGAAGATCTAAAATGGAACGAAATCAATGTTGATGTCGTTGCAGAAGCAACTGGTATCTTCCTAACTGACGAAACTGCACGTAAACACATCACTGCAGGTGCTAAAAAAGTAGTTCTAACTGGTCCTTCTAAAGACGCAACTCCAATGTTCGTTATGGGCGTAAACCACGAAACTTACGCTGGTCAAGACATCGTTTCTAACGCTTCTTGTACTACTAACTGCCTAGCGCCAATCGCTAAAGTTCTTAACGACAAGTGGGGCATCGAATCTGGTCTTATGACTACTGTTCACGCAACTACAGCAACTCAAAAAACTGTAGATGGTCCTTCTATGAAAGACTGGCGTGGTGGCCGTGGTGCTTCTCAAAACATCATCCCATCTTCAACTGGTGCTGCTAAAGCGGTAGGCGTTGTACTTCCTGAAGTACAAGGCAAACTAACTGGTATGGCTTTCCGCGTACCAACTGCTAACGTTTCAGTTGTTGACCTAACAGTTAACCTATCTAACGCTGCTTCTTACGCTGACATCTGTGCAGAAATGAAACGCGCTTCTGAAAATGAACTAGCGGGCGTTCTTGGTTACACTGAAGATGCAGTTGTTTCTCAAGACTTCATCGGCGAAACTAACACTTCAGTATTTGATGCTAAAGCTGGTATCGCACTAAACGACAAATTCGTTAAAGTTGTATCTTGGTACGACAACGAAATCGGTTACTCAAACAAAGTTCTTGACCTAATCGCTCACATCTCTAAGTAAGCATTAGCACAGACTTTCTTTGAAAGGTCTTCTTTTAGAAGATAAGTGACAAAAGGCGGCCATAGTGTCGCCTTTTTTGTTGATAGTTCCTGGGTGGCTAGTCCCTAGTCCCTGGGTTTTCACTGAAGCTATTTGCTTTACTGACTATAGTTATGATTTTGATGACTCCCTTTTTCAGGAAATCTTCTTTTCCTAGAAACTAGGGACCAGAAACTAGGAACCCATTCCATGAAGCTAACCCATTTACCTATCATCAGTACTCTCTCTGACTACATCACGATTACTCAAAAAGATCAGCTTAAAATCATCCACATTCAACACCCTAAAGCCGAAGCTGCAATTTCTCTATTTGGTGGTCATGTCATTTCATTCAAACCACAAGGTGAGCAAGATCTTATTTGGACTAGCGAAGACGCTATTTTCGATGCAATCACTCCGATCCGCGGCGGTATTCCGGTTTGTTGGCCTTGGTTTGCGCGTATAGGCACGCCTTCACATGGCTTTGCACGAACCACTCAATGGTCACTCGTAGAGCATAGAGAAAATGAACACGGCGCTATGGTACGCATCGCCCTGCCTCTCTCACAAGAAACGCTCGCGATTTGGCCTCATCAATTTGAAGTTTTTTTAGATATTGAAGTTGCCGAGCAATTAACGACGACTTTACGCATTAAAAATACCGATGACCATGCGTGGACCTTCTCAGGTGCTCTTCATAGCTATTTCAATATTGCGAATATCTTAGAAACGCAAATTACTGGTATGGGTGATCACTATATTGATAAATTACAGGCGGATAAAATTTGTCTCGGTGGCACAACATTAAATATCACAGCCGGTGTTGATCGTGTTTATACTCATCCAACACAACAAATTTGCATTTCAGATCCCAGCCATCAACGCACCATTTGTGTGGAAAATAGCGGTGATAATGCGGCCGTGATTTGGAACCCATGGGAGCTTACCCATGGTATGGTTGATATGAAAGATGAAGCCTACCGCAATATGGTATGTGTCGAGTCAACCTTATATGCCGAAAGCCTTGAAACTGGCCATACTCTTGAGCCAGGTGAAAGCTATTTACTCAGTACTAAGATAGGTTTGCAAGCTTAATACCTATATAGACGCTCAAAACTAAGGGCTAGGATCTTTTTCAACCTAGTCCTTTTTTCATCATATACTCCATGCCATACTTCACAGCCCAATTAACAATAAGATTAAAAGCCGTATGACTTATCAATGCCCTCTTTGCCATCACACTCTCACAGTCACCTCAAGTGGCTATCAATGTGACCATAATCATCAATTTGATCGTGCTAAAGAAGGCTATGTTAATTTAATGCCGGTTCAGCATAAGCGTTCAAAACAACCCGGTGACAATGCAGAAATGATGCAAGCGCGACGCCGCTTTTTAGATTCGAATCATTACCATCAAATGCGTGAAGCGGTAGCCACACTTTGTGTTGAGCATAGCTTAGTCGCCTCTCCCCAGCTCCTTGATATCGGCTGTGGTGAGGGCTACTACACTGATTTTATCGCCCAGCAACTCCAACAGCGCAGCCCCAACGCAACCTGTTATGGTTTGGACATTTCAAAAGTCGCCATTCGCTATGCTGCCAAACGCTACGCTCGTGATGATTTACAATTTTGCGTCGCCTCCAGTCACCGACTCCCGTTTGCGGATCAAAGTTTAGATACCATTTTACGTATATACGCACCCTGTCATCACTCAGAGCTACAACGAGTCACTACAGAAAATGGTTGCGTTATTACGGTTACGCCAGCAGCACGTCATCTTTACCAACTACGTGAATTGGTTTATCAAGACGTTCGCTTGCATGATGAAACCCCTGAAGAGATTGAAGGGTTTGAATTGATACAGGCCGACAAACTCCACTACACCATGACAATGAGTGGAGAGCAGGCGGATGACTTATTACAAATGACGCCGTTCGCTTGGAAAGCAACCGAGGCAATGCGGAAACAACTGAAATCTACACCACAATTTCAATGTGAAGCCGATTTCATGTTGAGAGTATATAAGAAATCCGCATTAACTAGCCTCACTGAGGATAACTAGCGCAAAGAGTGCCAAATAACACGGATGGATAACATTATTTTGCCGCGCAACGTGCCGCTAAAATCGGGTTATCGTTGTGCTGGTAACTTTGCACAATTTTCGCTTTTTGACATTCAAAATCACTGACCGGATATTGTTTGTCCCATGCGGTAAACAATTGTTTTTGCTGTTTACTCAAGCGAAACTTAGGGTAGGTCACATCAAAGTACAAATAGGTTCGAGCAATTAAACCTCGAGCCTTTTCTGGTGGTTGTGCTTTGCGCTCATCGACATGAAAATCACAGCTACCAAAATCCGATTGAGTGCCTGAAAGCATCTGAAAATTATAATTTGAGCGGTAGGCATTCACACTGCCAATCGCTGCAAATAAGTTATAACCATCCGCTTGCATTAATCGATATTCGTGGCTGACTTTATCGGCACACTTCCGGCCTTTATAAGATTTGCCTTTACTACTCACACATTGTGCATCCCCTTCTCGCCACTCAACAAAAGCACGACCAAAGTTCTCAGCAGGTACAATATGTTCAAACTCCACTCGTTTTGAACGTTTGGTATATAAACGATCGTCAAAACCTGCGGGCAAGGTGATATTTTTCTTCGCGTCAAATTGGGCGTCACAATACACGGTGTTACGCATAGAGGGTTGATTGTAAACCTTTTCCATCAGCAAGCGCTTGGCTTTAGAAAATGAATCAATTTGAGTATTAGGGCTTGCCATTGCGAAACTGGGTAACGCCAGTAACGGAGACAACATATAAGGGATAAGTGACCACTTTTTCATTATAAGCTTCCTTTTTGAAGCCTATATTTTACGTTGCCTTTAATACTTTTTTCATACTTATTATCACGTTATTGTGCAATTAATCAGCAAACAGATTTTTAATGAAAATAATTATCAATTGCATTGAATCATTTGCTCCAACGTTTTACTATAAGCGCCTACACGGAGAACATTATGGTTAATCTTTCGACTTCTTTACCTCTAACAGCCTTATTATCTGCCACAGCATTGCTAAGTGGTTGCAGCACGCTCAATACCCCATCTGAGCCAGATTCAGTGAACACTTTTTACGACTATCAACTCTATACCCCACAGAATCAGCCACTTGAATTATCACAATGGGTGACAGAAGCACAGCAAGCCGATGTTATCTTGATTGGTGAATGGCATACACACGCGGGGATTCATCGCTTCCAGACCCAAGCTTTGCAGCAATTAATCACAAACAGCAGTCATCCCGTTGCTTTGTCGATGGAACAATTTAGCCGTGATGCGCAACCTATCGTCGATGAATATTTGCATGGTGAGATCGGCGAGCAAACCTTAATTCAACAAGGACAAGCTTGGCCCAATTATGAAAGTGATTATCGCCCTTTAATTGAAGTGGCTAAAGCGTCGAATATTGATGTACTCGCAGCCAATGCTCCCAAACCCATCATTCGTTGTATTGCTCAGCAAGGATTGGGTTACTTAGATAAACTTGATGCTTCAACCCGCCATTCTGTAGCAGCTAATATCGACATCAGTGACTCAGCCTATAAACAAAAATTCATGGCCTCGATGCACCATGGGGAACCAAGCCAACATATCAATATGTATGCCTCTCAATTAACTTGGGATGCCACAATGGCAGAAACCATCGTTGATTACCTTGAGCAGCACCCACATACCACAGTCTTACATATTGCAGGAAAGTTTCATACTGAAGGTGGCTTAGGCACCGCTGCACAAATTAACAAGCTGAACCCTAAGCTAAAGGTAATGATTGTGACTCCGGTAGCCACTCCAGAACTCAATCACAGCGACTATCAATTACACGTTTTAGCGCCACCAGTTCGCTATGTGAAAAAAGAAAACCAGCAACAAGCCTATAAGGCAATGTCCACCCGCGCAGCCCCAACTCGTTGTGAGTAAATAAAAAACGCCCTGCTGATAATATTAAGCAGGGCGTTGTCTCTATTCTACCTTTGTGTAACTAAGCAGTTCTCTACCCTACAAGTGAACCCTACTCCTTTACACCGTCAGCCACCATAGTGACTACACAGTCGATTATTCGTTGTAACAGGTGTTTGGACAATTGTGATTTAGGGAACTCTTTCTATCAGATCAGCGAAAGTATGTTGAAGCCTTGAACTTTAGTATGGAAAATTATCCCTATCGTTCGACCTGTTTCGGGTAAGACTTTAGCTGCAACTAAAGCTTCCCCTTGGCAAATGGTGTCACTGTACCACTACACACTGACAATAATAGTTTATAAGGGGAAGCGGGGATGGGATTGATTACACTAAATCCTTTTTGAGGGAAAACTCATTTTAAGCTACTCGCAGATATCCGAATCAGGCACAAAATGACTCCCTTTAATACTTAGTCTCAGTTGTGATTACTTAAATTTCTACTACGCTCTATCGCTAATAATGATAGAATCTCCGCATCAGAATTACCGAGAAAATCAATGTATATTCATCATGTTAATGATATCGACTGGCTGGTGATTACCGCTTTTGAAGAGCTGAAAACTCTCTTTATTGAAGATGCCGGTACGATCCCTTCTTGCTTCTCTATTGCTAGCGAATTGAGCCTAATTGATCAAGCCAAGCGTACTTATGGATATTTGCCTCCACTCCGTGGCGTGATCACCGATACCGGTACTTTTCAGAGCCAAGACAATGAAGAAGATTTAAACCCACAGCTTGCCTGTCTCGTTGAGGGGCGTGGTCGGGTGTTTATCTATCACGGCGGCTTTGTGGCTTTTGTCGATGATGAGCAAACCTTTATTACTCGAATAGATTGAAAATCATTTAGTTAGCTGACCGCTGTAAATTAAGCACGCAGATAAAACACACGGTGCGCTTATTTATCCACTGGTCACTTAAAATGGTGTCCTGTTTTAAAACCTCTCAACGATCTTCTTACTCCCACTCTTTCTACCATCATTTTTTATCACCATTAAAAAAGCCACTTTGTTACCATTAAATAGGCAACAAAGTGGCGGCAAATTGTCATAACAGAAAATGATATCGGCGTAAAAAGGCACTCACATAACGGACAAGCCCTTATCCAGCTTCATCTCACTTATCTACGATGTGGGTGGTTCAAAATGTGATCTTCCCAATCCACGACATCGATTTCATAAACGACTTTATTGCGCACACTTTCTCCGGCGGCGTGCATCGCAGATTTCGAGCCGGTAATCAACGGGTGCCATTGTGGTAATGTTTGCCCTTCGGCTAATAAGCGATAAGAACATGTCTCTGGTAACCAATTAAACTCTTCAATTTTATCACGAGTCAGCTTTAAACATTCTTCACCAGATTGAAAGCGGTTTGGGTAATCTTTACAGCTGCAGGTTTTACTATTCAGCCAGCTACAGGCAACATTGGTGTAATATACCTCATCGCTGTCTTCGTCCATGAGTTTATGTAGGCAACATTTACCACAACCATCACATAGAGACTCCCATTCCTGCTCGCTCATTTGTTGTAATGTCTTTGCTTGCCAAAATGGAATTGTCATAACCTGCCTACTTAAAAATAAATGGAACCAATACTCAATATAGGTTGCGCTTTATACGCCCATTCTGAATGAAATTCAAGTTATGCTACTTTTTGAAAGGGTATTTTGCTACACTCTGCGGCCAATTTTCGCGCATATAAAGGTAGAGGAATAGTTTATGGAATGCCGATTAGGTTGTGGAGCCTGTTGTATTGCCCCCAGTATTTCATCACCGATCCCAGGTATGCCTAATGGTAAACCCGCTGGTGTGCGTTGCATTCAATTGAATCAAGACAACTTATGTCAGTTATTTGGTCAACCTGAACGCCCAGCCGTCTGCCATGCATTTAAGGCAGAGAAAGCCATTTGTGGTCATTCTAATGCTGAAGCACTCGTGATTATTTCTGATTTAGAAAAGATGACCTAAGCAAAAATCGAAACTTAATATCGGGTCGAATCATCAATACCTTTATCAAGTTTCGAGTTTAACTTATTATTTGAAATATAAATTATTGTTTGAAATATAACTTACAGTTTCAAACGTCCCAATAGTGAGTGCGATAACGTGGTGCCATCCACCAGCTCCAGCTCGCCTCCCATAGGAACGCCATGAGCAATTCGGCTGGCATTGACTTGATGGGCCTTACACAACTCCGCAATATAGTGCGCTGTCGCTTCCCCTTCTACCGTTGGGTTGGTTGCCAAAATCACTTCTTCAATATCACCCTGACTTAAACGGCGATCCAATAAGTCTAAGCCAATGTCACTTGGCCCGATCCCATCAAGGGGTGATAAATGTCCCATCAGCACAAAATAACGGCCTGAATACTGGCCCGTCGCTTCAATAGCGGCAATGTCTGCTGGCGTTTCAACCACACAAATTTGCCCATTGGCTTGACGTTTTGGGTTGGTACAGATGTGACAAGTTTCATTTTCAGTAAATGTCCTACACTGATCGCAATGCCCTATCTCTGTCATTGCTTGAGATAACGCCTCTGCCAGTTGTAAGCCACCTTTCCGATTTCGCTGCAATAAATGAAAGGCCATACGTTGTGCTGATTTGGGTCCTACCCCAGGTAAGCAACGTAAGGCCTCCATCAATTGTTCCAGCATACTGCTTGTGCGCATGTATGACTCTCTCGGGTCTATTGACCTTTGATGGTTAAATTAAAATGGCATTTTCATACCTGGTGGTAATTGCATACCGCCAGTAATAGAAGCCATTTTCTCTTTTTGGGTTTCTTCGATACGACGAGAGGCGTCATTAAATGCCGCCGCAATTAAGTCTTCTAGCATTTCTTTGTCGTCTTCCATTAAACTTTCGTCAATGTCAACGCGGCGTACACTGTGGCTGCCTGTTACTGTTACTTTCACTAGGCCAGCACCAGATTCACCAACAATTTCCATGTTCGCGATTTCTTCTTGAAGCTTTTGCATACGCTCTTGCATTTGCTGGGCTTGCTTCATCATGTTGCCCATTCCGCCTTTACCAAACATGCTCATTTCTCGCTTGTTATCTAACTAGAATAAAATATTTAAGTTGGTTATTGGGTTAGAAAGATTGGATTTCAATCCTTCATTGACCAAGTGTTGCTTTTTCATACAATGCTGATTTTAGATTGGACGTACACTATCCACATCCATTTCTGCAGCAAAACGCTTTTGCAAAAATTGCACGTTCGGATCACTTTCTAAACTTTCAAATGCCTTGTGTAATTTATCTTGATAAAGCTTTTCTCTTAATTCTAGCGGTGTCATGCCTTGGTCGCTGACTTCCACCACTAATTCACAACTTTGTTGAAAGTGTGCCGATAATTCATCAACTAATTCTTGTTGAGCTTTCGGAGTATTCAAGTGTGCTTGTTCAGCACGAAGCCCAAGAACGATTTGATTCTCTTGCTTACTAAATGTGGAATTTAAGGCTAATTGTTCCACCAGCTTTGCGGTATTCATTTTCGCAATGATGGCTGCCCATTCACTTTGAGCAATACTTTCTTGTAATAACATCTCTGCCATTTCAGGCGTTTTAACGTGCTCTAACGCTTTTTTAATTTGCGAAGGCGTGAGCTCATTATTCTCTGCTTGCAATGGTGCTGGTTGTGAGGGTATCCATTGATAAGGTTGTTGCTCAGACGCGTTGTCGGTACTCGTAGTTGCTATTGATGTCGCAGACGACCCCTGCACAGCCTCAACTGCCGCTGCCGTATGCTTACTTGCGATACGATCAAGGACAGAGGTTTTAGCCGGTTTTGCAGACGTCGTATCAAACTTTTTTGAACGGTCGTTTCCTTGCGCACTCGCTTGTGTTGGTGCGGCTTTTAAATGCTCACGCTTACTGCGCAACTGATGTCTCAAGCCAGTTAATGGTGAAGCTGCGGAGCTTGGCTCTTGTGGTTGAGCTTGAACCGGTGGCTGAGAAACTGGCGCTTGTGGCGCTAACGACTGTGATGCTGATGGTTGCGAGCCTGTTGGTTGCGAGACTGCTGTCTGCGAAGTTGGAGCTTGCGAAGCAGGCCGTTGCGGTGCTTTGTTCATTGGCGCAGCCGGTGCATCGGTTTGCCTCATGTTCACTTGCTGATTCGCCATTGGCTTCGCTTTAGGGGCAGATTCCACCACTGGAATAGTATGTGCTTGTTGAGTTGGTTCAACAATGGCATTACCTGAGGTCACGGTCGCAGGCCGAAAAGCCAACATCCTCAGGATCAACATTTCTGCCGCCATTTTTTCACTTGGCGCAAAAGGAAGGTCTTGTCGACCTTTAACAATAATTTGGTAATACAGTTGAATATCTTGTGGCGTCAAAGATTGGCTAAGTAACTCCACTCTTTCCGCATCTGGCTGTTCTTTATTTAAGCTGGCAGGTAGCGCTTGATACATCGCAATCCGATGCAGCTGTGTCGCTAACTCTTTTAATAAACCATCCCAATCCGTGCCATTGGCTGCCAATTTTTCTAAGCAATCCATCGCGGTTTGTGGCTGCTTACTGCTAATGGCTTCCAATAAAAAGATTGCTTGTTCGGTATCTAAAGTACCAAGCATATTGGCAACGGTTGCATCATCAATATGGCCATTTCCAAGTGCAATCGCTTGGTCGGCTAAACTTAACGCATCACGCATACTGCCATCTGCAGCATGTGCGATCAGCCTCAAGGCGCGAGGTTCAGAAGTAATGCTCTCTTCACCTAACACATAATTAAGCTGTTCGTGTATCTGTTCTGAATTAATCGGTTTAAGATGAAATTGCAAACAACGCGATAAAATCGTGACCGGTAGCTTTTGTGGATCGGTGGTCGCGAGTAAAAATTTCACATACTCAGGGGGCTCTTCTAATGTTTTCAATAAAGCATTGAAGCTGTGGCGCGATAACATGTGCACCTCATCAATGAGATACACCTTGAATCGGCCACGTGCTGGCTTGTATTGCACATTATCAAGCAACTCACGAGTGTCTTCCACTTTGGTGCGTGACGCTGCATCAATTTCTAATAAATCGACATAGCGCCCTTGGTCAATTTCGACACAACTGTCACAGACACCACAAGGGTTGTCCGTGATCCCGGTTTCACAGTTAAGCCCTTTTGCAAATAAACGACCAATAGAGGTTTTACCTACGCCTCGGGTACCACTAAACAAATACGCATGATGCAAGCGATTCTGTTTAAGGGCATTCTCTAACGCAGTAATGACATGGCTCTGGCCAACGACATTTTCAAATTTGGTTGGTCGCCATTTTCGGGCTAACGCTAAATAACTCATTAATGATTCCGGTTCAGTTGTTCCAACAGTGAAAGATACCGTGCTCGCGGCTATTAGTGTCCTGCAAACTCACAAATGCTGTACACCGTTAAGTCCAATGCTTTTAATTTTTCCTCACCACCAATATCCGGTAGATTAATCACAAAGGCCGCATCCGTTACTTCACCGCCCAATTGGCGAATTAATTTTACGGTTGCTTCAATGGTGCCACCAGTGGCTAGCAGGTCATCGACCACTAAGACTTTATCACCAGGTTGAATAGAGTCAGTGTGAATTTCTAGCACGTCAGTACCGTATTCAAGCTCATAAGATTGAGAAACGGTTTCGCGTGGCAATTTGCCGGGTTTACGAACTGGGATAAAACCTAAACCTAATTCCAGCGCTAGAGGTGCACCAAATAAAAACCCACGGGCTTCCGTACCGACGATTTTAGTAAAACCTTTTGATTGATACTGTTCAACCAATAATTGGATGGTTGCCTGATAGGCTTTAGCATCTTCCATTAAACTGGTCACATCGCGAAATAAGATGCCCGGCTTTGGATAATCAGGGATGGTTTTAATGCTCGCTTGAATGAAAGCTTGAGTCTTTGTAGTCATAATCTATTTCTTATCTAAAATTAACTTTAAGGAGAATAATAACACTCCTAAAGCGTGGGAGTAATGATTTATATCCTGTCATTACAATATACGAACACAAAAGCTCCAATATAGAAGCAAGCTTTTAGCATTTCCTATACAAAGAGGCTGATGTGCCGCCTGAGATGGCGATGTTAGTGATTTTCACGAGGTTCATCAACCTCATGATCAGTTTCAAGAATGGGTAATCGATGAAAGCAAAACAATAATATGGCATAACCGAGCACAAGACCTAACTTCATCCACCAAGCTGTCAGCATGATAAAGGAAAAGATAAAACTGAGACTCAACAGCAGATAACCGCGCTTTTTCATCTTTGCACTGACGGCTCGGTGTTGTTGCCAATTATCAATGATCGGCCCAAGATGAGGGTGGTGGTGAATCCAGTGATGGAATTTTTCATTGCTGCGAAGAAAACAAGCACTCGCAAGCAATAAAAAAGGGGTGGTAGGAAGTAAGGGCAAAAAGATCCCCAAAACGCCTAATATCAAGGCTAAGCCACCTACGGCGTTTAATAAAATTTTACGTATGATGGCTTTTATCCCTAAATAAACACTAAAAACAAGCAATAGACCGCCTACTTAACTGCAAGATTTTTAGTGGTAACACTAGTTTTGGCTAAGCAGGTTTATCCAAGTTAGTGTTGCAGGAAGTGTGGGTAAAAGTAAAGCTACTATGATCCCTAAAAAGTAAAAAAGATTAAACGGTTCCTTAAAATTGGTCTCTGCCATCATTCATCCCTTCATTATCATGAAAGCCGCACTATAAAAGATAAAGTTGATGACAAAAACGGACAATCCAAAGGGTTATTCCAAAGCTGAAAGCTACGTCACAAAACCCGTTGGCAAAAAGCTAAATCCTCAAAAGCCTAAATACTCACAAACCTAATACTCACAAATCAAGTGATAGGAACCTAACTTATGAATCAGTAACTCCAACATACAAAGTCAAATCAAGCTCATAAAACATCACCGTTATTAATAACTAAGATTAGTGATCATTAATTTAAAACTTCGCACTCCTATTTCACTTAACACCAACTCCCCACCCTGTTTCATCGGCAAGTCGCTGGTCATAAAGTTACCTGTACACCCTTCACCTAATTTAATTCCTTTTTCAATCACTTGTGCCGAGCCTGCGTGTGTCCAACGGCTTTTTAATCCAGCAGGTAAAATAGAAATACTGCCTTCAACCATATCAGCAATGCCAAATAACGCATTAATCGGTGCAGAACATTGAGTACAACTAATGCCTTTTTCTACCGCATCCGCCAAATCTTTTAAATCCGAATGACAACGTTTACGAGTTCTTAAAAAGTCATTAAATAATGCTCTTACTAACAAAGCTGAGCCCACACCATTGTCGCCACCATCAGAAGAATCCAACAAATAAAAGGCAAATCGACCATCCATTAACCAAGCATAATCAAACACTAAGGGCATCATTTCCGAAGGCTGTAAGACTAAGTAACTGCACTTCCAACCCCCTTGTTGGGTGTCCCGTTCAGGTTGAAGCGCTTGCAACAGATCTCGAGACGTCACAACATTGTCTTTTAAGTGATTTAAGTGCCAATACAGCTCTTTTTCTTGATCAATTTGCCCAGAATGATCCAATTGAAACCATTGGCTTGAAAAGTCTCTGACAACACTAGGATTTGCGTGGGATTCAGAGAGTGTTGATTGAATTGCGGAGGTAAAATGTTCAAGGCGAGTGATGGGTTTGGTCAGGAAGTCTTTAATACCAAAACGGAGAACTTTTGCCACATCAGCCATATCTTCGGTCGCTGAGACCACAATCATAGGTAACATGGGAAATTGCCAACTGACTTCTTCCACTAATTCAATCCCGGTCATGATTGGCATATTCAAATCACAAATCATCAAATCGGGAACATGTTGGCGTAACGTTTTCAGAGCTTCAAGACCATCTTCCGCTTCAATGACCTCATAGCCTAATTGCCGCAAGTAAGTAGCCATCATAGAACGAAAAACAGAATCATCATCCACCAGCATAATTGTTTGCATTGCATTACCTAGGTCAGCATCAGGGGTTTGCATATAAGACACAAAATTATGCATATTGGGATAACCTCTTAATCGTCAGTGAATCTCTAATACCATTCATATGAAAGGTGAAATTATCTCATCAACACGTTCATCAGCCAATCTATAGTGTGTGGTTATCAATATCTTGGCTTTTATAAGAATAACTGCCGAGTTAAAAATACTTATTGTGAAACACGAGAATAAAACGATTTTTATGAGAATGATTGTTACGAAAACTAGAGCCTAAACACATCAAGTTTGTTCACATAACCTACTTCAAAAGTAGTTATCAAAAAGAGTAAATTCAACTTACAACTCAGATTATTTTGAGGGGATCTCAAAAACAAATAATAATTGGAACTTTTATCAATAAGATTAGATGGCAGCTTGAAAATGAGAGATAAAAGATTGTATTTAAAACTAGCTGGCCTGATGATAAGGTCAAATAACAAGGATTTTTGATAATACACAATCATTTTTGATATTGAACAACCAACTTTGTGGATGTTTGATTACACTAACCACTAACTCGATGTATTTATAAGTGCACATACCATGAAACTTGATGATTTGAATTTATTTCGACTAGTTGTAGACAATGGAAGTTACACGGCAACATCCCGTAAAACGAGTATCCCTGTTGCCACTATCACTCGTCGGATTCAAGCTTTAGAAGAAGGCTTAAACTTACGTTTACTCAATCGTAATGCGCGCAAGCTTTCACTTACCGAAGCTGGACAACGTTTCTACGATGAATGTTCACCTTTATTAAAGCACCTAGCAGAAACGACCGAAAGTATCTCAGATGAATGTCGAGGCGCATCTGGTAAATTGCGTATCTCCGCGCCTTCCAATACCGCCAAGCGCATGATCATGCCAATGCTGAATGAATTTATGGCCAAATATCCAGAGATTCGCATTGAGCTTTCTATGACCAATTACGCCGATCAACTTGATCCTACTGAGTGGGATGTGATCTTCCGTGTTGGCCCACAACGCGATTCCACCCTAATTGCACGTAAAATAAACCAAGTGAAAGATATTCTGGTCGCAAGCCCTAAATACCTTGCTGACTGCGGTGATTTACACCACGCCGAAGATTTACGTCATCATGCCCTCTTAAAAGGCTTACCCCTCGTTAAGTGGCAACTGACTAACTCTCAAGGTGAAACCATTACAATAAATGAAAAAGGCCGTCTGGAAGCCAGCGAACTTAATGTGGTACGTAAAGCATGTACGTATGGATTGGGGATCAGTTTGATGCCAGATGTAATGATTGAAGCCTATTTACGTGAGGGTCGTTTAGTTCAAGTGCTGGATGACTGGAGCGCAAACTCACGTGATATTTATATGCTGTATAACCACAAACATCATCAACCAGAAAAAGTTCGTCTCTTGATTGATTTTATTGCGCAGCACGAAGCGCTCTAATCTCGCAACTACGACTCTCTCGTGAAAACACAAAGCCAGAGCATTACACTCTGGCTTTCTAGTAGTAAACAAGCTATTGGTAAACAAGATTTGTCGTGGTCTCAAGCCCACTGTCGAGAAAGGCTAAGCCTGATAAATATCAGACTTACGAACACATTCCCAATCATGCCCCTTCGTTATGCATCTCTAAATTTGCTAGATCCACTTGCATATCACGCTCTAATTTTGCGTCATCATTACGCAGCGAATCGATATGATCGAGATAAGCTTGGTCAATATCACCAGTCACGTATTGTCCACTAAATACTGAGGTTTCAAACTGAGTAATATTGGGGTTGCCAATACCGACTGCATCCACTAAATCATCAATCTCTTGGAACATTAACGCATCAGCTCCTATCATTTGACAAATTTCGTCAATATCACGACCGTGAGCGATCAATTCATTAGCGCTAGGCATATCGATACCATACACATTCGGGAAACGAACTTCTGGCGCAGCCGACACCATGTACACATTCTTCGCCCCAGAATCACGAGCCATCTCAATGATTTGCTCAGAGGTCGTGCCTCGGACAATAGAATCATCGACTAATAACACATTCTTACCTTTAAACTCCGAACGGATGGCGTTTAATTTACGACGTACCGATTTTTTACGCTGTTGTTGGCCCGGCATAATGAAAGTTCGCCCAACATAGCGGTTTTTCACAAAGCCTTGACGGTAAGGTTTATCGATAAGTTGCGCAATTTCTAACGCAATATCGCACGAAGTTTCAGGAATAGGAATGACCACATCAATGTCTAAATCATCCCATTCACGCTTAATTTTCTCACCCAGTTTTTTACCCATTTCAACACGTGCGCTGTACACGGAAATTTTATCAATGAAAGAATCTGGACGAGCAAAATACACAAACTCAAAGATACAAGGATTTAATTTCGGCTCTTCAGCACATTGCTCACTAAATAATTGCCCATCAAAGGTGGCATAAATCGCTTCACCTGGTGCGACATCGCGAACAAAATCAAAACCAACCGCATCCAATGCCACCGATTCAGACGCCACCATGTATTCAGCGCGGCCATCAACGACACGTTTACCTAAACATAATGGACGAATGCCGTTAGGATCACGAAACGCTACCATACCGTGCCCAATAATCATCGCAGCGACGGCATAAGCACCTTTTACGATGGTGTGAACTTTTCGAATCGCATTAAAGATATCAGCTTGAGTGAGGGGATAATTTTCGAATTGATCAATTTCTTGGGCGAGGATATTAAGAAGAACTTCTGAGTCGGAGGTGGTATTAATATGACGGCGTCCTTGTTCAAATAACCACTGCCTGATGTCGTTGGCATTAGTCAAATTACCATTATGGGCTAAGGTTATTCCATAAGGCGAGTTCACGTAAAAAGGCTGTGCTTCAGAAGCACTTGAACTCCCCGCCGTCGGATAACGAACATGCCCCACACCCACTGTGCCTTGTAGTCTTTGCATGTGCTTAATTTCAAACACATCTTTAACTAATCCATTAGCCTTACGTAGACGAAAACGATTGCTATCTATGGTAATAATACCTGCCGCATCTTGGCCACGATGCTGCAGTACCGTTAAAGCATCATAAATCGATTGATTGACAGGCGTTACACCTACGATCCCAACAATACCACACATGTCTTAAATCCTCGATTGGTAAAGAACTGGTGCTTACCGTCCCTTTAGATAGCCGCACCAGACAAAAAACTTGATGTTTGTTTTAGATGGTCAAAAAAAGGAGCAATGATTCGACTAAATTGCGGAATCAACTGCGACTCTTTCCACCAATCTGAATTTGGGAATGCTGTAAAGGCATCCATAAAAAATAACACGACCGCTACGATCAGTACCCCACGCAAAGCGCCAAATACAATCCCTAATACTCTGTCAGTGCCCGATAAACCAGTTTTAATCACCAATTGACTAACCACGTAGTTCAACAAAGCTCCAACCACTAAAGTGGCAATAAATAACGCCCCTAAAGCAGCGCCATTGCGGGCCATATCATTTTCGATATTAGTGAAGTAGGCAGCAAGCTTCAGGTAGTATTGAGTGGCAATATAAAATGCTCCACACCAAATCACCAATGACAAAGCTTCTTTTACAAAACCACGTACTAAGCTGATCAAAGCTGAAAAGCCGATCACCCCTAAAATGACAAAATCTATCCAAATCATAAAATTTACATCTTAAGTTGGCGCGCATTTTAACAGAAAAATACGCGACGCAAACGTTTTCTTATTAATTAAGTGGCTTAAATGTCTGTAATTGACCTTTGAGCCCAGTAATTTCTTTTAGCTTATCAATTTGTTGTTCCATTTTTTCTTTTGAAACATCAGGACCGATAATTACACGAGATAATCCACCATCTGGTCTTAAATGCGCTTGGAAACCGCGCTTTTGCAGATCGGCAACGAGCTTCTTCGCGTTATCTTGGTTTTTCAAAGCAACTAACTGAATCATCCAAGCGCTATCATTATATTGATTGGTTTCCCTCATTGGTGCCGGCTTTTGCGCCACGGTTTTAGGCTTAGTTTGGGTAACAGATGGACGATTGTTCGATTGAGGTTCCGCTTTAGCTGTGGTTGTAGGTTGCTCTTCAATCGTTTGGCTAACGGGTTCGTCAGGTAAGGCTACATCTAATTCAACCGGTGGCTTAACCTGATGACCAGAGCTTGGCGTTGCCTCATGATTAGGTTTGATCGGAATCGCCGCGAAGTCTTCTTTATAATGTTCCTTCTGACCATCAAATACATCAGGTAATACAATGACCCCAATCGCGACTAAGATCACCGTCCCTATCAAACGACTTTGAAACTTACTGGCCATGCTGACTCCCCATGTTCGTTGTTTGCCAATAATCGAGAACCGCTCCTACCGTATGGAAAGAACCGACAACTAAAACCACATCATCTTTAGTAGCGTGTTGATTTGCCTGTACAAAGGCTTCGACAGGCGTCTCAAACTTACCTTCCACCTGTGGAAGATAACCGACTAATTCATCCACATTCGCCGCCCTTGGGCCATGCAAAGAAGCAGGATACCAATGAGTGACGACAGAAGACAATGCCGATAAAGTGGAAGCAATATCCTTATCATGCAACATTGCCACTACGGCTCGAATGGTTTGGTTAGGATAAGCATGTTTTAGCTGCGTCACCAGATATTGAGCAGAATGTGGATTATGAGCCACATCTAACAAAATAAGGGGCTGTTGAGACAGAACTTGCATCCGGCCTGCTAGCGTCGCATTGTGCAAGCCATTGACAACATTGACATCGCTAAGCTCTAAACCAGAGACACTCAAGGCCATCAGGGCGGTAGCCGCATTGGCTAAAGGAAGAGAGGGAATAGGTAAATCGTTTAAATCAAAGCCACCAGACTGCCAACGCCAGCGTTGTTGTTTTTCATCCGTCACTTGATAGTTAAATTGCAATCCTACTTGATAAAACTCAGCGCCAATATCATCAGCATGCGCTGCAACGGTATGAGGGGCTTTCGGTTGTCCACAAATCGCCGGTCGACCTGTACGATAAATTCCTGCCTTTTCAAAGCCAATGACATTAATATCATCACCAAGCCAATCGACATGATCTATCGCTAAACTTGTAATCACAGACACATCGTGATCAACCACATTCGTGGCATCTAAGCGCCCTCCTAACCCAACTTCAAGCAAGACTACATCCACATTTTGTTGTTGAAATATCCGCAAAGCCGACAAGGTCCCAAACTCAAAAAAGCTTAAACTAATGTCTTTTCTTTGTTGTTCAATAAAATCGAAAGATTGGGTTAACAATGCATCTGACACATCCTGCCCGTTAATACGTACACGTTCATTATAGTGAATCAGATGAGGAGAACTATAAACACCCACTGTATAGCCGGCATCAAGTAAAATGGATTCCATGAGTGCGCAGGTTGACCCTTTCCCATTGGTCCCGGCGACTGTAATCACCGTTGGAGCGGGTTTGGTTAGATTGGCGGCTTGAGCAACTTGGCTCACGCGATCTAAGCCAAGATCAATGGCACTGGAATGGATATTTTCTAAATAATGAAGCCACATCGCTAAAGGAGATGTGGCTTCAGGAGAATTAAGTTTGCTCATTAAATGCTGAACTCATTATATCTTCACATCAATGAAGATAAGATAACATTTTATTGGCTATTTATCGCAAAAAATAAACCGCTATTTATCCTAAGATAAAGGGATTATTTTTCTTTCTTATCTGCCACAGGGACTTCATATGCGGCATCATCAGAAGATTCTAATGGAAACTGATAATTCGTTAATTTAGCCACCAGCTTACCAATACGTGGACGCATCTCACGACGGTCAACGATCATATCAATCGCACCGTGCTCTAATAAGAACTCACTACGTTGGAAGCCTTCTGGTAGGTTTTCACGTACCGTTTGCTCGATAACACGACGACCAGCAAAACCAATAATGGCTTTTGGCTCACCGATATTGATATCACCTAACATCGCAAGACTGGCAGACACACCACCGTAAGTAGGGTCTGTCATCACGGAAATAAAAGGCAAACCTTTTTGAGATAAACGTTCTAACGCCGCACTGGTTTTGGCCATTTGCATCAAGGACATTAATGCTTCTTGCATGCGAGCACCGCCACTTGCAGAGAAACACACTAAACCACAATTATTTTCAATCGCCGCATCGACCGCACGAACAAAACGCGCGCCGACTACAGAGCCCATCGAACCGCCCATAAATGAGAATTCAAAAGCACAAGCGACTAATGGCATGCCCATCAGCTCACCTTTCATAGCAACAAGAGCTTCGCTTTCACCACTTTCTTTTTGTGCAGTTGAAAGACGGTCTTTATAACGTTTAGAGTCTTTAAACTTCAATTTATCTTTCGGTTCTAACTCTTGACCAATTTCAACTTGAGTACCGGTATCTAAAAAGGTTTCAAGACGACGACGGCCTTTCATGCGCATGTGATGGTCACACTTAGGACAAACTTCTAAGTTACGCTCTAACTCTGCTTGATATAACACCTGTTCACAAGAGGTACATTTGGTCCAAATGCCTTCAGGGATAGACGCTTTACGAGTATTAACAATATTGGTAGTTGTAAAAATTTTTTCAAGCCAACTCATGGGAAGACCTTTTAGCTAGATCCCTCGCGTCATGCAAGAGATGAGAATTTGAGAAATAAAATACGGAGCAAATTAAAACACATAATGTCCGCAGTGTAGATAAAAAACTGGTTGTACCTATATTAATGCGTTTTAAAAAACACCAAAAATCACAAAAAGGTTAACTAATGCACAGTTTTTAATCGAAAAATTGAGATTTATCATACAGTGACGTAATCACGCTAGTGTAATAATAATGTGAAGAAAATCAAACTAATCCATAAAACTGAAGGTTGATTAGCAATAACAGGCAATCAACCAGCAAAAGATATTAGCAGCCGCAAATGATTCTCCACAACCCCCTTGGTAACACAACCAATTATTCGCTAAAACCAGTTATTGGCTAAAATAGAGCGAATTGCAGGCTAACATAAAACTAATTATTAGCTAAAAATAACGGACCAATTGCCACTTTCGGCAAATTAAAATGTTCTGGATAATCCACATCGACAAGATACAACCCTTCGGCCTTGGCGGTGGCTCCAGCTAAGGTTCGGTCTTTTTGCGCCAACAACCATTCAATCCATTCGACCTTTTCTTCGCCAGTGCCCACTTTGATCAAGCTCCCAACGATATTTCTCACCATGTGATGTACAAAAGCATTGGCTTTAATATCCACAATCACATATTGCCCCATGCGAGAAACATTAAGGTGCATCACATTACGCCACGGACTTCTCGACTGGCAATGTACCGCTCGGAAAGAGGTAAAATCATTTTCGCCTAACAAGTATTGCCCGGCTTGGTGCATTTTTTGCTCATCGAGCGGATTATGATAATGGCTTACTCCCGAGCTTAATATTCCAGGGCGAAAAGCATTATTAAAGATGATGTAGCGATATCGACGCGCTGTCGCTGTAAAACGTGCGTGAAACTCATCTGAGACTTCATGCGCCCAACGCACCGCAATATTACTTGGTAAGTTAGCATTCACACCCATTGTCCAAGCAACTAACTTACGAGAGGCCGTAGTATCAAAGTGTACCACCTGTCCCGTGCCGTGAACGCCTGCGTCGGTTCGCCCTGCGCATTGCACTTCAATAGGGTGATTCGCGACAATCGATAACGCTTTTTCTAAATGTTCTTGTACACTCGGTACGTCTTTTTGCTTTTGCCAGCCAAAAAGCTTACTACCATCATATTCAACACCTAAAGCAATGCGCATGTTAACCACTCTTTTTTATACATCAATCAATAAGCCGCAAAGTATATAGACTCAATTATGGATAAGAAAGTCATAACCACGTAATTCATTACCTAGCAGTGAGTCTATCGCCACCTTTTCTCAGGTGTAAAACAACCATTTAAACAACAAAAAGACGGCCCGAAGCCGCCTTAAATGATAAAACTGTCCTTACATATTATCGATTCACGACAATAACCCTAATAGCTTTTTCGCTTCCTGTTTGAGTGATTGGTCGCCTTTGGCTAATACTGTTTTGAGTAATTTTTCAGCGGTACGCTTGTCATCCATTTCCATAAAGACGCGAGCAAGATCTAAATGACTGTTCATTTCAGCGTTAATATCCACATCGAAAGGTTTGACATCCCCTAACACATCAGGGAACTCATCCAGCCCGACTTCTAAATCTGGTTCATCAGAAGCGTCGACTGTTTCAAATGATTGAGCTATTTTAGTTGGTTGATCTATTTCAGGTGGTTGAGCTATTCCAGTTGGTTGAGCTTCGGCTTTTGCTTGCGTTAACTCGTTATGCGCTTTCGTGGCAACTTCGGCCTGCGATTGCTCGAGGGACTGCTGTTGCGAAACAGACGCCTGTAACTGTGTATTATCGTCAAGTGTTGGAGATACTAGCGCCACCGCTTGTTCAGATTGAACAGGAGGCTGAGTAATTAAACGTTCATCAAACTCATGTTGCGGAGCTGGCTCGTCTGCTTGTGCTTCTGGAACCTCTTGCATTGACACATCAAATTCGACCGGTTTCATTTCTGCATCAAGGCGCGCTTCATCTTCGCTATAAACCATCGATGCCATGTCATCAAAGCTGATTTCTGTTTCTGTTTCTGTTTCTGTTTCTGTTTCTGTTTCTGTTTCTGTTTCTGTTTCTGTTTCTGTTTCTGTTTCTTGATAATGGTTATCGACAGCAGAGACATCTGCAAGCAAAATTTCCGGATTAACACTCACCTCTTTAGGCTCAACTTTCTGAGTCATTGCCAAGGTTTCTAGCGGTTGATTTGTTTTCGGTTGACGCACAAAAAGCAGTCGCACAATTAATAAAATCAAGACTAACGGTAATAAGATGATCACCCACAACCAAGGATGTTGATTAGCAATACGTACAAAAGCTTGAGGAGAGTCGATTGATGTAGAAGGCGCTTCATCAACCTGCATAGCATTGGCTCGATTGTGATCGCCTATGGCCAAACTGTTTTTCAATTCATTTAACTGCTGCTGAATTTTTGTCAGTTCATCGGTTAAGCGAGAATTCATTTCCTCAACTTTTTCCATCTCGATGGTTTCAGTGGTTAAATCCGATACTATCGATTGTTGCTCCTCATCCATCACCTCATGAGCAGGAGCTTGTGTTGCGATGACCCCATTCACCGGAGCATCAGCTTCTTCGTTTTGTTGCAAGCTAGCCTTTGATACTGAGCTATCCTCTGGCGACACAGCGTAAACTTGAGAGGTCGCAGCTTGAGAAACGGTGGTTTGAGAAACTGTAGATTGAGAATCCGTTGTTAGTGACGCACTTGCGCTCTGTGAAACTGATGCAAGCTCTTGTGGGGATTGAGACGCCGGTTCTGCAACTACAGGTTCTGTAGCCGCTGTTTCGCTAACAACAGCTTCTGTAATAGTAGGTTTTGCGTCGCCTTCTCGCTCCTCAACGGGCACAGCTAGGCTGGTATAATCTTCTAGTTTGGCTGGCGGGGGGGGAGTAAGGCTTGAATCAACTTGTGAAGGCACCGGGCGTTGTTTATCGCGCTGAATAACCTCAACGGCTTGTTCTGTAGTGACCTTTTGAATCGCGTCTAATGTGGGTAAGCGCAACATACTGCCGGGAATTAAACCGTGAATATTATGATCTTCAAACGCCTTAGCATTGAGTTGGTAGGTCGCTAATACCGTTTGAGCCACAGAGACCGACTTCGCAGGACGATAATCTTTTGCTATCGACCACAACGTTTCCTCTTCTTGCGTTGGCCCATAAGTTGAGGCTATATCATCGTCAGAATACGAGACCGTTGGCAAAGACAGAGATTCCGATGTTTGTTGGCTAGACACCTGGCTTATTGGTTCTTCTGCTGTTCTTACCTCATCTGCACAAGCAGCCGGCATTTGCGTTGCAAACAATAAAACAACAGGAGTGATAAAGTGCTTAAATGTATAGCGCATATAAAATTCGGCTGATCCAAGAAGTTAATCAATAAATTTAAATATATAGGATAATACCCCTATTCGGGTAGTGATGATGTCTAAAAACATCTATTTTTCAGTTATTTTTCTCTCAAACCTCACTTTTCATACCCTAAGTTAACCTTAACGGCCAATAAGTTAACCTCAGCTGCGAATAACTAGAAGTCACTCAATACAGCACTTTGGGCGTCTAACTTCGTTAAAATCAACGCAATAGGCCAGCTATTGACTTATGATTTTGCCTTGTTAGTCATCCCAAATTGCAATATTGAGAGAAAGCAATCAACCCTATGTACCTGATAGATTTTTTATCTTTTATATATCATAAGGTTAGAGTTGTTATTGTGACACTCTTATCCGCAGTTGAGGTTAAGTTAACCTCAACTGCGGATAAGTTAGAAAAAAAGCCTCATGTTTGACATAAGGCTTTTCGTGATAATCAATTTATATTATTGCTGATGGCAGTGTTAAAAATAATCTCGGATTAACACTTCGGCAATTTGTACCGCATTGGTGGCCGCTCCTTTACGCACGTTATCAGCCACAACCCACATATTGATCCCACTGTGGTGACTAATATCATTACGTACACGCCCTACCATAACGGTATCTTTACCGCCAGCATCACGAACTTGAGTCGGATAATCCTCACCACGGAAAACTTCCACCCCTTCCATTTGCTCAAGCATATCCATTACTTGTTCAGCATCGATTGGCGATTGCGTTTCGATGTGTAAAGATTCTGCGTGGCCATAAAATACCGGAACTCGCACGCAGGTAGGATTGACTTGAATGGATGGGTCGTTGAAAATCTTTTGCGTCTCCCACACCATTTTCATCTCTTCTTTGGTGTAGCCGTTTTCCATCATCACATCGATTTGTGGAATACAGTTAAAAGCAATTTGCTGTGAGAAAGCATCATTTTCTGCTGGTAAACCATTCAGAAGTTTTGCAGTTTGTCCTGCTAATTCATCAATGCCCTTTTTACCTGCTCCTGAAACGGATTGATAAGTGGAAACATTAATACGTTCAATACCTACCGCATCATGAATCGGCTTTAATGCCACTAACATTTGAATGGTTGAGCAATTTGGGTTAGCAATAATATTACGGTTACGGAACTCAGCAATCGCTTCAGGATTCACTTCTGGCACCACTAGCGGTACATCAAATTCATAACGGAATTGTGAGGTATTATCAATCACGACAACCCCTTCATCCGCAGCAATTGGTGCCCAATGCGCCGATAATTCACCGCCCGCAGAAAAGAGTGCGATATGCACTTGCGACCAGTCAAACTCTTCAACGTTTTGCACTTTGATGGTTTTGCCATTAAAACGATACGTTTTGCCTTCACTACGCTCACTCGCCAATAAGAATAAATCTCCTACTGGGAATTTACGCTCTTGCAGTACTTCCAGCATGGTTTCGCCAACGGCACCGGTTGCGCCAAAGATTGCCACGTTAAATTCTTGACTCATTTAAACCTCAATTTAGATATAGAGCGTATGGATTCATTTAAGCTGTTTATTCAGCTCGTTTAAACCCTAATTGATACAAAGGTGTCAGTTTTGCGTTGAATTGCGGGGTTGCGGATACGGTGATCGCCGAATACTCACGACGGTCCCAATACTCTTTTCGCATCCGATCAAACGCTTTTGCTTGTTTTTCGCTGTCTGCTTCATCGATTACACGACGAAACAGCGCATCATCCTGGCGCACATCATAGATCAACTGAGTCAAATTGTGCAGTAATGCTTGGTTTTTATTATCGTCATCTTGCCAGCCTTGAGCCAAATTAACCGCCGGAATGGGCGCAACCGGTAATAATGATTCAGGATTTGCGCGCAGCTCTAAGCCAAGAAACTGACAATAACGATTGAAAATGATGGTGGTGCCTCGTGCTTTGCCTTCAAGGCCATATCCTGCGATATGAGGCGTGGCGAAAGTCAACAAAGGCAGCAAGTCTAAATCCACACACGGTTCTTGTTCAAACACATCTAAGACAGCGCAAAAGCCATCTTGTTTTTGTAAACGTTGCTTTAATGCTCGATTATCCACCACAGGGCCACGAGCAGCATTCACTAAAATTTGATCGCCACGTAACGAGGCTAACTGCGCCGAACCGATTAAATGATGAGTCGGCCATTCCCCTGAATTAGTAATAGGAGTATGCAAAGAAATCACATCCGCTTGCTGAAGCAATACCGATAATTCCGTGAAATGACGTGGATCGCCTGCAGCTTGCTTAGGAGGATCATTGAGTAGAGTTTTCACTCCAATAGCTTGTAAGCATTGTGCTAAATAGCTTCCAACTTGCCCAGCTCCCACAATCCCTACGGTTTTATCGAATAAGTGAAAGCCTTGTTGCTGCGCCATAACCAATAACGCACTGATCACGTACTCTGCCACCCCAACCTTGTTACAGCCTGGCGCTGCTGAAAATGCAATGCCTTTTTCTGCTAATAAGGCTTGGTCAACATGATCCATGCCCGCTGTCGCCGTCCCAACGAACTTGAGCTTATTGGCTTTCATTAACAGTTGAGCATTTACTTTGGTTACCGAACGAATCATCAAGGCATCCACATCCACCAGATCATCTGCACATAGCGTTCGCCCAGGCTTCATTTCTACCTCACCTAATTGGCTAAATAAACTTTCGGCATAAGGCATGTTTTCATCAATGACGATTTTCATTCTGAGATCTCAATAGTGAATAAGGGCCCATAATAAAAAAATCCCCAGCCTAAGCCGAGGATTTTTTTATTAAATATTGATAATGCCTAACATCATTGGGATGACCGCTTAAGGCATAAGACCATTACGCTTCGTATTTCTTAATCACAAGCGTTGCGTTGGTTCCACCGAAGCCAAAGCTGTTTGACATGACCGTCTTCAACTCTTGCTCACGAGGTTCTGTCACGATATCAAGACCTTCTGCTTCAGGGTCAAGCGTGTCAACGTTGATGCTCGGTGCAATAAAGCCATGCTCAAGCATCAAAGTAGAATAAATCGCTTCATGAACACCCGCTGCACCCAATGCGTGACCTGTCATCGCTTTAGTTGCAGAAATCGCCGGACATTTGCTATCGCTACCTTTGCCAAAGACTTCTTGAATCGCACCAAGCTCTTTAACATCACCCACAGGTGTTGATGTACCGTGCGTATTCACATAATCGATCACATCGACATTTTGCATTGCCATCTTCATACAGCGCACTGCGCCTTCACCTGATGGCGCAACCATGTCGTAACCATCTGATGTTGCGCCATAACCAACGATTTCACCGTAGATTTTTGCGCCGCGAGCTAGAGCATGTTCAAGTTCTTCAATGACCACCATACCGCCGCCACCAGAGATAACAAAACCGTCACGGTCAGCATCGTAAGTACGAGATGCACGATCAGGGGTTTCGTTGTATTTGGTTGAAAGCGCGCCCATTGCATCAAACATCATCGCGGATGACCAATGTAATTCTTCACCACCACCGGCAAAGACTACGTCTTGTTTACCAAGTTGGATAAGTTCTAGAGCGTGACCAATACAGTGTGCCGATGTTGCACAAGCTGAGCTGATGCTGTAGTTCACACCGCGGATTTTAAATGGCGTCGCAAGACAAGCTGATACCGAAGAAGCCATTGTACGTGGCACCATATAAGGCCCAATACGTTTTACGCCTTTTTCGCGTAAGGTATCGACTGAAAGTACTTGGTTTTGAGAAGACACACCGCCTGAACCAGCCACTAAGCCAGTACGATCGTTAGACACTTGATCTTCAGTTAATTTAGAATCTTCAATCGCTTGCTGCATTGCAAGATAAGCAAAAGAGGCAGTATCACCCATAAAGCGCATTTGTTTACGATCGATGTGCTCGCTTGGGTTAATCTTCAATTCACCCCAAACTTGAGAGCGTAGACCAGCTTCTTTAAACTGTTCAGAACCTGTAATGCCTGATTTACCTGTTTTTAAAGACGCTAATACTTCTTCTACGTTATTACCGATACTAGAGATAATACCTAGACCAGTGATGACGGCTCGTTTCATGTGACGTTCCTATAATTCAAAAATCGCTTAATGATAACTGACTTCACAATTTAAGTGGTCAGCTTTCCTTTAATACTTATTCTACATGAGCAAAAATTCATCGCTCTGTATCACTCGATGTCGCTGTAGCTTACTGCCCAGCTTTTCTCTGTGCGTTGATCTTGATCGTCATGCTACAGAAAACGGGCCAATGATAAAACCCAAGCCATTAAATCGGTAATAAGGCCTTTATAATTCACCGCTTAGCAATGATCACCCCTTACCCTTACTTCATTAAAGTATATAATAGCCCCAAATTGATACAAAATGACAGGTAATATCCGCGTGATTAAAAATGCCCAGCTCGAATGGAATGAATCCGGTACTCCCATTTCCCACCAATTTGATGATGTCTACTTTTCCAACCAAAACGGTTTAGAAGAAAGTCGTTACGTTTTCATCAAACAAAATCATTTGCTTGAACGTTGGCAAGCAGCACTACAACCACGCTTTGTGATTGCAGAAACCGGGTTTGGAACTGGCCTTAACTTTTTAGCCGTTTGGCAAGAATTTGCTGCATTTCGATTGGCTAATCCACAATCGGCGCTTACCCAATTGCACTTTATTAGCTTCGAGAAATTCCCTGTCCAATTAGATGATTTAATCAAGTCTCATGCGGCTTGGCCAGAGCTGCAACAATACGCCAAAGAATTACAGCAACATTATCCGCTTGCGATCCCTGAATGCCACCGTTTAGTGTTGGCCGATGGCATGATCACGCTTGATCTTTGGTTTGGAGACATCCACGACTCATTACCTAAGCTTGCTCAATCTGAACATGGCTTAGTCGATTCGTGGTTCTTAGATGGTTTTGCACCAAGTAAAAATAAAGACATGTGGAATGACGCGCTATTTAATCACATGGCAAGATTAACCAAGCTTGCAGGAACTTGTGCCACCTTTACCGCTGCCGGCTTTGTTCGTCGCGGTTTAATCGAAGCAGGCTTTGACATGAAAAAAGTCAAAGGATTTGGCACCAAACGCGAAATGATCGCCGGCCAACTAATGAGCCTTAAAGCGCAATCAACCTATGCACCGTGGTTACCTCGCTTCCCATTAGAATCGGAATCAACACACCCATCTATTGCTATCATTGGTGGCGGCATTGCCAGCGCGACATTAGCGTTAGCGCTGCATCGTCGAGGCCATCACATTAACCTTTATTGTGAAGATGATAAGCCCGCTTTAGGCGCTTCAGGCAACCGCCAAGGTGCTTTGTATCCATTAATTGCTGAACCTGGCTCCGCATTAAATCGATTCTTTGCCCCGGCCTTTTTATTTGCTCGTCAACTGGTTCAACAAGCTTCTCAAGCGCTTGAGTTTGATCATCAATTTTGTGGCGTGACCCAATTAGCTTGGAGTGATAAAGCCAAAAGTAAGCTGGATAAAATGTTACTCAATGAATATCCAGACCAATTGCTAACCGCTTTAGATAGTGAACACACCGCCAAGACTATCGGCCTAGATATGGATTTAGAGAGCATCCATTACCCGTTAGGAGGTTGGTTATGCCCTCAGCAACTGACGCAAGCGTTAATTTATGAGTTGGAAAAACAGCCAAATGTCCAAGTACAGTTTAATACTCGTATTGAGGCGTTATCATTCCATCCCGAAGAGCGTCAATGGACTTTACAAGCATCAGAGGCTTCCTTTACCCATAGCGCCGTTGTTGTCGCCAATGGTCATCAATTTTCCCGCTTCAAACAATTGAGCGCCATTGCGGCCACTCCCGTTAAAGGACAAGTGAGCCATATTCCGACCACGGATACCCTCAGTAAATTAAACACGGTTTTATGCTATGACGGTTATATGACGCCACAAAACGTTAATAATGGACATCACTGTATTGGGGCTAGTTATGATCGCAGTCATATCGATGCGCATTTTGATCCTGAAGCTCAGGTGAGCAATGGTAAACGCTTACAAGATTGCATTCCTAACCAAGCTTGGGTGAATGAGGTTGATACTTCCGGTAACCTTTCTCGACAAGGCATTCGTAGTGTCACCCGTGATCACCTTCCTTTCGTAGGTAATGTCTTCCAATTTGAGCCAGTTGTCGAAAGTTATGCTCAATTAGACCCTCAAATTCTACGTAAGCATTCAGAGCTCATGCCTAATATTCCGCATTATCCAAATTTATTTTGTATGGTAGGCCTAGGTGCGCGCGGACTTTGCTCTGCACCATTACTTGCCGAAGTACTGGCATCACAAATCTCGGGTGATCCACTTCCGTTACCATTAGAAGTATTAGAAAAAATTCATCCGGCGAGAATGTGGGTAAGAAAAATGCTCAAAGGTCGCCCCATTACCGAGGAGTAATACCATTAATCGTACTCATTATCTGACCATCTAATTCATGTGATTGGTATAATTAGTGTGATTGATATAATAAAAAACGGGATGAGCTTACCGCGCATCCCGTTTTTTATTAATTCAATAACTGAGAGTTAGGCATTTAATGTTGCGGCGGCTTGCGCTAATTTTGTCGCTATTTTTTCATCCGTTACTTGTCCTTTTTCCATATCGAACACATCATAAAAGCTAGGTACAGATACCGAAGCTTTAACATCTGCATGAAAAAAAGCACCCGAATTAACCGCTTGAGCTAAAACACTCTGTGCGCCACCAGGACCTGGGCTAGTCGAAAGATAAACCACCGGTTTGTGAGCAAACATTTGTTGATTAATTCTTGAAGCCCAGTCGAATAAGTTTTTATAGGCAGCAGTATAAGTACCATTATGTTCTGCTAAAGAAATCACAAAAGCATCGGCACTTTCTAACTTTTTAAAATAAGCCTGAGCACCTTCTGGGCGACCCACTTCTTTTTCTGTATCTTCACTGAACATAGGCACGGGAAAGTCGTTCAAATCCAACACTTCCACTTCAGCACCTTTCACTAAATTTGCCGTATAAGTCGCTAAAGCACGATTAATTGAGTGAAAGCTAGTGCTCGCACCAAAGGCAATAATTTTCATAAAAACTCCAAATTTTAATCACTAACGATGGATTAACTGTACTCAGTTTATTTCCCTATTAACACCCAAACGCTTTTATCAAGTTGTTCAAAAATTTAGAATAAAGTCAAGAAAAGATGTTAATTGCATGTTAACCGTTCAACCTGTCCCACATTTTTGCCACAATCACTTGGTCTGATGGTTTCAATTCACTACGAGCTTCATCCAAACTGGTTTGAATCTTTTGCTTAAAGATCTCTACATCTTCGATCCCTTCCAATTCACAATCTGCTGCCGCTAATGAAATATGACCACGCAAATAACCACCAGCAAACAGCTCATCGTCTGAAGCAGTCGCTACTGTGGCATCAATGGATTCCAATAAGGCTTCTTCTAATTCAAGTATCATTTTATTTTCTCTATTCCTTTAACGGTTTAAGCCACAATATGATTCAATTAACAATATGATTTAATTAACAATAAGATTTAAGCAACGATAAATTGCTCAGCACTTAATGGTGGCACTTGATAATATTCACGCAATGACTCCGACAACATCGCTACTCGAGGCGGAAGTCCTTGTTGCAAAATAGTGACCACTTCTTGTTTCACTTTTTGCATAAAGCCTAAACGGTCTGGCTCAAAATCACCATTTAAATTATCGCAACTGACCGAAAATGGAAAACCGGCACTCATTGACAATATCCATTCATAAGCTTGTGGCCGAATTTCAACTTTTTCAAATTCCGCTTGAACCTGTGCCGTTCGACCATCCGGTTCATACCAATAGCCAAAATCTTCTAATAAACGGCGTTGTGGTCCAGCCACGCACCAGTGAGCGATCTCATGCATCGCTGAAGCAAAAAAGCCGTGAGCAAAGACAATACGATGATAAGGCGTTTTTTCATCTGCAGGTAAATAGATAGGTTCATCATCACCGCGAACTAAACGAGTATTGTAGTCGGCAAAAAAAGTTTGATTGAAAATAGCAATAATATCTTCAGGTGTATGTGTTTGTAACGGCATTGTATTCATGAATAATAACGATAATAACAATTAATAGGTGGCTATTGTCCTTTCTTTTATTAGTCAGGTAAAGCTTCCATAACAGGCAATATCAAGGAGATGAGTTATTCTCAACGAGCCCATAACATTCAGATTAGTTTTTCTAATCTTCTAAGCTTAAAAAGCACGATAATTTTCATTCGCAATAAATAGTGATCCACTCTACAATCTCGCCTAATTTATAAATGAAATGGTACAGTCTTCCATGTTGTTAAGTATTATTTACGTTATTGGCATTACTGCTGAAGCGATGACCGGTGCATTAAGTGCTGGACGCAGAAATATGGATTGGTTTGGTGTGATGCTAGTTGCTAGTGCAACGGCAATTGGCGGCGGCAGTGTGCGCGACATTATTTTAGGGAACTACCCTCTAACTTGGGTAAAGCACCCTGAGTATTTACTCATTACTTGTGTAGCAGGAATTTTAACGACCTGGGTTGCAAAATGGGTAGTAAAATTCCATGGTATTTTTATTCGCCTAGACGCCTTAGGGTTAGCGGCTTTTAGTGTTATTGGCTGCCAAGTGGGTATCAATATGGGGCTGCATCCAGGGATCTGTCTGGTTGCTGCTATCGTGACAGGTGTCTCTGGTGGTTTATTGCGCGATCTCATTTGTCGTCAAGCGCCACTTGTTTTGCATCAAGACTTATACGCCTCGGTAGCTTTAGTCGTCGCGGCCTTGTACTTAGCTTTATTGCATTTTGGCTTTAATGAGATAGCAACCGTGAGCTCCTTAATTGTTGGTTATGTTATGCGTATGGCATCCGTGCGTTTTAAATGGCGATTACCGACGTTTTGTTTAATCGACAACTCAGACAACAATTCAGAGTCAACCGTCAAACATTAACTCAGCCTTCTTAAGAAACGAACTTTGATGATGTATCGAAAGTTCGTTTCTCTATTTTCTTTATGTCAAAGAGTTCTTTACGTCACAGAGCTCAAAGCACAATGTCACTTTGACCAATAATCGTATCCATAATGGTAGCTTATGCGCTACACCCACCATCAAATGATAAGAACAATATTGCACTAAAAAAGCCGTGGAATTACCACAGCCTTTCATTTACCTCTATCAAGAGCAGTCACTCACCGAAAATGAATCTTGGATAGAATAAAAACAAAAAATGCAGTTAAACCCATTAAATCTTCGGCGTTTGCGTTGTCACCCCATGATTTTGACCACGGTGGCGCAATAAGTGATCCATTAAAACAATGGCTAACATCGCCTCTGCAATTGGAACCGCACGAATACCGACACATGGGTCATGACGTCCTTTGGTGATAAGTGACGTGGACTCCCCTTGTCGATTAATTGTTTCACCAGGAACCGTAATGCTTGAGGTGGGCTTTAAAGCAATGTTGGCCACAATATCTTGACCAGAAGAAATGCCCCCTAAAATGCCACCTGCATGGTTAGATTTAAAACCTTGTGGGGTCATTTCATCACGATGTTGGCTACCTTTTTGCGTGGCGACGTCAAAACCATCACCAATTTCAACACCTTTTACTGCATTTATTCCCATAAGTGCATGAGCAATATCAGCATCTAAGCGATCAAAAATCGGCTCACCTAAACCGACTGGCACATTGGTTGCTACTACTGAAAGCTTGGCCCCTATCGAATCACCTTGTTTTTTCAGATCACGAATTAGCTCGTCTAAGGCGGCAACCTTATCGACATCTGGACAGAAAAATGGGTTATTTTCAATTTCATCCCAATCGACTTTATCTATAGTCACATCGCCCATTTGGGATAAATAAGCCCGGATTTCAATGCCAAACTCTTGCTTTAAATACTTCTTCGCAATGCCCCCAGCCGCCACTCTCATTGCGGTTTCACGTGCAGAAGAACGGCCACCACCGCGGTAATCACGCACACCGTATTTTTGGTGATAAGTGTAATCTGCATGGCCTGGGCGGAATTTGTCCATGATTTCAGAATAGTCTTTAGAGCGCTGATCCGTATTCTTGATCAACAGACCAATTGACGTTCCTGTTGTCACGCCTTCAAATACACCCGATAAAATCTCAACTTCATCCGGTTCCCGACGCGCCGTTGTATAACGAGATGTTCCTGGACGTCTGCGATCAAGATCTTGTTGTAAGTCTTGTTCAGAAATCTCAAGCCCTGGAGGGCAACCATCCACAATGCACCCGAGTGCTTTTCCGTGGCTTTCACCAAACGTGGTTACTCGAAAATGCTGACCAATACTATTCCCTGCCATGAATCCCTCTTATCGATATCTCTAATCGTGTTTCAATTTCATAGTTAGCCTCAACTGCGGTATTGATTAACTTCTAATTATCCGCAGCTGAGGTTAGTTAGCTTAAGTGTACCGTTAATTACACCGTTGCTTTCAATAGCACAATAACTGTCTATTACTATAATGACTGTCTATTATTACAATGATTTTCTATACCTGACTAGATAGTGTCTTTAAGCCTTTAGCTTGTAAACCCTATTTGAGAAAATAATCGCCTTATTATAAACAAAAATGCCAACCTCGTATGAGATTGGCATTGTCTTAAAAGCCCATTTAAAAAACCTAGCTTAGATATGATACGCAGGTTATCTCATTATCTTTTGTAAATTGAAAAATCCGCCGCGTGCTCAACTAATTGCTCACGAGTAAGCAAGAATACGCCATGGCCACCATTTTCAAATTCTAACCAAGTAAATGGAATATGTGAGTATTGCTCCATCACATGCACCATCGAGTTGCCAACTTCACAGATCAAAATACCATCATCGGTTAAATAATCAGGGGCATCGGCAAGAATACGTCGCATCAATTTAAGCCCATCAGTTCCCGCTGCAAGGCCAAGCTCCGGTTCATGTTTAAACTCTTCCGGCAAACTGTCCATATCTTCTTGATCCACATAAGGCGGATTGGTCACGATGATGTTGTATTTATCTTGTGGAATATCGTTAAAAAGATCAGAACGAAGTGGGAACACTTGTTGCTCTAAACCATGATCGGCAATATTTCTCTCCGCAACCTGTAATGCATCCACAGAAATGTCCACGGCATCAACTTCAGCATTTTCAAAGGCGTAGGCACAAGCAATTGCGATACAACCACTGCCGGTACATAAATCCATAATGCGAGTCGGTTGCTCTGTTATCCATGGCTGGAATTGTTGCTGAATCAACTCACCAATCGGCGAACGAGGCACTAAAACACGCTCATCGACATAAAACTCTAAGCCGCAGAACCAGGCTTTATTGGTTAAATATGCTGTTGGTGTACGTTCATTTATACGCTGAATCACACGTTCAACAATACGCATGCGCTCGCTGGTGATAAGGCGTGAATTTAATACGTGTGGAGGAATATCAATCGGTAAATATAAAGTTGGTAGGATCAATTGTACGGCTTCATCCCAAGAATTATCCGTGCCATGACCATAAAATAATCCCGCGGCATTAAATCGGCTAACCGTCCAACGGATCATATCTTGAAGGGTATGCAGTTCTGATACCGCTTCATCTATAAAAATTTTATCCAAGAGTGCCTCCACATGGCTTTTAGCTAAAATACATCCTGACACGACAAACCGATAAGGAAACTCGCATCTTAACTAATCTTAAGGTTACAATACCGCCCTTACTGTAAAGGATCTATCATGAGCGAGAAAGACTTCAATAACGAAGACGACTTTGCGCTATTTCAACAAGAAATGAAGGGCGTTAAAAAGTTGTCACAGGATACCATAATCCAACAACCGAAAAAGAATTTACATCAAAAAGAGATTCGTCGCACCTTCCGTGAAGCCAAAGATAACGAGTTTTATTTTTCCGATGAGTTTGTCCCGCTATTAAGTGATGAAGGTCCAACCCGATACGCTCGTGATGATGTATCTAAATACGAATTAAAGCGTTTACGTCGCGGTGTTTATGTCCCTGACGTATATTTAGATCTCCATGGTATGACTCAAATGGAAGCAAAGCGAGAGTTAGGTGCCATGATTGCGCACTGTGTCAAAGAAGGGGTGGCTTGCGCGAGCGTCATGCACGGTATTGGCAAACATATTTTAAAACAAAAAGTCCCTTTATGGTTGGCGCAACACCCTGATGTTATGGCTTATCATCAAGCACCACTTGAATTTGGAGGCAATGGCGCGCTCTTAGTGCTTATCACAATTCCAGAAAAATAACGCCTTTCTATTGTCCTCTTATTGACTTAACACCTGCCCTCTGCGCCACTTTATACCAATCACATTAATTAGATGGTCAGATAGTGAGTAAGATTGATGCTCTCCTTCATCATTTAAAAGTTGGGAGACAGCAACGAAAAGGGAAGCACCTACGCTTCCCTTTTTTATTTCGCTTCCCTTTTTTATTTCAATGAAATATTCGTACTGATTGTGTGGTTTTTATTGTTTTTTGCTTAAAAGGCTCGCCGTCATTAAGAAGGCTGCGTTTGCCACAACAGCTCACCACGACGTGACAATAAATCAAACTCAATACAAGCCAGACCCGATGTCGGAAACATTGGAGGCGGAATATCAGTAACAAAGTCCGCAGTTAAATAGCCCACTAAGGGTAAGTGAGAAACCAGCAAAATACGCGCTAAATCTTGGGTTTCCGCCAGAGCACAGACATACTCGACCACCGTATCAGAATCACCATAAGGCGTAATATCGTCACAGTCTTCCACCCGTTGTGCACTGATTAATGGCGCAATAGTTTGCCAGGTTTGTTGGGCACGTAAATAAGGGCTCACTAACACTAAATCAAACTCATCGTGTCCATGCGCTTTGCAATATTGAGCCATTTGGTAACAGCCTTCACGTCCAAGAGAACTGAGCGGACGCTCTGCATCTGAAGCGGCAAATGTTTCCGCATCACCATGACGCATAATAAAAATTTGCATACACAATCCTAATTCATACTCTGATAATGAGCGTTAGACTTTAGTATAACAAGTCCGCTACAAATATTATTCAAATTCCAGTGCTTTGAAGGAAAAAATTACAAAATTGTACAGTTGACCACAAGATTCATTTTAATTCTTTGATTTGAATTAATTCCTTTAAGAAATCATTTGCAGCTTGAAGCTGAAGCGTCATAATTAATTGATGATGATAATGATTCAATGACCAACTCGTTTCATGTATCTCGGAGCCCTCAATTGATTGAGGAAAATCAGTGTGCGGTCTTGCCTTCTCAATAGAATAAATACTCAGCATTGCAAGGACGCCAACTCAACGCAGGGAATGTATCGTGCACATAAGTCCAAACGATAAAAAACACTATCGCTCTATCACTCTCAATAATGGACTCAAGGTTTTGCTCGTCCATGATAGCTCAGCGCAAAAAGCGGCGGCAGCATTGGCCGTCAATGTTGGTCATTTTGATGATCCTTACCAACGTGAAGGATTAGCCCACTATCTTGAACATATGTTGTTTTTAGGGACGCAAAAATTCCCTGTTATTGGTGAGTTTCAAGCCTTTATTAGTCAACATGGCGGTAAGAATAATGCCTGGACAGGAACTGAACATACGTGCTTTTTCTTTGACATTATCGCCACTCAATTTGAAGAAGCCCTCGACCGTTTCAGCCAATTTTTTATCGCCCCGTTATTTAATCCAGAAGCTTTAGAGAAAGAGCGTCAGGCGGTTGATTCCGAGTTTCGTTTAAAGCTGAAAGATGACATGCGCCGCTTATATCAAGTGCATAAAGAAGTGGTAAATCCAGAACATCCTTTTGCTAAATTCTCCGTGGGTAATGAACAAACGTTAAGTGACATAGTGGATGACAACGGCCAAACAACAGGCTCAATCCGCGATGAGATTATTGAGTTTTACCATAACCATTACTCTGCAGATTTAATGACTGTCACTCTCGTTGGCCCTCAATCCTTAGATCAATTAGAGCACTGCGCTTCCCACTATTTTCAATCCATCATTAATCATCAACGTGCGGGGAAAATCATTAATATCCCATTAGTTCGGGAACAAGATGCCGCTCAATTTATTTGTGTAGAACCAGAAAAAGACAGTCGAAAATTAATGCTAACCTTTAATTTTCCAAGCATGGATCAATACTATCGTTCTAAGCCCTTGTCTTATTTTGCTCACTTGCTTGGCGATGAAAGTGAAGGAAGCCTATTGCAAGTTTTAAAATCAGAGGAACTGATCACCTCTCTCACTGCTGGAGGCGGTATTAGTGGCAGTAACTTTCGTGAATTTTCTATCAGCTGTAGCCTAACAAAACAAGGTTTATCGCAAACCACCTATATTATTCAACGTGTCTTTGAATTTATCGAATTGGTGCGTCAAGAGGGCCTTGCTCAATGGCGTTATCTTGAAAAACAAGCGGTTCTGGAATCGGCATTTCGCTTTCAAGAGGCCTCTCGTCCTATGGATATCGCCAGCCATTTAGTCATGAATTTACAGCACTATCATCCCGATGACGTCATTTACGGCGACTACATGATGACCGAGTATGATGAAAGCCATTTGCGACAATTATTGCAACACTTCACGGCTTACAATATGCGAGTCATGTTACTGGCGAAAGGCCTGCACTATGACCGTACCGCAAAATGGTATGAGACGCCCTACTCAAGCCGAGCCATTAACGATCAAGAACTGCACACTTGGACACACCCAAGGTTAACCGGTCAACTCAAGCTGCCAGAACCTAATCCATATATCTGTTATGAGCTTGATCCTAAACCGATTGAAGATGACCACACCTTACCTGAAATTATCGAAGATAAACCCGGCTTTCGTTTATGGCACCTACAAGAGAAAGAGTTTCGTGTTCCAAAAGGTTTAGCCTTCATTGCTATTGATAGCCCTCATGCGGTATCAACTGCGCGAACAATCGTCAAAACTCGCTTATGTGTAGAGATGTTTCTCGACTCTTTAGCCAAAGAAACCTATCAAGCAGAAATAGCGGGTATGGGCTATAACTTATATGCCCATCAAGGTGGTGTGACGTTAATGCTATCGGGCTTTACCCAAAAACAAGCACAATTATTAGACGTCATCATCAATAAATTTAATACCCGTGAATTTAATCAAGCGCGTTTTGATTCGATCAAACAACAAATGCTCAGAAATTGGCGAAATACCGCTAAAGATCGTCCGATCTCACAACTATTTAATGCGATGACGGGCATTTTACAGCCTAATAATCCCCCTTATCCTGTATTGATAGAAGCGTTAGAATCAATTGAAGTCGATGAACTGCCTTCATTTGTCAGCGCCATGCTAGCAGAGCTGCACATTGAAATGTTTGTGTATGGTGACTGGAGTAAACAATCGGCTTTGAGTTTAGCCAACAGTTTAAAAGAAGCATTGCGCGTTAAAGATCAGCAGTATGAAGAGTCGCTACGCCCCTTAGTTATGCTGGGCGATAATGGCACCTTCCAGCGTGAAGTTTACTGTGATCAAGCTGATTCAGCGTTAGTTGTTTATTATCAGTCGACAGAGATATCCGAAAATCATGTTGCGCTCTACATTTTAGCCAACCACTTAATGTCTGCTGCGTTTTTCCATGAAATTCGCACTAAGCAACAGTTGGGTTATATGGTCGGTACCGGTAATATGCCGCTCAATCGCCACCCGGGTTTAGCGCTTTATGTGCAATCACCCAATGCGGCACCTAATGAGTTACTGTCTTCGGTCGATGAATTTCTCAATGCTTTTTATCTGGTTCTGCTCGAATTAAATGAACAGCAATGGCAAAACAGTAAGCAAGGCTTATTAAACCAAATTCTCTCACCTGACAGCAATTTAAGAGCACGAGGTCAACGACTTTGGGTAGCGATTGGCAATAAGGATGCACAATTCAATAATCGTGAACTGGTGGTCGAAGAAATTCTCAAATTAGACCGCACCGACATGATCCGCTTTGTCGTAAATACCTTAAAACCTAGAACGGCTAATCGATTGATTATGCACTCTAAGGGCACCGCCCATCTCGATGCACCTGATTTAGAGGCGGGATTAGAAATTGGCTCTATCGACGAGTTTCAATTGCGCCCCACAGATGTCGATATCGGCTAGAGTCGAGCTAAGAGAGTACCAAATAAAAAAGCTTTGCCGATCACCGACAAAGCTTTTCATTTTCTCAGCTAAGGCCGAGGCTTACGAATAAAATTTCTCACCGGTGCCAGCTCGAGTCAATAAGCCATCGCAAGGTGCAAAACGACTACCGTATTTTTCTGCATAGCCATTCATCATCTCAACCAATTTAGCAGCACCAATTTGGTCGATATAGCGGAATGGCCCTCCTAAGAACGGTGGGAAACCAATACCAAAAATCGCACCAATATCACCGTCTCTTGCGCTGTGAATAATCCCATCATCAAAGGCTCTGACGGCTTCATTCAACATCAACAACACACAACGCAGCGCCACGACTTCTTCTGTCAATAAAGACTCTGGTTTCAGTTTTAATAAGCTGTATACGGATTTATCTACTGTCTTTTTCTTGCCTTTATAGGTATAAAATCCTTTACCGCTTTTACGTCCTTTACGGCCATCTTTTAAGAGCGTTTCAAATACATCGGGTGCTTGGAAACGCTCGCCTAACGCTTCAACTAAGATGGGGGTAATTTTCGCACCAATGTCCACTCCCACTTCATCCAGTAAAGCAATTGGCCCAACTGGGAAGCCAAAATTCAATAATGCGTCATCAATATGCTCAATCGGCTCGCCCGACAACAAAATTTTTGCCGCTTCATTCATGTATGGTGCCAAAATGCGATTCACATAAAAGCCAGCTTTATCTTTCACGACAATCGGAGTTTTCCCTTGTCGACGCGCAAATTTGACCGTTGTGGCAATCACTTCTTCCGAGGTGCCTTCATGTGGAATTACCTCAACCAGCGGCATTTTATCCACCGGGCTAAAATAATGCAGACCAATGACATTTTCCGGTTTGGCCGCCCCTTTAGCAATACTGGCGATTGGCAATGAAGAGGTGTTGGTGGCAAATATCACCCCTTTCTTCGCCTGTGCTTCAATGTCACGCACCATGTTTTGTTTCAATGACAGATCTTCAAATACCGCTTCAATAACCATATCTTTTTGGCTAAAGCCGGTAAAATCCGTTCCACCAGAAATGAATTGCATCTGACGTTGGAGCTGAGTTTGAGTAATTGCGCGGCGCTTTTGTAATTTGCTTAATAATTGATAGCTGTAATTCATGGCATGTAAAACGCCATCATTTGACACGTCTTTAATCCGTACTGGTACTTTCGCTTTCGTAGCAGACACATAGGCAATACCAGCCCCCATGAGTCCACCGCCAAGCACGCCCACTTTATTAATGTTTTGAGGTTGAGCGCTAGAGCCAAAATCTTTCTTCATTTCCGTTGTGGCAAAGAAGATCGAGCGTAAAGCTTGTGATTGAGGCGTCATGACTAACTGACCAAACTCTTGCGCTTCTTTTGCAAGGCCTTCTGTTAGCCCTTTTTCCAAACCATGTTGAATGACTTGTAAAATAGCCGGAATCGCCGGGTAATTGCCTCGAGCTTTTTGATTGGCTTTCTTCGTCGCTTGTTCAAAAATCACCTTACGCCCAAAACCGGTATTCGCTAACAATTTCTCTTTAATGTCTTTCTTCTCTTTGCGCTTTGATTTTTCAAGAAATTGTTGAGCCGCTTGCAATAAAATCGCTGGTGGAACACACGCGTCAGCCAATCCTAGTTTGAGGGCTTTTTTAGCGCGCACTTGTTTACCAGTTAACATCATATCTAAGCTTTCGAGTAAACCGATTAAACGCGGTAAACGTTGAGTTCCCCCAGACCCTGGTAACAAGCCTAATTGCACTTCAGGTAAACCTAAACGGGTAATATCAGCATCACTACACACACGATAGTCACACGCCAAGGCTAGCTCTAAGCCGCCTCCTAAGCACGGTCCATGAATGGCCGCCACTACCGTAAATGGCAGTGCTGCCAAACGGTTAAACATGGCTTGCCCTTGGGTGGCTAAATGCTCCGCTTCTTGTGCAGATTGACAGGCCTCCAACATACGAACATCCGCGCCAGCTACAAAGTTATCCGGTTTTAAAGAGTGGACTATCATCCCTTTTAAACGGTTTGCAGATGCATCAAGCTGTTTAAATACCGCCTCCATTTGATCGGCAAATTCAGCTTGAAGCGTATTCATTTTTTCATTTGGTACATCAATCGCAAGCCAAGCTACTTGGTTATCATCAATCGTCAGGCTAAACGCAGGATTTGTCTCAGCAGGACTCATCTCTGCAAGGTTATTCTCTGAAGCACTTGACGTTAAAATTGGATTTTCACTCATGATTATTTCGCTCCTTGCATGTGTGCTTCATCTTTATCGACTTCTAAAATAATGGCAGCGCCTAACCCACCAGCGGCACAAGCAGTCGTTAAGGCTAACCCGCCCCCTCGACGTTTCAGCTCCCTTAAGGTTTGGGTCATTAAACGGGCTCCGGTTGCAGCAAACGGATGCCCATAGGCTAAAGAGCCACCCAGCACATTAAATTTGTCCATATCAATCTCGCCAATCGCTTTATCACGACCTAATTTTTCTTGCGCAAATTTGTCAGAAGCAAACATTTTCACATTCGCTAATGTTTGAGCGGCAAATGCTTCATGCATTTCGATGAGATCAAGGTCAGCCAGTTCTAATCCAGCACGCTCTAACGCAACTGGTGTAGCATACGAAGGCCCCATTAACATATCTTCTTCGACTTGAATGGCTGAGAACGCATAAGAACGAATATAACCCAGCACTTCTAAACCAAGTGCTTTGGCTTTGCCTTCACTCATCATCAACACGGCCGCAGCGCCATCTGTCAGTGGTGTACTGGTGGCCGCCGTCACGCTGCCAAAGTGACGATCAAAGGCTGGACGTAATTTGGCATATTGCTCAATTTGAGAGTCTTGACGAATATTATTATCTTGATGAATCCATTCTTTATATGGTTCAGGATAGGCGGTCATGACTTCATCTTGAATCAAACCGTCTTCCCAAGCTTGTGCGGCCAAGGTATGAGAGCGGTGAGCTAATTCATCTTGTTGATCACGAGGAATTTGATGGGTCTTTGCCATTTGCTCAGCAGTTTGCCCCATAGATAGCCCTGTTGAATATTCAGCAACCGCAGGAGGAACAGGCATAAGATCTTTAAAGGAAAGTTTTCTTAGAATCGACAACTTCTTGGGAAGTGTTTTTGCTTTACTGAGCTCTAATAAGCTTTGAGCTAACCTTTTCGAGACGCCAATCGGCAGGACTGAAGAAGAGTCCGCACCACCGGCAATTCCAATTTCGATATTGCCCGCCATGATGCTTTCAGCCACATTGACTACAGATTGAAAACTGGTTGCACAGGCACGTGTTACGCTGTAGGCATCGGTTGCAACGTCCATTCCTGTGCCTAACACAATTTCACGAGCAATATTAGGGGCGGCAGGCATTTGCACAACTTGTCCAAAGACCACTTGATCCACTAATTTAGGATCAATTTGCGTTCGAGCCAGCAGTTCACTGACGACCATTTTTCCCAGATCGACGGCGGGCACTTCTTTAAAAGCGGTACCTTGACGTGCAAACGGTGTGCGAAGACCCGCCACAATAGCAATTCTTTCCCCATTACGGGTTTTGACTTCCTGCTGAATCATATTCTTTCCTTTATCAATAACGATCTTTCTTAAATCAAACCAATAGAGATGTTCTACCCAGCCACATTACGCTCAAATTATTGGTTAGAATTTAAAGAAATGAGAACCACTCAAAGAGGTCTGACCTCAGTGTATATAAAGAGACAAAAACTTAAAACCAATCAACCGTGCTTTCCTTTATTGCAAAAGTAAACTTGTGACATTGGTACATAAATTCACCACATAGAGAAAGTGGATAAGTTTTTTACTGTTGGCTATTTCAACCCAAGCCAAAAACACACATAATTAACAATATTGATACTTAGACCTTCATTCTTACAATAAAAGTAACTCTACATAATATAAGTGTTAGCATTTCTTTATGTAAAGTATCCATTCAAGAAATAATAAAATAAATCATACGCTTAAAATTTATACGCTCTTGTTTTTGTGCTTAATTTTTGGCAGGTTTACCAAAGAGAATACATCTTCATAAGGAAATAAGATGAGTATTTTTCAATCGCTCGGAAAGAAAAAGCCGTCAAACACGGTCAATAGCGATATGAATAGACAAAAACGTTACGAATCACTCGTCAGAGCATATCATCGTGATCTTTACCGTTACGCGTATTGGTTATGCAAAGATAAACACGTTGCAGAAGACTTAGTGCAAGAGACTTGCCTACGTGCTTGGAAAGCCATCGATAGCTTAAAAGATGAAAAAGCCGCTAAATCTTGGCTAATTACTATTTTACGACGCGAAAATGCTCGACGCTTTGAACGCAAACAATTTGATTTAGTCGATATTGATGAGCCAGGAAATCATGGTTTTACTGATGATAATGAGCATCATCAACTTAACTGGTTAAGGCATCAAATCATGAAGCTGGATGTAGAGTACCGAGAGCCTTTATTTCTACAAGTTATCGGTGGTTTTTCCGGTGAAGAGATTAGCCAAATCTTAGAATTGAATAAAAATACTGTCATGACACGCTTATTTCGTGCCCGTAACCAAATTAAAGAGCAGCTTGATTCCTCGTCAATATCTCAAGGAGTGACACATGGATGATTTAGAACTACGACGTCGTTTATTATCGGACCCCCATGATAATAGCCAAGACGTTTTGGCTGAACTCCATGCCAATAAACAAAATAAAAAGTACGCCGAGAGTTTACTCGAGCTGGATGCCCAACTTGAGCAAGCCTTTAAGGTGGAGGTTCCTGATGATCTTGCCGATAAAATTCTTTTTCAGCAATCTTCATCTAAAGTCAAAACGGTCAGCTTCTCGCGTAAAAGCTTTGCATTAGCGGCATCAATCCTATTCACTTTTGGCTTATTCATTGGTCAAATCAATTGGGGAAATCTAATTGTGACTCCCGCTCAAGCCAATTTAGTCAATATGGCGATGGCGCATATCGAGGCTGAGGAACCTTTCATTAAGGGGGTTAATGAAGGCAGTAGTCACCAAGAAATGGAATCAAAATTAGGCGTATATTCCTATGCCCTAGATGGTCGCTTTCCTTATCACATTTATTATTTAAATCATTGTGGTTTTAGTAAAGAACACCATGCCTTACATATTGTGTTCCAAGGAACTAAAGGCCGAGTGACCGCCTTTATTTCTAATATTCCAGTCCAGCAACAGAGTCAGTTTGAAAGCTCAGGTAAATCTGGTGAAATCACTCCATTACCTTATGGCAGCCTCGTGTTAGTTGGGCAACAAGGCGAAGATATTAACGCTATATCACAACAACTTACTCCGCTACTGCAATTTAATGGTTAACTCGCCGCTTTAAATCACCACCGATTCATCATAATCTTCCAGATGAACCGGTGGTGCCTTATCAAACCATTGCTTGTCATCACTTTCCTCTTCCTCTCTCAAAAACATTCACCTGCCAAAGCATTCACAGCTCAAATATCAACCACCATAGTTATTACCTTTGCAGCCCAAACACTTCGTTTGATAACAAATAAAATACAAGACGTTCAAAGCAGTTCGATGCAAATGCCCGCTATTTAATGCAAATTTCTCATTGGTCGGATTTGTCAAAGGTCAGTTTTCCACCATAATGCGCCCCCTTTGTAACCAGCACACTCTTTTCAAAGCATCATCTTTGAAAAAACAAATTTAAATTAGGTACTCTCTAATGAAAAAAATGCCTGTGTTCACCACATCCATGTTGATAAGCGCAGCTTTACTCTCTAGCCCAACCACTCTTGCTGCAGGGTTCCAAATTGAAGCGCAATCAGCGACCGGTGTAGGACGTGCTTATGCCGGTGATGGCATTATTGCCGATAACGCAGCGGTCATGGCTATTAACCCTGCCGCTATGGCTCTTTTTGATAAAAAAGCATTCACCATGGGAGCCACCGCCATCAAGCCAAACATTTCCGTTGAGAATGGTGATTACAATGCTGCCATCAATGATAATAGCGGTGCGGTCAGTTATGATGATGCTGGCAACTTAGCGGTCGCTCCGAATCTGTTTTTAATCGTACCTCTTAATGATAAGTGGGCCGTTGGCGCAGGCTTGTATTCGAATTTTGGTACAGAATCTGAATTTGATGATTCTTTCCCCGGTGAATACGGCGGTACTTCAAGCATTATCAGCGCTGATTTAGCCTTAGCCGTGTCTTATCGTTTAAATCAACAATGGAGCTTTGGCGCTGGCCTTGACTTAATTTACGGTCACGGGAAATTTCAACGAAGCCTTGATGTCGATGCCAATAAAACCATCACCATTGAGACTCCTCGCCCTTTACCTGATTATTCGCATACCTTTACTGTCGATAGCCGTATTAACGCCGCTGATGTAGATGCTTCGGGGGCTGGAGTAGGTTGGAATGTCGGTACCACTTATGAGCTTGATCGTAATAATCGCTGGGGGATTTCCTATCATGCCAGCCCTGAAATCTCGGCCAAAGGAAAAATTGATGGCCCTGCAGATGTAACCATTGCAGATACCCTGTATGTCCCTTTACCTGACTTTGCGCAATTTTCAGGTTATAACCACTTTAAAGGTACACGATTTGCCCTCAGCTATACCTTAGGCTGGACGGATTGGAGTAAATTCGACAAGTTAGCAACCGATGGCGCAGTCAATACCTTACAAAAATTTGAATGGCGTGATACATGGACCGTCGCAATCGGTGGTACTTATTACTTAAATGATAAATGGACGCTGCGTACGGGGTATAAATTTGACCAAGGGGCACAAGATAAAATCACCACTATTTCGGTCCCTGATTCAAACCGTAATTGGTTATCTGCCGGTTTTTCTTATGCGCCTAGCCATGATTCTAGTATTGATTTTGGTATAACTTATTTGCTTGGTGTGGATGTCGATGTTCACGAAGAGCATGCAGGGGTGTCGAGTATTGATGCGACTACCCATACCGACGCGCTGATTGCCGGTGTTCAATACAGCAAAACCTTCTAGTGGGTGATCTGTAATCTATAATCTGTAAAAAACAAAAGCCTTGCCACCATCATGACAAGGCTTTCTTTTTGTTATCTTGTGGCTAACTTAACTTATCCGCAGTTGAGGTTAAATTAATAATCATGCCCAAGGTAATCTTCCAATAAATCTTCATCCAACACCTCTTCAGGCTCTTGATTAATTTGCGCTTTAAAATCTTGATGTTGAAAGTAGATGCTTTTGCTCAACTCGTAGCTATCAGGAGAGTTGCGTAACATGCCTTCTTGATTAATCAATTCATAGCGAGACTCTAAACCTTGGAAGGCCCATTTACCCGTTTTCTGCCAAAAAGTTAACCAACTCAAAGGAATATAAAGCGTATCAACCGTATCTGTGATATCTCGAGGAGTGACTGGACCGTATGCAGGAACCATAACATAAGGTCCATCGCCCACTCCGTAATGTCCGACCACATCACCAAATTCACGAGTAGTGCGAGGGATATCCGCAGCAGAAGCCACGTCAATCAAACCTAATAACCCAATGGTGCTATTGATAATAAAACGACTAAAATTTTGTACCGCTTCTGCTCCATTGCCCATTAATAAGTTATTTATACCACTTGCGGGTTCATCGAGATTGTCTAAAAAGTTATTTAACCCGGAACGAATCGGTGACGGGGTCCATTCCATGTAGCCAATCGACAGTGGGCGCACTACATAAGGATCCAGAACATCATAGTTAAAATCCCACATCGTACGGTTAAATCCTTCGAATGGGTCCCAACGTTCATCGGTTGGCTCTTCTGCTATTGATGAGGTCGCGGTTTCTTCTGGTGTCGAGCTACAGCCTAACATGAGCAGAAATGTTAAGCAGTACAAGGGAAACAACTGAATTGGTTTTACATTACTCAAACCATGACACCTTATTAAGACTAAAATAATAAAAAGGCAACGTAAATCAATACATTGCCTCTAGTATAACCGACTAATCAACGATCTATAATTAGGTTAATTATAGAGTATCTTTAACTTGAACATCAATACTGCTGATCAATAGATACCACGGCATCATCGCCAAGATGAATGACTAAGCTTTCACCATGCCAATCGCCCTCTTTGGTCGCCACATTGCCATCGGTATCAATGCGCGCGCGGACGATAATATCCGTTAAGCTCGATAACTTGCGACTTTCAATCATACTATTACGGTCATCGAGTACCACCGTCATTGGAAAGCGATTGATTGGATAACGCCCGGCAGCCACTGGCATAGGTGAACCATCCGCCGTATGGATAGACACAATTAACACTCCAGTTTTCGGCAAAGTAACTTGTGGTGCGATTGAGATACTCACTTTCACCGGCGTTCCTTCAACGGCTGTCGGTTGCGCCAGTTTTTGTGCATCCAACTCACGTTGTGCGGTGTTGATACTGCGAGTTAACATATCATAGCGTTCATCATTTTTACCGATTTTGGCTTGCAGTTGCTTCCAATAATCAATGGCTTGACCATAATCTCCATTCTCATAAGCACTAAAGGCCAACAAAGAATACACTCGTAAATCCACATTCGGTTGTTTGATCAGGCTCTCTAAAATACCATCTGCTTTTTGTAAATCGGCAGGATCCGATGAAAACATTAACGCTTGCGCTAGGCTTAATTGGATATCATTATTGCCAGGCATTAATTTATCGGCTTTATTTAATGCACCAATCGCGGTTTCAATATCACGGTTAGCCAAGCCAATACGGCCAAGTAATACCCAACCCGTCGCATCTTGTTCGTTATATTGTAAACGAGAACGCAATGCCAATGTCAGATCATCCATTTCTTGATCGGTTAATTCCACCCCATTTGGATTCATTAACTTTTGCGATAACAGTGGCAGATTATTTTCTACTTGCTGCCAATGTGCCACTTTAGAATGCGCACCATACAAGCTATAAACACCGTAAGACACCACCGCCATAAAAAGCACTAAAGGCCATACTAGCCACTTCATAGAAGAAGCATTACTGGTTGAGCTTGATGCATTACTGGGAATATCGTCCAGTAAAGACTGTTTCAAGTCGATAACCAGGTCGTCTTTATTGCCCACAATGCCCGCTTGATCTTCGGATTCAAGCTCGGCAAGACGATCTTTAAAAAACGCTTTATTGAGATCATCTCGTTGCGTCGCTTCATCCACTTCTTTAGGTTTCAAGAGTGGGTAAACAATTAATGCGCAAGAGACGATTAATAACAATACTGTGCCAATCCAAAATGCCATCATGAATTATTACCCTTTTTATCTTTTGAATCAGACTCGTCTAAAATATGCTTTAAACGCTGCTCTTGTTCTTCATCCCATTGGGCTGTCTCTTGAGTGGCTTGAATCGCCGCTTTGTTTCGACTCCTCAAAACAATAAAGCCAAAACCAAAGACCACGATCACCAAAGGCGCTAACCATAAAATGGCGGTAGATGCTGTTACTGGTGGGTTATAAGTCACAAAGTTACCGTAACGGGCCACCATATAATCGACAATCTCTTGTTTTGACTTACCTTCTTTCGTCATTTGATACACTTTCAGACGTAAGTCTTTCGCCAACTCGGCATTCGAATCTGAAATAGAGTTATTCTGACACTTAGGACAGCGTAAGGTATGACTCAACTCTTGAAACTGTGCTTCTTGCTGAGGGGTATCAAAATCAAATACTTCAATTGCCGACATGGCCGGAATTGCAAATAACAAACACAACAATATGAATAACGGTGATCTTTTCATCATTTCAAACGCCCCATTGGAATTGGTTTCAGTTCCGTTTCTTGACCTGCCAATTGGTTATAAAGCGGCAATAAGGTTTCATTCCAATTTTCAACATTCACATCACCGACATGACGATATTGAATACGGCCATTGGCATCAATGAGAAAGGTTTCCGGTGCGCCATAAACGCCAAGGTCTAAACCAAACATACCGCTACCATCAAATAACACGACTTGATAAGGGTCACCAAGGTCACGTAACCATTTCTTCGCTTTTTCGCGGTCATCTTTATAGTTCAAACCAATGATATTGACGCCTTGTTGAGACAATTTATTTAAAAACTGATGTTCAGCGTAACAAGTTGGGCACCAGGTGGCCCACACATTCAACAATAAGGGCTTACCAGTAAATAAACTCTGATCGTAGGTTTTTTCTGATTGAAATAAATCTTCTAATTGGAAGTGCGGTACGGGTTTGCCCACCAATACGGATTCTAGTTTTGTTGGATCATCACCATCCGCATTGCGAGTTAATTGAGTCGCAAACACTATGACCAAAATGGCAAACAAAGCCAAAGGCGCAAATAAAATATTACGATTCATGATTACGCCTCCTGCTTCTCTGAACGAACGGTAGTTTTACCAACTTTCTTCCGAAAGCGATAACGTTTATCACTGATGGCCAAGATGCCACCAATGGACATTAAGATGCCACCAAACCAAATCCAACGAATAAATGGTTTGTAATAAATACGCACTGCCCAGGCATCGGTACCTTCTAAACGTTCTCCCATCGCTACGTAAAGATCACGAGTAAAGCCACGGTCAATCGCCGCTTCAGTCATCATCGAACGTGCGGTATGGTAATAACGTTTTTCCGCATGCAATTCATTCACAAATTGACCATCTTCACTGATGATGAAATCGGCAATAAAACCTTCATAGTTCGGGCCATCATGATCACGCAGCCCTGCAAAATCAAATTGATAACCATGAATGGTAAACTTATCACCCGGAGCCAAACGAACATCACGCTCAATGCTGTAGTTTTGCACCATCGCAATACCAATAATGGTTACCGCAAGGCCAACATGTCCAAGCATCATTGCCCAATGGCTACGTTGAAGTTTCGTTATGCCTTTAAAGAAGGTATGACGGTGAGTCGCGCGTTGGTGTAATTCAAAGCCATGCATCGCAATGATCCAAATCGCTAAGAACCAACCTAATGTCGCCAATGGCATAAATTCTTTAGAAGATACGAAAGCAATTAATAAAGCTCCCAACAACGAAAGAATGAAAGACACCAACATTGGCTTTTTCACTTCAGCCAAATTATCGCGCTTCCAACGTACCAATGGACCAATCCCCAAAATTAATGAGAACGGCACGATTAACCAAGTAAACAAAGTATTAAAGAAAGGCGCACCAATCGAGACTGAGCCTAATCCAACTTGTTTATGTATTAGCGGTAATAAAGTACCAATCAGCACAACCACTAAAGCGGCTACCAGTAAAATATTATTCGATAACAAGGCATTTTCACGTGAAATTAGTGAGTAGTTGCCTCGTACTCGCACTGAAGCGCCTTTCAAAGCAAACAACAAGAGTGAACCACCAATTACGATCACCAAGAACGCTAAGATGAACATACCGCGCGCTGGATCAGAGGCAAATGAATGCACGGACACTAAGATCCCAGAACGGACTAAGAAAGTACCCAACAAACTCAATGAGAAGGCACTAATGGCAAGTAACACCGTCCACGCTTTAAATGTGCCTCGTTTTTCTGTTACCGCTAATGAGTGCATCAAGGCCGTACCCGCTAACCAAGGCATGAAGGATGCGTTTTCAACCGGATCCCAGAACCACCAGCCGCCCCAGCCAAGTTCATAATAAGCCCACCATGAACCTAGAGCGATACCTGCGGTCAAGAATACCCAAGCAGCCGTCGTCCACGGACGAGACCAACGCGCCCAAGCAGTATCTAAACGCCCCGTCATAAGTGAGGCAATCGCAAACGAAAATGCTACAGAAAATCCAACATACCCCATGTACAACATAGGTGGATGCACAATCAAACCAGGGTCTTGTAATAATGGGTTTAAATCACGACCATCAATCGGGAAATACGGTAAGGTGCGAAGAAATGGGTTAGATGTCAAAATGATAAATAGCAAGAAGCCAACCGAAATCATCCCCATGACCGACAACACACGAGAAACCGACTCTTGAGGCATGCCACGGCTAAAGGTCGCGACAGCAATCGTCCAAATCGCCTGAATCAATACCCAAAGTAATAATGACCCTTCGTGTGCCCCCCACACCGCCGTTAAGCGATAATACCAAGGCAATTGACTATTGGAGTTACTAGCGACGTATTGCAAAGTAAAATCGTTGCTATAAAAAGCCCACAGCAACGTCGCAAATGACACCGCCAGCATTAAAAACATACCCCAAGACATTGGTCTTGCCATGCCCATTAACGTCCGGTTATTCACGCTTGCGCCATACATAGGGATGACACTTAATAGTAGAGAAAACCCTAATGCGAGGATTAAGGCAAAATGTCCAAGTTCAGCAATCATTGCACTTATTCCTGCTCTTTAATGGTATGAGTTTCATAGTCATATTTGACCTTATGGCCTTTTTGCATCGCCTCTTCAATTTCTTGCGGCATATAATTTTCATCGTGTTTTGCTAACACTTCAAACGCATCAATGGTGGTTGCATCAACTAAGGTACCTTGCGCCACAATGCCTTGGCCTTCACGGAATAAGTCCGGCAAAATACCGTTATATTTTACCGTGACAGCTGGACCAATATCTTTTAAGTCGAAACTCACTTGCAAGGAATCAGAATCCCGTTTGACAGAGCCTTCCACGACCATTCCCCCAATACGCAAACGCTCACCAACATGAGGCTTGGTGCCATCCTCTTTACCATTTACGATTTCAGTTGGGGTATAAAATAAATTCATATTTTGATTCAGCGCGTACATGGTCAAACCAACCGTACCGGCCACGCCGATCAAAATGGCTAAAATAATTGCGAGTCTTTTTTTACGTCTAGGGGTCATAGTGTGTTTTCCATATTTTTCGCCGCTTGACGACGCTCTTCACGGTCCATTTTTTGTTGGATTTCTTTCAATAATGCTTTGCTATCACTGACACTTTTCCAGTACACCACCGCCATACTCAAAAAAGTAATACCAAATGAAGACCAAACATACACGGCATAGCCGCCCATATTAAAAAAATCACTCAAGGAATCAAAATGCATTATTTCACCTCACGCTGATGAGTCGCTGAAGCACGATGTTGCTTAACTAATTGCAAAACCCAAGGGCGATGACTTTCACGACGAAGGATCTCTGTGCGGAAACGAATCATAGTGACCGCGGCAAAGAAGAAGGCAAAGCCAAAAATATTACACAATAAAGGCCATAACATTTCTGGTGCAATCGAGGGCTTACCAATTTTCGTAATCGTTGCCCCTTGGTGCAGCGTATTCCACCACTCTACAGAGTAATGAATTATTGGAATATTGACGACTCCCACAATCGCGAGAATCCCGGCAGCTTTGGCCGCGGTTTTTTCATCATCAAAAGCATGATAAAGCGCTATCACACCTAGATATAAAAATAATAAAATCAGCTCAGAGGTTAAGCGAGCATCCCAAACCCACCAAGCGCCCCACATCGGTTTACCCCAAACTGCCCCAGTAATTAAGGCGATAAAAGTATAAACCGCGCCTATCGGAGCCATTGCAGCCGCCACCATATTAGACAGCTTTAACTGCCACACTAAACCAATAAAAGCGGCAATCGCCATAGAGACATAAATCCCCATAGACCATATTGCAGCAGGAACATGAATATAAATAATACGAAAGCTATCACCTTGTTGGTAATCGGCTGGAGCATAAGCCAAACCCCATACGGTGCCCACACTCAGTAAAGCAAATGCCAATACCGCAAACCAAGGCAATAACGAACCGCATAGCTGATAGGTTTTCTCAGCTTTCGCGTATGGATGTAACCATTTCCACATTGTGCTTCTCACTTTATGTTTAGAGCTTGACTGCCCTATTTATTATCTTTCTAGTTATTATCTTTATTATTGCTTCTCATAGCCGTTGCCAGCCAGGTAAACCTTGAAACTTGGATTACCATCAATTCACACTAATACGCAATGATGCACTAATAGCAAAAGGCGTAAAGGTAGCCGCTCCCATCAACATGGCGCCAAGAACGGCCAACTGTCCAGAATAAGCAAACCCACTGGTTGCGGCCTCAATAGCCGATGTCGCAAAAATGAGTACTGGAATATACAGTGGCAAAACCAATAAACTCAATAGCACACCACCTTTTTGTAAGCCAACGGTTAACCCCACGCCAATCGCCCCAATAAAGCTCAGTGTTGGGGTTCCTAATAACAAGGTGATCACGACCGCCAACCAAGTATTGAAATCAAGAGACAGTAATACCGCCAACAAAGGGCTAATTAAAATGAGTGGCAACCCTGTTAGTAACCAATGGGCGAGCACTTTAGACATCACCACCAGTGGTAACGGAATGGGTAACAACATCAATTGCTCTAACGCCCCATCATGAAAATCATCACGAAATAAACGCTCTAACGATAGCAGAGCCGAAAGCAAAGCCGCCACCCAAATAATGCCTGCAGCAATACGCGCTAACAAATTAGGCTCAGGACCAATACTTAATGGAAACAAAGTGATAACGATAATAAAAAACCACAGAGGGTTAAATACATCCGCTTGGCGACGATAGGCAATCAGAAGTTCTCGTCGGATAATCGACATCATATTGGTTATCATTATTCACCCAGCCGAATTGTTTTAAGCAGGTCGTTATCCGTAAACATATCTTGGTGAGTCGTAAATAGCACCATACCTCCGTTACTGGTGTGTTCCATGAATAAAGCTTCAATCACTTTAATACCTTGCTTATCAATGGCGGTTAAAGGTTCATCCAAAATCCACAACGGGTGTTGACTCAACCATAACCGAGCTAACGCCACGCGCCTTTGTTGCCCTGCCGACAATTTACCAGCGGGAATGTCTTCTTTACCCGCTAGACCCACTTTGGCTAATGCTAACCAAATATCATCTTGAGTAACGCCTGGTGAACCATTTAACTTTTGGTAAAAAGACAGGTTTTCGAAAGCAGTCAGCTCTTTCTTCACACCCGTTTGATGGCCAATAAATAATAAATCTTGATGAAAAGCGTCTCGATCTTTACGGGTTTCAACACCATTCCAAAAGATCTGTCCAGAATCGCACTCCCCCAAACCTGTAATAATACGCAGCATGGTCGTTTTACCAGAACCGTTGCGCCCTTCAACCTGAACAAGGTCACCAGCACACACAGAAAACGTCACGGATTCAAATAATTCCCTGTCATCACGAATCGCGGTCAAGTCGCGTACTTCCAGCATAGGTATTCATCTATCGTTAAGGTTATTAAGCGCTTATGTTACCACAGGAAAACGCTCTCGAAAGCGTTAACATGTAAAGCGTTTAACGAATGTTCAGAGAATCACAAAAATGAGTAAAATTCATCATCCAGCCCAATAAATTAGCAACAAAGACTTGACCAAAAAATCAACATTTTTCATTTTACATCTCCATTAATAATAACGACCTTGTTAATCAGACCTATAATCCAAAAGAGGTATTACTCAGGTTAATGAAAGTTTTAATGATTTTAATCAATCCTGTACTCTCGCCTTTCGTTAGCGGCAACCATCGCCTAATCCTAATCACAAAACAAATGTAAATAACCTCAGCTGCGGATAACTAGAAGTCACTCAATACAGCACTTTGGGCGTCTAACTTCGTTAAAATCAACGCAATAGGCCAGCTATTGACTTATGATTTTGCCTTGTTAGCCATCCCAAATTGCAATATTGAGAGAAAGTAATCAACCCTATGTACCTGATAGATTTTTTATCTTTTATATATCATAAGGTTAGGCTTGTTATTGTGACACTCTTATCCGCAGTTGAGGTTAAATAAAAAGTAAAACGCTTTATACTACAAACGATTAAGCTTATTAACCGCCTCAAATACTGACGGACATTCTCCCCTCTTTTAGAGCAATATGCTCAAGGAAAATAAGACCTCACAAGGATGATGATGAAAAAGCCACAACAACCACCAACAATAGGGATCAGCGCTTGCCTAACAGGGCAAGAGGTTCGTTTTGATAAAGGTCACAAGCGTTCTGATTTTTGTATGAGCCAACTGGCTAAATTTGTGACTTATCAACCTTTTTGCCCAGAAGTTGCCATTGGCTTGCCAATCCCAAGAGCGACGATTAGGCAAGTACAATATCCCGATGGCATTCATGTTCAACGTCCAGATGGCAGTGGCGACGTCACACAACCGCTACTCGACTACGGTCATCAAGTTGCTCAACAGCTCGAGACATTAAGTGGGTTTATTTTTTGCCAAAAAAGCCCAAGCTGTGGTATGGAAAGAGTCAAAGTCTATCAAGAAGATGGTAAAGGCAGTACCGCGACAGGGGTGGGTTTATTTGCTCAACAGATTATGGCACATCATCCCAATCTGCCTTGTGAGGAAAATGGTCGATTGATGGATCCCGCTTTACGGGAAAACTTTATTATTCGGGTTTTCACTTATCAACATTGGAAGGAATTACTCGCTTCTGGATTAACTAAACATAAGTTAATCACTTTTCATAGTGAGCGAAAATACCTACTCATGAGTCATCACCTTATCAGTTATAAAGAAGCTGGGCGTATACTGGCAAAAGCCGATCTGGAGCTTCATGAGATGGCGGAACAATACCTCGCTATTTTAATGTCGGGCCTCAAGCACGTTGCCACTCATCGCAGTCATACCAATACCTTACAGCACTTACAAGGTTACTTTAAAAAAGTCCTAACTAAACAACAAAAACAAGAACTCTCAACCCATATTGAAGATTTTCGCCGTGGATTAGTGCCTTTAGTAGTCCCACTAACCTTGATTAACCACTATTTAAAAGAGTTTCCCCAACAATATCTAGCAGCGCAAGTGTACTTATCTCCTTACCCACAAGAACTCAAACTGCGCTATATATAAATTCACCTAAAGGATTGCCCCCTCATGAATATTGTCTGGTTTCGTAACGATCTTCGCTTAGATGACAACCCTGCTCTTCAGGCCGCCCTTAGTACTGGTCACCCCTTATGTGGACTCTTTATTTCCACGCCTAAGCAATGGCAACAACATGATCTTGCACCAATAAAAATTGATTTGATTGAACGTCATGTCAATTTACTAGCCCAGCAATTCTCGCGTATGGGGGTGCGTTTTATTCACCTCAAAGCCACAGACTTTCATGACCAAGCTCAACAGCTCCTCGATTATTGCCAGAGCGAGCAAATTGAAAACCTCTATGCCAATGAAGAAGTCGAGCTCAATGAGCGGCAACGAGATCAATGGTTAATCAAACAAGGCCTTAAACTCCACCTTTTTGAAGCCGATGTGATAGTAGCAAAAGGAAAAATTCTCAATAAACAAGGAGAGATGTACAAAGTCTTTACGCCGTTTAAAAAAGCCTGGGCAAGCCATTTAATGCGTGAGCCCGCCAAACCACTTTTAGTCGAACTCAATAAAAATCAAGCGATAGAATGCCCCGTGATTGGCTTTGATACGAACACAAAAGACTCGAGTAAATGGCCACTGGCAGAAGTTATACTCAGACAAGTGCTACCTACTTTTTTTCATCACAAATATCACGATTATCATCACGACCGAGATTACCCTGCCCTCAAAGGCACCTCTGGTCTATCTCCTTATCTAGCCATTGGCGCGATCAGTCCTCGTCGCGTTTTTGCTGAGTTATGCCACCATTTTCCACATGCATTGGAAAATATCTCCCAACCGCAAGGCAGTTGGCTAAATGAACTGGCATGGCGAGATTTTTATCGTCATTTATTGCATCACTTTCCTAAACTCAATAAACACCAAAATTTCAATGATAAATACGATGCCTTAACTTGGCCTAATTCTGCTGAACTTTTTGAGGCTTGGAAAAATGCTAAAACAGGTTATCCCATTGTTGATGCAGCAATGAGACAATTAATGCAAACCGGTTGGATGCATAATCGCTTACGTATGATCGTCGCCAGCTTTCTCACCAAACACTGCCTAGTTGATTGGCGATTAGGTGAGCAATTTTTTATGCAACATTTAATTGATGGCGATCTGTGCGCAAATAACGGCGGTTGGCAATGGTCGGCAGGAACAGGTTGCGACGCCCAACCTTACTTTCGAATTTTTAATCCCATTAGCCAAAGTGAAAAATACGATCCCGATGGCAGTTTTATTCGCAAGTATTTGCCAGAGCTGGAAGAGGTGCCATTAAAATACTTACATTTTCCCCATGAGTACTTAAAACACCATCAAATTGAAAGCTATTGGCCCGCCATTGTCGATCATGCCACCGCAAGACAACAGGCATTAAGCTTTTATCAACAAGCCTAATTCAAATTGGCCAGAAGAATGGAGCCACAACAACAATGTTCAGCTATTGAGTTAAGCTGGACTTCTCTACTTGTTGCCAATCTTCTTCTAGATTCATCGCTAATTTGCAGCGTTTTAATGCCAATTCTGAATGTCGTTTAGCCGCTTGTTTCATGCCCTCATCTCCCACCATAGATAAGGCACTCAACGCTTTTTGTAATTGATTTGCCACTTCCACGCATCCTGCGCCATCACGCGCAATCGCAGTAAAAGCATCATCGAACATTTCATCAATCGTTATTTCAGGTACTTGCACTCTATCGTAACGAGAAGAATGCTCATCTTGCTCAGGGACAGGCTCACTCCAGCTCACAAATAATCGAACTAAACTTCCAATCACTTTAATCGCAGAACCTGGGTCATTGACAGCTGGAGATAAAGCTTTACCCGCAATTTCAGACAACACCACCAGCCCAAATCTAGGATCATCATCAAATAATCGATCAGCACCAATTTGGAAGATGGCTAATACCGCTCGGTAATCAAAATCATCACTTTGTTGTTTTTGATGAATCACAGAAGCTAAAACTGTTCCGGGAGCCACAAATGCACCAGGTAAAACCGCTAAGACAACCACCGAAGAATGTTCTTCAGCCCAGTGCTGTAGACGGCTCAAATCAAGGTGTTGTACATAACCAACAGAAGTCGCAACCACCGGCTCTCCTTGCCCGGTATCGACACAAGGCGCACCACATCGAGTCGGGTTATTACGTAAATGCAGCAATGACTTCATCGCCACTTCTTCAATTCGATCGACCGTATTACCAATTCTCCCGAGCCGAGCCAATCGGTCAACCCAACGAATGAAAGTTAAAATCACCAAAGCAAAGACCAAGCAGGTCAACACAAATAGAACCAGCAACCCCGTCACATCAAAAAAATCATTATTGATAGCCGTGAGTGCCACGATACTAAAAATAAACGAGCCGATGAAACGAGAAAGCGCATTTTTAGACACATCATCTGAAACCACGACACTAAAAGAACGTGGGGTGGCAGAAGTACTCGCGGACGCATAAGCCGAAACCATCGAACCGACTGAAAATGTTGCAATCACCAACATACTCGATGACATGATTTCAAGTAAAGCAATAATCGACTTTAAACTGATGGGCAAAATGTATAAACCGATATCAACATGATCAGCAGTTTTTGCAATAAAAACAGCCAAAATAGAACAAATACACATCCATAATGGCTTTACCCATAATTTATCTTTTAGACGATTATATAAAAATCGTAGATGATCGGACGAATAACGAGTCAGCATGACATCTCCTTATGTTTCATGTATTGATAATTAAACACTGTATTAAATGAATAAAAAAACAGCATTTGCATCAGATTTATTAAAGCAAAACAGCTTGCTACTTGGATTATGGCACTAAAGTCCGTATTATCAGCTGCGGTTAATACGTCCCCTTAGTTCAGTTGGATAGAACAAGGACCTCCTAAGTCTTAGACACAGGTTCGAATCCTGTAGGGGACGCCACTTCACCTAACCTTTCCACTTAACACCACGCTTTAAAACGCTACTGCTTAGTATGTAGAATTAAAAAAGGCTCACCACGCATAACGCAGCAAGCCTTTTAAGTATAAAGCGGAATCAATTAATACAAACGGTTAGCTTTGCACCACTTCTTCGACTACCACGTCGTCATCCGAACCTAAAAATCCGCCCGTTTGATGCGCCCATAATTGAGCATATACACCACCCGCTGCTAACAATTCTTGGTGAGAACCTTGCTCGAGCACTTCACCTTTATCTAATACGATCAGTCGGTCCATAGCTGCAATGGTAGATAAACGGTGCGCAATGGCGATCACAGTTTTGCCTTCCATAAGCTCATACAAACTCTCTTGAATTGCCGCTTCGACCTCCGAATCTAAGGCTGAGGTCGCTTCATCCATAATAAGAATAGGCGCATCTTTAAGTAGCACTCGTGAAATCGCAATACGCTGGCGTTGACCCCCTGACAATTTCACCCCACGTTCACCAACTTGCGCATCGTAGCCGCTATTACCAAAGGTATCAGTTAAAGTCTCAATAAACTCATGAGCCTGTGCTTGTTTTGTCGCAGATAACAACTCTTCTTCTGTTGCTTCTGGACGACCATACAAAATATTGTCGCGAATGCTGCGATGTAACAGTGAAGTATCTTGCGTGATCATACCGATTTTACTACGTAGAGAATCTTGTTGGACTTTTGAAATATCTTGCCCATCAATACGGATAGTGCCACTTTCTACATCATAAAAGCGGAGCAATAAGTTCACTAAGGTCGATTTACCTGCTCCAGAGCGTCCAACTAAACCGACTTTTTCACCCGGTTTAATGTTCAAGTTTAAATTGGTGATCACCGCTTTATGTTCTTCGCCATAATGGAAACTAACATGGTCAAACTCTAGTCCGCCTTCTTTCACCTCTAAAGCTGGTGCATTTTCAACATCTTGCGTCACCACCGGTTTTGATAAGGTATTCATACCATCAACGACTGTTCCGATATTTTCAAAAATGGTACTGATTTCCCACATAATCCATTTTGACATGCCTTGAATACGCAATGCCAAACTGATCGCAACCGCAATTGCTCCCACCGTGATCATGCTGTTCATCCATAAACCAATCGATAAACCAGCAATGGCAAATAACAACAAATAGTTGATCATATCGATACTGAATAAAAACACCGTTGCCATACGCATCTGGGCATACACGGTTTTCAAGAATGACTTCATGCCTTTTTCTGCATATTCCGTTTCACGGTTAGTATGAGAAAATAATTTCACTGTTGAAATGTTAGTATAACTATCGACAATTCGACCGGTCATCAACGAGCGAGCATCAGCCTGAGCCGTAGCAATCCTTTTCATTTTAGGGATGAAATACACTTGAATCAGCACATAAGCCACCAGCCAAACCAAAACCGGGATCATTAACCAAATATCTGCTTTGGCTATCAAGAACATCATCGAGAAAAAATACACCGACACATACACCAATACGTCAGCAAATTTCATCACGGTTTCGCGAATAGCCAAAGAGGTTTGCATGACTTTCGTCGCGATACGCCCAGCAAAATCGTCTTGATAAAAAGTAACGCTTTGATTCAACAAATAACGGTGAGCCAGCCAACGAATCGACATCGGGAAGTTACCCAGTAAGGTTTGGTGCATGATCATTGAGTGAATAAAGCCCACCACGGGTATGACCACGACGACAACCACACCCATCCCGATAATTTTGCTCCCTTCAGCATCCCAAAGTGTCTCTGGTGTGTGGCTCGATAACATATCAACCAAGGAGCCCATAAAGCCCATTAAAGACACTTCAATAATGGCAATAACAGCGCTGAGTATAGACATCACAAAAATGGGTAATAAAAAATCACGACTGTAATGCATACAAAATGCAAATAAAGTATTAGGTGGTGTTGTGAGCGTCTCTTTTGGAAAAGGCTTCGTCAGCCCTTCAAAGAATTTGAACATAAAGGTATTCCATAAGAATTGAATTCAAACGCAATCAATCACTTAACTGTTTTGAAATAAAGAGGTGGAAAATAAGAACCGTTATCATAAAGGTAAAAGAGTAAATTGCCCACCCCCGATTGAGTTTAGTGGCATGGATTTGAACGAAATAAGTACTAGGCACACACCTAAAAAATGAATACAATTCGCAATAATAACAATTCTCAATAACAGAAATTTCACTTATGCATTTTACACAACACCCCGTGACCAAAGCGGTTTCAACTATCATGAAACCCGTTGCTGGATTGTCTTTAGCGCTTTTTGCTCTACCCACTTTTGCTGAAGACACTTCCGATATCCAAAACTTAGAGACGATTACCGTTACAGCCTCTGCCTTGAAGGTTGAGACACCAATCGAAGATACGCCCAAAAGTGTCACGATTATCGATCGTGAGGAACTCGATGTTCATGATGTGATCAAGCTTGATGAAGCCTTTCGCTATAGCACTAGCGTGGTATCTCCTTATGGGGTTGATGTCGATACTGATTGGTTATTAGTCCGTGGTTTTGAACCTAGCGTCTATTTAGATGGTAACCGTCTTTATAAGGAAGGTTTCTTTGGTTGGTCTACCGAACCTTATGGAATGGAAAGTATTGAGCTATTAAAAGGCCCTAGCGCTATTTTTTATGGTGACTCTCAACCTGGTGGGGTTTTAAACGTTGTACAGAAAAAACCAACCGATGTCCCACAAGGCAGTATCAATATTTCTGGTGGCAGCAATGATTATATGCAACTGGGTATCGATGTTTCAGGTTGGGCCAATGATACAGGTGACCAACGTTATCGTTTAGTGGCGATGGTAAACCGCCAAGACGGCGCACTCGATGGTACTGAAAATGAACGTTTTTATATTGCCCCAAGCTATACAATCGATTTCAATGAAAAAGCGACATTAACTCTATTAACTAGCTTTACAAAGGATACAGGGGTTCCTAATAATGGCTTCTTCCCTATCGATGGCACTTACCAAGCTTTACCTGACGGTGGTTATATTGACCCAACAACGAACTATGGCCAGCCAGATACCGACCGCTTAGACCAAACACAAGTTTCCGCAGGTTATCAATTCAAATACGATATTGACGATGTGTGGACTTATAAACAAAACTTCAACTTTGCCTATAAAGAGCTCTATTTACGCAGTACCAGCGCTTATCAAAATGATTATGATCCAGCATGGGGTGGAGATTCCGATCCAAATACTCTGCTACGTTCTACCTTAATTAATGATGGTGATTCTCATAGTTATACTTTTGATAACAACTTGACCGCAAACTTCATCACAGGTATTGCTGAGAATACGCTGATGGTTGGTATCGATTATCAGCATCATAATAATAACTGGATGGGTAATGGTTTAGGTGTGTCGACCGGAATCGTCGATAGTCGAAATCCGACTTATGACAATGGCGTGCCAGCTGATCTTTCAAGTTCAATGTATAAGAATGACATCACCAAAGAGCAAATTGGTACTTATGCCCAGCTTCAATCCATATTAGCAAGCCACTGGGTGGCTAACTTAGGCTTACGTTATGATTGGGTTAACGTAGAAAATACCGGCCTATATGCAGATAAAATTGATGATGGTCAGCTCTCATTTAATACTGGTTTAATGTACCTTGCTGATAATGGCTTATCGCCTTATGTTAGCTACTCAAGTTCATTCTACACTTTGGCTAGTCTCGACTTTATAACCAATAAACTCTATGAACCAATCGAAAGTAAACAAACGGAAGTTGGGGTGAAATACTCTCCATTCTGGCTAGATGGTTACGTCAATATTGCATGGTTCGATATACAGCAAGACAATGCAACAACCTCGGTCGTGGGAGACAATGGTGTTTTAGGAACGAGTCAAACCGATCAAAAAAGCCAAGGTATTGAGCTAGAAGGGTCTGCTTTTGTCACTGAGAATCTAAAGTTAACCGCCAGCTATACCTACACAAACCTAGAAGAAGTTGACCCAAATGGAGGCTATCGCCAAGCTTCATTGGTCCCTAAGAACTTAGCATCAGGCTGGGTACAATATGATTTTGCGTCATTGGGATTACCTGATTTAAGAATGGGGACAGGGGTTCGCTACCTTGGGACTAGCGTCAACTCAACAACTGGTGACAAAATATCAGCGGTGACACTCTGGGACGCGATGGCAAGTTATCAATTTACTCGTCAGTTACAACTCCAAATGAACGCAAATAACTTACTGGATAAAGAGTACGTAGCAAGTTGCTCAAGTACTGTCTGCTACTATGGTGAGGATCGGAGAGTAACGGCCAATTTAAACTACAGTTGGTAATCTAAGCTTAACTATACTAGGGCTATTCATTACAATAGCCCTAGCTTTTTGTGTTATTAAATTAGAGAAAAATATGTTCACATTGAATCAAGTCCGAGTGCATCGTGATAATCGCGATATATTATCGATAGATGAATTAACCATACCTACCGATGGGCTCACTGTGGTACTTGGTCATAATGGCAGTGGTAAATCCACACTCGTCAATTTACTTTCCGGCCAAACCGAGCCCGATTCAGGTTCCGTTAAACTCAATAACCACAATATTCACGATTTTTCTCAAAAACAACTCGCTAAAGAAATTGCGTTCTTGCCACAAAAATTGCCAGATGTTGCCGGGCTCACGGTTAAAGAATTGGTTCGTTTAGGCCGCTTCCCTTGGCGTGGTGTTTTTGGTCGTTGGCAAAACAATGATGACACGATTATTCTCGATGCCATGCATAAGACTGGCGTCGAACATTACGCAGACAACCTAGCCGATAAACTCTCAGGGGGCGAGCGTCAACGTGCTTGGGTTGCAATGTTATTGGCACAACAATCTCCGGTATTAATTCTGGATGAACCCACCTCTGCGCTCGATGTCCATCATCAATACCATTTATTATCATTGCTGCAATCTTTGACCCAAGAAACCCAATGTGGCGTACTCGTCATCTTACATGATTTGAATCTCGCGCTACGTTATGCCACGCATATTGTGGCGTTGAAAAAAGGCAAGATTGCTTTTAGTGGTGCTAAAGAATTACTCCTAGATGAAAAAAGACTCAGTGATTTGTATAAAACTGATATTCAATTACTTGCTCACCCACAACAACAAGATCAGAAAATCGCTGTCGTGATATAGCCATTACAGGCCATCATCTAAGAACGAAAAATCAGGGAACTTTTCCAATATGAAAATACGTCGTCACATCGCTACAGTCTTCATGGCTTTATTTATCACCTTTCCAAGTTTCGCCGCAATTACCGTGACCGATAGCCGAGGAGAACATCAACTTGATGGGCATCCAACTCGTATCGTCGCTTTGAACTGGGATTTAGCCGAGCAATTACTCGAACTTGGCATCACGCCCGTTGGTGTGCCAAATATCAAAGATTATTCTGAATGGGTTGTAAAACCGGCTATCCCTGCTTCCGTAGATGACCTAGGGACTCGCGCCGAGCCCAACATGCAAAAATTAGCCGAATTAAAACCGGATTTAATCTTAGCCGCTTCGCCACAAAAAGACTTAATCCCTCGCCTGCAAACCATTGCACCTGTGCTGTATTATGAATCTTATGCTGGCCAACAAGACAGTGCTCAAGAGGCCATTGATAACTTTAAGCAGATTGCGCAAGTGGTGAATAAATCAGACGTAGCCAATCAAAAATTACAAGCCATGCAAACTCGTTTTGCCGAGCTACGCCATCAACTCATTGAGGCCTTTGGTGAGCCTCTACCTCAAGTTTTGGCGATGCGATTTGCCAATCAAACATCGGTATACCTTTACACTGAGCATTCCACTACTCAATACGTACTCAAGCAATTAGGGTTAACACCGGCTCTATCGCTACCTTCACAACCTTGGGGCATTAGCCAAAAAAGAATCACCGAACTGCAACACATTAAAGACGGATATGTGCTGTATTTTGGTCCTTTCACTCAACAACAAAAAGCACAACTGAATAAGTCCATGCTCTGGAAAGCAATGCCTTTTGTTCGCAACGGTCATGTCAATGAAGCGGAACCGGTTTGGAACTATGGCGGGGCAATGTCGATGGAGTATATCGCAGAGTCGATAACAAAAAGTATGCTAGAACTAAAAAGGCTCTAGTGTCGAGCGCTTAGACTCTAGAAAAAGAAATACCTCGAAAATCTGTTGCTTCACAAAAATTAATTATGATCTCCTAATCCCTAGCATACACAGCTAGGGACAGGGAACTAGAAACCCAGGAACTCTTGATGCTCCGCTTTCCAACTATTACGACCATTATTCTCACATTCGCCTTCACTTTAGTGGTTATCTTTAGCCTTCAAATCGATAATCCGCTTTCCTTTTCTCAACAATGGGATTTATTAAGCGGAGCGGAAGCCCAAGAATTTGCCGATTTCAACTTTGTCTATGCTCAGTTACCTCGCGCAGTGATGGCTATTGTTGTAGGCGCAATGTTAGGGCTCGTTGGTAGCTTAATGCAGCAACTGACACAAAACTCACTCACATCACCTCTAACATTAGGTACGTCATCCGGTGCTTGGTTGGCACTTATTATCGTCAATGTTTGGTTTCCAACATTAGCCGCAGATTACATGGCATTGTCGGCCATGGTAGGAGCTCTATTTGCGATGGGGCTAGTGATCACCATTGCTGGTCCTAAAAATATTACCGGCTTGCCTTTGATCTTATCAGGCATGGTGGTCAATATTCTGTTTGGAGCCATTGCCACAGCCATTATTTTACTTAATGATCAATACGCTAAAAATGTCTTTATTTGGGGCGCGGGTGATCTAGCACAAAATGGCTGGGAAATGGTGTATTGGCTCTTACCCCGTTTGTCAGTGGCTATCCCTTTGCTCCTATTTGCTCCTCGTATTTTAAATTTAATGCGTTTAGGGCACCAAGGGGCTGCCGCTCGTGGTCTTAATGTTATTCCGTATTTTTTATTATTGATCGTGCTCGGCTTATGGTTGGTTTCAGCTTCAATCACTGCGGTTGGTGTGATCAGTTTTATAGGCCTATTATCGCCTAACATCGCCCGCGCCATTGGAGCACGTACACCAAAAGCTGAACTTTATCTCAGTATGTTGATTGGCAGTATAGCCTTATTGTTCACCGACATTTTAGCCTTATCCATTAGCCTATTTACGTTAGATATGCTGCCCAGTGGCACAACCGCTGCGGCCATCGGTGCGCCTGCACTTGTCTGGTTTAGCCGTCGAGCGTTAAAAGCTCAAGATCAAATTTCCATTAAATTACCCCCAAGTAAAGCACAATTATTTCCTTTAGCGATCCCGTGTTTTATTGGCTTAACCCTGATATTCCTGTTCATTAGTACCACTGTTTCTATGTCTGACACTGGCTTACATTGGGCCATTCCTGATGCTTTTAACTGGAATTTACGCTGGCCAAGATTCCTCACCTCTTTAGCCGCCGGCATTGCACTTGCGGCGGCTGGTACCGTCTTACAACGCTTAATTTATAACCCTCTCGCCAGTCCTGATATTTTAGGTATTTCCGCAGGGGCAACTTTTGCCTTAGTCGGCGCCACCGTATTTTTGGGGAGTAATATTTTTGCGTCTGGCTCATTAGTGGCGTTTGCCGGTAGTATGGTGGTTCTAGCACTCTTATTGTTATTAGGGAGAAAAAACCAATTTGCGCCTTCAAGCATGATTTTAATCGGTATTGCCATCAGCGCCCTCATTGAATCTTTAGTGCAATTTGCTTTAGCTAAAGGTTCACAAGATACTTATACCATCTTAGGGTGGTTGGCTGGTTCAACTTATCGCGTCTCCAGCACCAACGCTTTAGTGCTTGCCATCAGTGTTACGGTGATTTTTATCGCGCTGATTAGTGTGTCACGTTGGCTGACGTTAATTTCAGCAGGCCGCCAGTTTGCCGCAGCTCGAGGGTTAAACGTACAAGCCACCAGCGTCATACTCTTGTGCAGTGTGGCCTTACTGTGTGCCTTAGTCACAACCACAATGGGCCCAGTAGCTTTTGTTGGTCTGTTAGCCCCTCATATGGCCGTCATGATGGGCGCAAAGCAAGCTCGCAATCAATTGATTGTTGCCGGTTTAATGGGCGGGCTCTTAATGCTGGCTGCAGATTGGATCGGGCAAACCCTCTTATTCCCGATGCAAATTGCCGCCGGAACCGTTGTTTCGATTATTGGTGGGAGTTATTTCTTACTTTTATTGATCCGAGGGCAAAGAAGCTAAACTAGTAACCGTTGCTTTTCTCAGTATCAAAAATAAACACAGCTAATGATTAACAAGAAAGCATTGATATTTGACATAGTACGAGAACAAATACAACTGAATACCGTATGAACAAAAGTGAAATATAAAAAATCACAGATAATTAACACTAAATCTCTAGGTAAACAATTGATTTTTCATTTACTATTTACCATGCTATAAGTCATGGGTTGAAATAATGTACTGAATGAGATTGCAATAACTGTAATTAAATCAGTAGTTCAACTATATTTAGGTTCACAATTGGCTTTCTTTTGTGGGTCCTTTTAGGATTACGCTGAGCTGATAAGTGGCTACGATAAAATCTATAGCTCAATATCGGAGTAATAATAATGGAAAAACGTATGAAAAAAAATTACCTAGCAATGGCCTGCACTTTAGGCTTAATGGCAACACTAGCCGGTTGTAGTTCAAGCGAAGAAGTTGCTGAAGCTCCAGTTCAAACTCAAGAAATGCCAGCAACAGTTAAGGCTCCTATTAGCCTAAGTGCTGACCTACTTTTTGATTTCGACTCTGCAACACTTAAAACAACAGATTCTATTGATCAAGCAGTAAGCAAAGCGTCTGATGCGGATCTAAAATCAATCACTATCGTCGGTCACACTGATAGCGTGGGTACTGAAGAGTACAACCAAACACTATCTGAAAAACGTGCACAAGCAGTAGCTGATTACCTAGTAAGCCAAGGTTTTGATTCAAGCCTAATCTCTGTTAGTGGTGAAGGTGAAGCTTCTCCTGTTGCTGATAACAGCACAGTAGAAGGCCGTTCACAAAACCGTCGTGCTGATGTCACTGTTTCTGCTGAAATCGAGCAACCAGTACCAGCTGTAACAGAAGAAGCAGCGGCTGAATAAACGCCTCTAGCTTAATATCATCACTTCTTGTCAAACATTAAGACAAGAACACTGAATAACGAAATAGTGAAGTCTGCTTGGCTTCACTATTTTTTTACCTGTTCGTTGCCAATTATTCTCTTGCTCTTGATTGACTTCTCGCCTGTTCTTTAATCAATAAAGCTGTATAATCCGCCGCCTATTACCCACTCTCATTCAGCCATTGACCTTTTTCTATGGGTATTTCTGGCTTCTAAGGATACTTCTTTGATCTCAACTGCAAACATCACCATGCAATTTGGTGCTGAACCCTTATTTGAAAATATTTCCGCTAAATTTGGCAACGGAAACCGTTATGGCTTAATTGGTGCCAATGGTTGTGGTAAATCCACCTTTATGAAAATCTTAAGCGGCGCTTTACCCCCTAGCTCAGGTAATGTTTCCATCACACCGGGGCTTAAATTAGGCGTCTTAAGCCAAGACCAATTTGCTTTTGAACAGCACAACGTGATTGATGTTGTGATCATGGGGGATCGCAAATTATGGGAAATCAAACAAGAGCGTGATCGTATTTACTCATTACCTGAAATGAGTGAAGAAGATGGGATGAAAGTGGCTGAACTGGAAAGTGAATTTGCCGAAATGGATGGCTACACCGCAGAAAGCCGTGCTGGTGACATCCTTATTCAAGCGGGTATTGAAGAAGAATTCCACTTCGACTTAATGCAACGTGTTGCCCCCGGCTGGAAACTCCGTGTGCTGCTCGCACAAGCCTTATTTGCCAACCCAGATATTTTATTACTTGATGAACCAACCAATAACTTAGATATCCACACCATTAATTGGTTAGAAGAAGAGCTGAATCAACGTAAATGCACCATGATCATCATCTCGCATGACCGCCATTTTTTAAACTCAGTCTGTACGTACATGGCGGATATTGATTATGGTGAGTTGCGAATCTACCCGGGTAACTATGAATACTTTTTAGAAGCTTCTGGGCTGATTCGTGAACAGCTCTTATCGAGTAACGCTAAGAAAGCTGCCGAGATCAATGAACTGCAAGATTTCGTCAACCGTTTTGGCGCCAACGCTTCTAAGGCCAAGCAAGCCAGCTCTCGCGCGAAAAAAATGGAAAAAATCAAACTAGATGAAGTGAAATCATCAAGCCGTATTAGCCCTTCGATTGATTTTGGTGAAGGTAAAAAACTGCATCGTTTAGCGCTAGAACTCCAAGATCTAGGGCATGCCTTTGATGAGGAGTTGCTGTTTGAACAAGGTAATTTACTGCTCGAAGCCGGTACACGTTTAGCAGTGATCGGAGAAAATGGTGTGGGTAAAACTACGTTTTTACGCTGCTTAGTCAAAGATCTAGAACAAACACAAGGTATTGTGAAATGGTCAGAGAATGCTTCTATCGGTTACTGCCCACAAGACAGTACCAAAGACTTTGATAACGACTTAACTATTTTTGATTGGATTTCCCAATGGCGCACCACCAAACATGATGATTTAATGGTCCGTGGTATTTTAGGCCGCCTTCTATTCACCGCAGATGATGCAAATAAAAAAGCACGTAATTGCTCCGGTGGTGAAAAAAACCGTCTATTATTTGGTAAATTAATGATGCAAGATATCAATGTGTTAGTTATGGATGAACCAACTAACCACATGGATATGGAAGCGATTGAGGCATTAAACTCAGCGCTCAAAGTGTATAAAGGTACGCTCATTTTTGTCAGTCATGACCGTGAGTTTGTCTCATCACTTGCGACATCAATCATTGATATTAAAGATAAAAAATTGGTGAGTTTTCAAGGCACTTACGATGAGTATTTAGATCATCAAAAGAAAATGACTGCCACGCTATAAGCTATAAGCTATAAATAATCACCCCACAATAGCGGTATGATGACATTCGTTATGGCTTATGAACCTGTCTATCAATCACCGATAAAAAAACAGAAACGGTTGACCCCGTTTCTGTTTTTATATGGCTATTATTTTATCTTATTGGCTTGCAGATTCATTCTCTTTAAATTGTTGGATAAACTCTCTAATACGTTGCGCATTCACACCTCGATCAGAACGTCCAATCCGAGAAACACTGCGCACGTCAACTCGGCTGCCACCTTCTAGTGCTACAACCTGCACCACGACATCATCGGCAAAATTAAAAAACGCCGTTCTTGCTGTCGCTTCAAAATGGAATTGCTCAAAATCTTGATAAACCAGAGTCCAATTCAGTTGTTCAGCCACCTCCAACGCTTGGCGGTAAGCCGCGTGAGGAGCTAATGATGAAATAAGAGGTTTAATATCAGGATAAGCCTTTAATTGCTGATGAGCGATTTCTTCACCACCATACACCAAAGTATTTTTAGCCCCAGGTCTGTCATCTGTTAAAAATTGAAATAATGGAGGCTGCTCTAGATTGGTCGTAATGTCGTGAATGGGAGGATAACGGACTGGTGTTTTCAATAAACCAACGATCATCGGCATTAAAATCCCAATACCAAGCACCACCGCCAATATAGATTTAAACACGCCGCTTTTTTGTTGTTGCTTAAGGCTTATGAAAAAACCGAACAACCCAACCACAACCGCAAGATAGCCTACGGTATTATTATAATTGCGGCTGGCACTAAAACCGACAATCGGTTCCCATAAGCCCAATTGTGAACCAAATACCATTAATAATGCTATCGCAAAACATAGCACTGCGATAACCAAAGCAATATTCCCTGCATTAATTCTTTGTCCTATCATTACTTCTACTCCATCCTTAGATATTCTATTCGTTTAATTAAAAAATCATCTGCGCCCAGCGTGCTAACCCAGCGGTGACCGAGCCAAAATAGTTACCACTGACCACTGGTACATTCGGTAGGGTAGCTTCTAATGCTTGGCGTAAAAATGGCGAACGCGCGCTCCCCCCTGTCATAAAAATTACATCCGGTTTTTGAGTTGCTTGCGCCATCACTTCCTTCACCAAATCCATCATTTTTTGAGTTGGAATATCAACCGCTTCAATCATTTGTGGCAATGTAATCTCTTGCTCTAAACATTCAGTCACGACCGACATCGATAGCGGATGGCAAGCATTATCGGATAATCCAATCTTCGCCTCTTCCGCTTTGCGCACTATTTGATAGCCTAAAGTATGCTGATAAGCCGCCAACAAGCGGGCCAATTTTTCCGGTTGTTTGGCTTCTTTATGAAGCAATTTTAATGCCTTAAAGTTTGCACTTTCATAAAAATCTTTTTGTGCCACCACATTATTGATGGCAATCGGGTTCCAAAATTGAGTAATGGGCATTTCAATACCCGATAACATTTGGGAGCCTAAACCAAATAATGGCATGATCTGTTTGAAAGCCAAATGAATATCAAGATCATTGCCACCAACACGCTGCCCGCTATGCCCTAATAAACTGGCGCTACGGTCGGTGTGATTCTGCCAACTTGGTCCCATCTCAATCAAGGAACAATCGGTCGTACCACCACCAATGTCCACCACCAAGACGGTTTGGTTTGTCGTTAAGGTGCTTTCGTATTCTAAACCTGCGGCTACGGGCTCAAATTGAAATTCGACATCTTGAAAACCTGCCCGAGTTGCAGCATGGCGCAGAATGGTTTCCGCTTGTTGGTTAGCCTCTTCCCCGCCACGGCCATGGAAGTTAATCGGACGGCCGATGACCGCTTGGGTAATGGTTTGCTGAGTTGAGATTTCCGCTTGCGTTTTGATGTTTTTCATCATGCTACAAACAAGATCTTCAAAAAAGACCAATTGCGTTGGGTGCAATCCACTTGCGCCTAAAAAGGATTTAGGAGATTTTACGTAATACACGTCTTGTGGATCAGAGAGATAAGTATCCAGTGCATGCTGACCAAATTGCACATCACCCAGTTGCAGCTCAATATCTTCTTCTCGATTTAAATTGATAGCACGACGTAACGCTTGCTCACCTAACGCATCTTTCGGTTTAGTGTCCATAAAACGAAATAGATATTCACTGACCGACTCACGTGTGGGCGCACAGATCGTTGATGGGATATAAGGAGTTGCGCTCTCAAGGCCGACGTTTTCTAGCGCTAATAATTGAGGTTGCCCTTGTTTCATCATTGCGACAGAACAATTTGCCGTCCCATAGTCAAAACCAATAAACATTGTCACCTCACCCATACCATAAAAAAAGGGCGCTGATATTAACGTATTTTGACTAAAATAACAGTAACCCAATGTCGCTGTGATTATCCGGCTCCATAATTAACCTCAGCTGTGGATGACTAGTTATTCTGCTCTTTAAACAATGGCAAATTAACTCGGCAATAGTTAACTCGACAATGGAAGTGTCGCTTTTCCTGCACGAGGACAATCAGGGCACACATCACGCCCCTCACAGCGATACACCATGCAACAGGTTGTTCGCACATAACACCATTGTTGAGAGGCTAAATCATAATGCAGTGAATCCATCGCTTTTAATGACAAACCAAAAGCGGTTAGCCATCGTTTGGCATGCTGAGGGATATAATCTTGCGGTAAGTCTTGATGCAGATCTTGTAACCGTAATAACGCCATCACCAACAAATCCGCCAAAATATGCTGGGTGAAACCGGGGCGAATTCTTACCGATTGATCTAATTGACTACGGTAACATTCAAACAATGGCAACAACTGTTCAGCGGCTTTTTGAATAAGCCACTCAGCACTGCCCTCTTGCATCGGCTGATCGTGCAATTTGAAGCCGGCAACAAAGTTAGCCTCGCCACGCCATTGTTGCGCCATACTCGAAAGCGAAGGGAGTGCTTGAATGCCATAAATACTAATAAAGCTAATATAAACCGGTTGCCAAACAAGCAACGTCCAGGTGCGGTTTAACCAATATGCATGGCCTGCTTCAGGATGAGAGAGCTGAAGTTTAGCGTAAATATCGTGTAGTAATTCTTGATTGTTATGCTCCGCAAGTAACCAATCATCACCTAATGGAGCTTGCATGAGTTCATCATGGAACAATTGACCGCTAAGATAGGGCGTCACATGGTCGGCATAGTGGAATAATTGTTGGTATCTAGGATCACTCACAGCAAGGCTCATCAAACTCAATTACGTTAAGCGTAATGATACTAATTTTCATTTATATTAAAAAGTAAAAAGATGTTTAAAATGCGCGAAAGTTGTTTCATGTGCTGTGCTGTGACTAATATGAAAAGATATTGCCGAAAGAAAACCGTCATCCTGAAAAACGAGGTACGAGTGTCGTTCAGGATGACGAGCTTTTTTAATTTGTCGCTTTTTCTCGTAACAGATAATTTACCCGCAACACCAAATGTAGCGTTCACTCAACAAAAAAGAGCCAACCAACGGCTAGCTCTTTACAGTAATTTGATAAGTGATGCTATATGCTAGAACTTATAATCAAACTTCACTTCAACGGTACGCTCTTCACCATACCAACAGTTCGCCGTGTCATAGCAACTGAAAGTATCTTTATCAAACAGGTTATTCACACTTAAGTTCAGAGCAGCACCTTGTAAATCACCGCTAATATTACTTAAGTCATAACCTACCGAGAGATCCACAACAGTATAAGCAGGAACCGTATCTGTATTGGCGGCATCCATTTGACGCTCACCGATATAACGTGCACCCGCACCTAAGCTTGTACCCGCTAACAGACCATCATAGAGATAATAGTTCGTCCATAAGGTTGCTGCGTTTTTAGGAACATAAATCGGTGTTTTACCTTCGTAACCACCTTCACTATCTTTGGTAATTTCCATGTCAGTGAAAGTATAACTGGCAGACACATCCCAATTAGACGTTAACAGTGTTCTTCCTTCTAACTCAATACCTTGAGATCGAATTTCACCAATTTGCAATTCAGGTCCCCAAATATCTTCAGGGTTCGCCATCAAGACATCACTTTTAATAATATGGAAAACCGAAGCAGTCATGGAGGTAGCATAATCTGCCGACGTATATTTCACGCCCCCTTCAATTTGTTGGCCAATTTCAGGGTCGTACGCTTGACCATTACTATCAGTCCCTGCCGTCGGTTCAAAGCTCGTCGCATAGTTAATATATGGTGACCAACCTGAATCAAACTCATACATGGCTCCGATACGGTAAGAGAAATTATTTTGGTCCGTTTTAGTTAAACTTCCAACGTAATCACTGCTCGCTTGATAATTATCAAAACGACCACCCGCCATTAAGATCACACGATTAATACGCATTTGATCTTGGAAATAAAAGCCCAGTTGTTCAAGCTTAACTTTATCGATATACACACCAGATGCCGTCACTTGCGAGCGATCGATTTGGTTATTATTCGGTGCAAACACATTAAAACTTGGTGCCGTTGCACTATTGCCATAACTATAACTGGTGTAATTTGAGCTGCCTTTTAAGTGTTGGTAATCCACACCCAATAATAAATTATGCTCAACCGCACCAGTGACCACGCGACCTGATAACTGGTTATCAATAGTAAAGCCTTCCGACTCTTCATCAGTGCTATAAATGTAACGATCTAAGCTTCCGGTTGTTGGATCCCAGCCGCTTGCCACATGATACGTATTCTCTTGATATAGATCGGCTTTCATGAAACGCGCGTTTTGCAAGAATGACCAATTATCATTAAATCGATGATCAATCTTGTAGCCTGCCATCCAGAATTCGCGTTCAAACTTACTCCAGTTTTCATCCCCCATTGAGGCATTTTTATCAATACTGCCATTCGGATTATCCCACACCGAACCCGAAGCAGGCATCGAAGAGTTCATGCCCATGTTTGGATCGTTCTGATAATAAAAATTGAAGTTTATAAGGGTATTATCAGTCACATACCAATCAATAGAAGGGGCAAAAACATAACGTTCTTCCGTCGTATTATCGACTTGTCCATCACGATGAGAGGCTAAACCAATCAAACGATAATACACATTGGAGTCACCAAATTGGCCGGTAGTATCAATCGATGCTTTGGCTAGGTTACGAGAGCCGGTAGCCACAGAGACATCGGTATGACTTTCTTTTTGCGGAGACTTGGTGATTAGGTTTACCATTCCGCCGGGAGGCATTGCGCCATATAACACTGAACTTGGGCCTTTGAAGACTTCTACTCGCTCTAATGCAATCGGGTCAATTTGTGGCTGTAAATTCCATCCCGTTAAATACTGCAACACTAACCCATCGTAGTACATCTGGTTATTTTCAAAGCCGCGAATGTTGTAGTTGTCATACATGGTGACACTGCCACCTTTTAACTCCGCATTCACGCCAGGTGCATAACGTAGGACTTGTTGTACCGAAGTCGCGCCACGGTTTTCGAACTGCTCAGAGTCAATAACGGAAATCGACTGTGGCGTTTCTTCTGGTTCCAATGAGGTTTTGGTCGCGGTGTTACGATAGGTCTGGCCGAGTACCGTAATGGTTTCTTGCTCGCTGACTTCTTGCTCATTGGCGAGGTCAGCCGCATACAATGAAGGCGCAATCAGAATACTGGTAACCGCTAAGGCAACCGGAGTAATGCAAGGGATAGTTTTCAAATAACTGGCTTTTAAAGAACTAGCTTTTAAAAAACTAGCTTTTAAAGAATGAGTTTTAAAATCTTGGTCAAATAAAGACATGTTTTCTTCCTAACAGCAGTTTCATTTCTAACAGCAAAGCGTTAGCCAAGCAAACTAACGATAATCATTATCATTTGCATATATTACGATGTTGCTGGATAAGAAAGTTAACAATTTGGTGCATGTTAAGAATGAGAATGGCATTTATATCGCTTCAATCGGTAACCAATATTCCATCTTGGCCGCTTTATCTTGAATTTGAAAATCGGCAGGATAGATTTCCAATTCAAAACCATCCACACCACAATAGCCACTTTGGGGTAACCAATGAGTAATAAGCCATTGCAATTGTGACTTTAGCCCCTGAATAGGCCCTTGATAAGTCAAAACTGCATAATGTTGTGGCGGGATGCTAACTGACTTTAATAGACCTTGTGATATGGCTGTTTGAATAACTGGACGACTCAGCACCTCTTCGTGTAAATCCTCTATTCCGATGGATGCCCAGTACACTAAACTTTCAGCGTTTAGAGAAAAGGTGTCGATCACTCCATAGCGAAGCCCGCTTATCTCGGCTTGAGACAAACCAAAATGTTCAAATTGCTGCCAAATATTCGGTACACTGGTTTGAAAATCCGGTTGCGAAGCAAATAAACCACTAATGCTTCCTGGGTGACCTAACAATTCAAATGTATCTTTAAATTCCACTCGGATCTGAGTAAAGGTATGATCAAAATAAGGATTACTTGAATCTGAGCGCTCAATTTGGGAGAAGGCTAAAGGCTGTCTTAGCCCTCGGCGAATCGCTTGTTTACGGTAGGTTCTTGGTGAGCAATCAAAAAATTGTTTAAAGGCACGGCTAAAGCTGATTTCAGAATTAAAGCCAAATGTTAATGCGACATCCAAAATTCGCTCATTGGGGTGCGTTAATAATCTTTCCGCGGCACGACTCAATTTTAATTCACGGACATATTGCGCCACATTGATGCCGGTTGCGGCACGAAATACACGCTGTAATTGCCAACGTGACCAACAACTCTTATCGGCCAGTTCTTCTAATGATAAAGGCAAAAAAAGGTGCTGATGGATATATTCCAGCACCTTTTCTATACGAGTGAAATGGGGAGTTTTCGCTCCTCCTTTTGCATCATTCGCCACTATGATGCCATCTCCTGCTTCTGTAATTTATTCTGCAAGAAAACAATCCAAGTTTGAGCAGAATCAGAAGGCATTTCTTCATTTAACCGTTTTGCTTCCGCCAAAGCATCGTTGTATTGAGTGAGGCGATAGAGCAATTGAATCTTGGCTAAACTATAGTCTTTTTTATTGGCATAAGGCTTTGCTTTTTCAATAACTTGAGCCGCTTTTTGATAGTGCTTTTGTTGTAAATATAACTGAGTTAATGGCCAATTGTATTTGCTATTACGCTGTGCCAGTGCTTCCCAAGTCTGGATAGCTTGTGGCCATTCACGCGCCATTTGATAATAGTAAGCTTGTGTTTTTTGATTCTGTTGAGTTTTACTATCAGGAAATGCCTCAAACATTTCTTGTAAAATTCGAGCCCCACGTTCTGGAATTTTATTTTGAGCATAAAGCTGAGCCAGTGTTTTGTAATCGGATGCACTAAATTCAACATTTTGTTTTTTCGCTAACGCATAAGTGTCCAAAGCTGAAGTATTTTTACGTTGTTGCAATTGAACCGAAATTTGTTGCTGCCACCAAGCTTTATTATTGGGTTCGATACGAATCAAATTACTCAGCGTCCCTTCAGCATGTGCCCATTGTTTGAGTCTTAATTCGGCAATCACTTGCATACGTAACGCTTGCAAACGCTTTCGTGTATCTGGTGCTTTGTATTTAACAATAGCCGAGCGTACTTGGTCCCATTGCTGTTGCTGATAATAGGCAGCAGCTAAACGAAAATACACCTCATTGACGTCTTTGGAAAATTGCGGTTTTTCTTGTGCCGTCGGCGTGTATTTTATCGCTAAAGTATTTCGATATTCTTTTACAGAATGAGCAAAATCTTGCTGAGAATACAAAATATCAGCCAACATACGATTTGCTTGCCATTGCACTTTGGGCTCTAAAGCCTTGAAGCCAACAGCTTTTCTTAAACTGGATATTGACGATTTAGGTTGTTCGGCTTGCCAGTAATAAATCGCCAGCACACGCTGCACAAACGCTTTATCGTAATCTGTACTCGGATCAAAATCACGCAAGACTTCAATGGCTTTATCCAAATGATCTTTTTGAGCTAAATCATTCGCTTGGGCTAATTTCGCCCCCGCATAGGGAGTCAAACCCGCAGCAAAACTATTCAATGGCAATAAGGCCAAACACGCTGTGACACCATACAGTGCCCCGGTTTTTTTCATCTTGAAAAGCCATGATTTAAAAATTGATACTTTCATTTTAAATCCCATGTACCTTATCGATTGATCTTAAATTCAATTTTGACTTGTTGACCAGGTTGCTTCACCGCTTTACCCCCTTCAATTTGAGGTTGGTACTTCCAGTTTCTTAATGCTTGAACCGCAGGGCGAACAAACGCTTTACTTGGCTCAGCTTGTACCACTTGAATATCTTCAGGGCGACCTTGCTCATTAATCGTAAAAGACATCACCACAAAACCCTCCACTCGACGCTTTAACATGCGAGAAGGGTAAGCCGGTTCCGCGCGGTATAGAGGCATTGCTTGTTGCTGTTGCCCTACTCCTGTACCAATTTGTCCTGCGGCTACCGGAGATGAATGATTGATATTCATCGCTGGCATATTGATCGCCACATTAGAATCTGAAAACGTCATGGTGGTATCAATGGCCACTTGAGGAGCTTGCACTTGTGGCATCGCTGCTGTCGGCGTTTGTGGTGTCGCCAATTGTTGAGGCTGCTCCGGCACTTTAGGTGGCTCAGGTAACGGGCGCTGACGACGCTGTGAGTCAGAATCTTGCTCTTGCATAATCACGTCAAAGGCCAGTGGCGCTTGATCACCTGAAACATTGGTTTTCACACTGCCCACCATCCACGACATAAAAGCAAATAACGCAAAAGCCGTGATTAACCCTAATGGAATCGCAATCAATAATCTGAATGACGAACGGTTCATCTTATGTGCTGTACTGCTCACACGCATGCGTTATACCCTTAAGACTTATTTGCTGTGGCTAAAGCAATCTTTGAAATTCCGACACCTTTCGCTGCGTCCATCACCGCAACTACCGTACCATTATAAGCATGCTGATCGGCTTGAATCACAAGACTGGCATCGGGTTTATCGCTCACAATACGCTCTAAAGCGGCGCTCACACGCTCAACATCAACACGTTGTTTATCGATATACACATCATTGGCCGCCGTCACCGCAATAAAAATACCAGCATCTTTTTGTGCGGTGGCATGTGACGCTTGTGGGCGATTGACTTCTACCCCAGATTCATTGACAAATGAACTCGTCACGATGAAAAAGATCAACATGATAAATACGATATCGAGCATGGAGGTTAAATCCACTTGTGCTTCTTCTTTTGCTTTTGCAGGACGAACTAATCTCATTCGCCACTCCTTAATTGTTGTTCTAAGTGCAGCTCTTTACGAGTAGCCACTTTAACTAATCGAGAATGGGCAAACATGCCAGCCAAGGCGGCAACCATGCCAGCCATTGTCGGCAATGTTGCCATTGAAATACCAGATGCCATTAACTTTGGATCGCTACTGCCTGAAATAGACATTAAATCAAAAACAGTGATCATCCCGGTAACCGTTCCGAGCAGCCCAAGCATCGGGCATAAACTGACTAAGGCTTTAATAAAGTCTAAGTGTTGAGTGAGCATCACATGAGCTTGCTGTAACATCCCTTCTTTTTGCGCTAAGGCAAACCATGAATCATGTTCAGAACGTTGCTTCCATTGTGCAACCCATTGGGCTTTTTGATGACGGTAAGAGACGCTTAAATAGACGATGCGTTCGATGATTAAAATCCAACACAAGAGGACTACCGCAGCTAACCACCACAACACTTGCCCGCCACGAGACATGAACTCCATTAAATGCGAGTTCATCAAGTCAGGAAATTGGATGGAAATCCACGCTAACATTAGGCACTTGCCCCCGCCAATTCAGACGTCGTTAGTGCTTTATCTGATTCTATTTCAGCGCGACTTGCTACTAAGCTAACACCTTGTTTTTCTAAGGTATTACGAATGACTTCCGCACGGTTTGATAAGATATTATGAGCCAACAGTAACGGCATCGCTGCCACTAAGCCAAGCACGGTGGTTACTAGCGCCATCGAAATACCACCCGCCATTACAGTTGGGTCGCCATTACCAAACTGCGTGATCACTTGGAAAGTTTCAATCATACCGGTTACCGTACCCAATAAGCCCAGCATTGGCGCCAGCGCAGCAAACAGCTTCAACATAGACAAGCCACGTTCAAGCCCTTGTTGTTCATCTAAAATACTTTCTAATAAACGCAGTTCTAGCGACTCAACAGATTGCTTTTTCTCTTTATTGTAAACATGCAAAATGCGGCCAAGTGGATTATCGTCAGTTGGGTTTTCAGGTTGCTTTAGTTGTTTAGAGATTTGTTGCTGAGTAACACCTAAACGCACACCACGCACGATGGCAATCACAAGTCCAATCAGTAAAAGCGCAATAATAATTTGACCGACAATCCCCGCTTGGTCGATACGTTGCATCAGCGTAGGCTGGTGGGCGTATTGTTCCAACATGACACCACGAGTTGGGTCAAGCAAGATAGATTGAGCGGGCTCCGCTTTAAAGCTAGATAATGTTGGTGTGTTAGATGGCAAAGCGAGATAGTCAGAGGCTTGTTGACGATTAAAGTCCCACTTAACATACCCTTGCTCAGCTAATAAAGCCATATCACCCAAACGCAACGCTGGGATAGATTCCGTTTTACCATTGCTTTGTACATACGGGATCGTTACCGCACTCAATTGACTGCCCGTTTCGACTTTATATTGCATGGCATGCCATAAACCATTTAATAACGTCAATGACGGTAAGCTATCGGTGCTGATCACTTTATCTAACTGAGTATTAAAAACTTGACCTTGTGGCCCCAGTAATGAGTTTTCATAGCTGAGTTGGAGCTCTTTGGCCGCCTGACGAACCACACCAAATAGCTCACCTAAACTGCCAGTTGCCAATTGTAATTCTTTGCTTTTTTCTGCTAAGACTTCTTCATTGGCGGCAAAGGTATCACTCAGTTGAGCATTTTCTCGTTCAATTTGCGCCAATTGTTTGGCTAATTGATCGCGTTTTGCTTGTAGCTCTGCACGCTGTTTGCTGCTTAATTGAACACGTTGTTGGTTGTGACTACGTTCTACCTGTTGATCCGCTTTCGCTTTATTATCCAGGTTGGCAAGATCATCGGCAGAGGCAGTAAAGCTCAAACTTGCACTGATCATAACCATGCAAAGTGCTGCATATTTTAGAGACAGGGACTTCATTATTTTGTCTCCTTAAGGTGAGTGTCATTTGAAGTAGAAATTTGGGTCACTGAAAGCGGTAAGGTAAGTAAGCTTGGCGCTTGTTGTTTTTGTGCTAAGGCATACGCTTTATTAATCTCAACCTGTTGCTCATTGTTCACGGCTTGCCATTGCTTCACATCTTGCTTCCATAACCAAGCGTGGCTGGCATCTTTACTGCGAGCGACTAACACCATTTTACCTACATACAAGACATCCACTTGACGTTGGTCATCATCAGATAATTGAATTTGGCCTTCATAAACCCCAATTTTTGAACCGTAATCCAATTCAATTTGATAGGCTTCTAAAATACGTCGATATTTCTCAGCTTCAGAGATATCCGCACGTCCCATCAAAGTCTTTAAGGCCGCTAAACGTTGTTGACGGCTTTCAAGTCGTACTGGCACACCTTGTTCAATCGAAGATTGTAAACCATCAATCATGTGATACATCAAAGGTACTACCCCTTGACGTGTCTCAGCAATATTGACTAATTGCTCATCAATGCTCTGTTTTTCAGCTTCTTGACTTGCCACCAATTTTTTCAAATGCGTTTGGTATAAAGACAAATTGTCGACTTGATCTTGTAAGCTTTCGACTTCAGCGAGCAATTGAAAGCTCTGATCTGAATTGGTGTCTATTTTCTTTTGGGCGGTTTGGGCAGCCTGATTGGTTTGACGTTCAATATTACGTGCATTGTCTAATGAATCTGCAGAAGCTGAACAAGAAACCGCAAGTAGGCTAGCTAAAGCAAAACCTTTTAGCGTCATAGTATGGTCACTATGAGAAAACGAGATTGATGATGGAAACAACATGATTAAGTCCGTTCGATATTATGACGTCAGATAAACTAACGGAATCCCATAAGGAATTCAGTAAGGCGGATATTCTATACGATAAAAAGAGAAAAGTTAATGATAATAGTTACCATTAAGAATGGAATTTCAAAATATCCTTGATAAAAATCAGCTTTTTGTCGATTTTTATGCCATCTATAAAAAATGCCGATCTTATAGACCGGCATTAGGAATCGTTCTGAGATAATGTGCGTATGCACTGTCAGAGATGATGTTATTGAGCGTTAGCTTCACGTTCAGCGATGAAAGCAAGTGCCATTTGGATACGAGCAACCACACGAGCTTTACCTACAAGGTGCATAACCGCATCAACAGATGGCGATTGACCACCACCGGTTACCGCAACACGAAGTGGCATACCAATTTTGCCCATACCAATTTCAAGTTCAGCACAAACAGCTTCAATCACGCCGTGTAGATTTTCAACGGTCCAATCTGTTAAAGCTTCAATTTTTGCAAGCGCTAATTCTAGTGGCTCTTTTGCGACACCGCGTAAGTGTTTTTTCGCAGCACCCGCTTCAAACTCAGAGAAATCTTGGTAGAAATAACGTGATTGCTCAGCTAATTCGATTAAGGTATGACAGCGTTCGCCAACTAACTTAATAACTTCCGTAATTGCTGGACCGTTGTCTAAGCTGATCGATAAATGATCTAAATGCCATTGTAAATGTTTCGCTACATACTCAGGCTCAGAAGTCTTGATGTAATGGTTGTTCAACCAAAGCAACTTATCGGTATTAAATGCCGACGCGGATTTACTGATCGCATCCAAGCTAAAGAATTCAATCATTTCTTCACGAGAGAAGATTTCTTGGTCACCATGAGACCAGCCTAAACGTACTAAATAGTTATTCAGTGCATTAGGTAGGTAACCTTCATCACGATATTGCATTACGCTCACTGCACCATGACGTTTTGATAATTTAGCGCCATCATCGCCTAAGATCATCGCACAGTGTGCAAAAGTGGGTACAGGAGCACCTAACGCTTCATAAATGTTAATTTGACGAGGCGTGTTGTTAATATGGTCTTCACCACGAACCACGTGAGTAATTCCCATATCCCAGTCATCGACAACCACACAGAAGTTATAGGTTGGTGAGCCGTCAGTACGACGAATGATCAAGTCATCCAATTGGCTGTTAGAAATTTCAATACGACCACGGATTTGATCATCAAAAACCACTGAGCCTTCTTTTGGGTTACGGAAACGAATCACACAAGGATCGCCTTCTTTGGCTGCTTGATTCACGGCAACAATTTTTGGATGATTCGCATCATAACGAGCCATTTCTTTATTCGCTTCTTGCTCAGCACGAATTTCGTCTAACAATTCTTTTGAAGCATAACATTTGTAAGCTTTATCTTCGGCAAGCAGTTTATCCACCATTTCGTTATAACGGTCAAAACGCTTAGTTTGATAATAAGGACCTTCATCCCAATCCAACCCCATCCAGTTCATGCCTTCAATAATGGCATCTACCGCTTCTTGGGTTGAACGTTCTAAATCAGTATCTTCAATACGTAAAACAAATTCACCGCCTTGGTTTTTTGCATAAAGCCAAGAATAAAGAGCCGTACGTGCGCCACCAACGTGAAGATAGCCTGTTGGGCTAGGGGCAAAGCGAGTTTTAACCGTCATGAAAATTACCTTATCAATTCTTTTATAAAAGAGGAGAAAGAAGACTTGCTGAAAATACTTAGCCATACAGCATAAAAAGTTGGCTAAGTAAGCAAAATAGTGACCATATTCTAGCACCCTAAGCTAGGCACTAAAATAGCCAATCAGGAATTTGCTTGATAAATAGCTTAGAGGGATGACTTTAGTGCAACATTAGCGCCAAGCCTGAGCATGAATCGCCATTTAACCTACTTATAATTAGCCTACCAATAAAAAAACAGGAAACGCCGAAACGCTTCCTGTTGGTTTGCTATATCAACATTTAGGATAACGATGAACGAATGGCGGCCACCTTCATTCTGCAAGTGGCACTTTTATACACTAAGTACCACTTGGCTTGTTCGCTATATTTTCCTTTATTTTACGTTAAAAGGAATGGTTAAGGTGACTTTTAAGTCATTCTCATCTTGGAAGGCATTTGAGTAACCAACCCAGCTGTCAGCGTTTGAATCATTCACGTAATGAGTGTAATAGATTCCAAAGTTAGCTCCAGCTAGTGCGCCATTTTGGATAGCGTAGTTAACAAAAGCACTGCCTGAGTATTCGACTAGCTCATCGTAACCTTCTGCTTTCGCACCGAAGGCATAAACACCGTTTAGGCCAATAGATAGACCCTGAGCACCTAAGTCAGAAAAATCACGTTTTAACTCAGCAAAGAAGCCTAGCTCACCATCGTGGTTGAAATCCGAACGGTTGTTCCACCAGATATCGTAAGCACCGTTTGAACCACCATAAGCTTCAGTCAAGCGGTAAGCCATGTTACCAACGTTACCACGAGTATCTTCTGAATCCGCAGAAGTATAGGTACTCTCTAAACGTAGACCATATTGACCATAGGTTTTCGCGGTTAATAATGCAGCTTGGAAAGCGGTTTTATCATATTGATTATCATCATCGACAACATAGACTTGTGGCGAAACATACCAACCACCATCTGTTGTCCACTTAAATTTCACATGCGCATTTTTACGGTCACCATCGGTTAAACCGGCATAAGCCACATCTAACAGCATTTGATCATTAATGGTATAACGCATACCGATTGAGTAAGCATCGCCCGCATCTTCAGCGGTTGGGCCTGTACCGGTACGGAAATTGTAATCGTGCTTATACCAAGGCGCTTTATAAGCATCAGCGTATACAAAACCGAGTGCGACTGGACCATAGTTGACACCAATTTCGCCCCCTTCATAAGTACCAGCCGCATAAGACCAGTTCACGCCCATTGCCGTTGGTACGGACGGTTGGAAATAACCGCCACGCGCAGTAACGTGTTCACCAAACTTGAATTTTACTGCGGCGGTTTGGAAAGCTGCGCCGTTATCCGTACATGAAGAGTCCCATGTTCCTTCACAACCCGTATTGGAGCCAGGAGTCATGTCATAAGGGTTATCGACGTTCCAAAAGTTCATTTCATGGTCAGGAGAGCCGTTATTCCACATATCAAAGGTGCCATAGACGTTGATATCTAAACCCACAACATCGGCGGCATAACCAGATTTAATATCTAAACCCGTATAAATCGAACCATGATCAAGGTTGGTGTATTTTGGTGTTTGATGGCCATCGACAATTTTGGCGCGAGTACGATCACGCATCCAAATATTAACAGCACCATTTACGGTTGCATCTTCAAAAAAACCGCCTTCATATGGTTTTTCAGGAATACCTTCACCCGCCACAGCAGGATCATTAGGTGCTACGTCATCAGCCGCTAAGGCTGTCGTTGAGTAGGCTGACACACCTAAAAGTAAAGACGCTACGGCTGTGCTAAGCACTGTCTTTTTAAACATTTTCATAGTTTTCCCCTATTGTTTTTATATTTTACTAAGCCCATCTAGCTGGTGATGTTGCTCAATAAAGCTCACATCCAAATCATGCCACCTTTTTTTTCGACGAAAATTCAAATCAATAAAAAATATGACCCTGTTCAAACCAACCTGAACATAAAAAAACATATTCAATACAAATCAATAGGTTACATTGAATGTAAAAATAGATAAAGCTGAGGCAATGTGAGTCAAATCACGTGAATTTATATATTCTTACCTTTATCCCGATCAGCATCACAACGAATTTATATCCACACAAAATATAAGTTCATTGTAAAAAGGGAAAACATGATCAAGAGCACAAAAAAAATCTCGTCAAAACCGTTAATTACCTATTAATCAATAGCTTGAAACAATTTATCAACATCAATGAGCGTTATATTGACATTTATCACTTGCTTTTTAAGTCACGACCTGTGCAATAAAGCATCAACTTAATTTTTATTAAAAATAAACAACAATAAAAATAACATCCGTCGCTATCAATAGAGGTAAATATGTATCTCTTAATGAGTCATTTTAAGGTATTGACCTTTACCTTAAGGGAGGGTTTATAGTGTCTTCATTGAAACATAAGTGGAGTAAAAATATGGCTACTCAACAGTATCAATTGCAACTCGATGGCTTAAAATGCATGGGGTGCGCAAAAAAAACTAAAGCAAAATTAGAAACCCTACCGAATACTGCCGTACTTGATATCACGCCCCAAACGGCCCAAGTACAAACATCAGCTTCATTGACTGACATTAACCAAGCTTTGGATGAATTTGGCTATCAAGCGCAAGCGGTCTATCAATTTCATCTGCAAGGGCTTAATTGCGGTCGTTGTGTGGCAAAAGTAGAAACGGCACTGCAAGCAATCCCAAACCTTCAAGACTATCAAGTGACTAAAGAGACTTTACAAGTTGTAGGTCAGGTTGAGCAGCGCCAAATCATAGCAACGATTGAGCAACTTGGTTATCAAGCTCTTCCAACGTCAGACAATTCAAACTCAGATATTGCTTGCTCAGATACCCCATCCGCTCAGCCAATAGAGAGCATGAGTAGTGAGCCGCAATCCCATTCAGAATTAGAGTCTGACAATCTTGCGGCTTTACACTTTTTAATTTCTGGTATGACTTGCGCAAGTTGTGTGTCTTCCGTTGAAAAAGCTATCGCGACACATCCGCAGGTTGCGCGAGCTCAAGTGAATTTGTCGGAACAAACTGCTTGGGCTTATACCAAAGAAAGCTCACCACAACTGATTGATGAACTCATTGAACGCGTAAAACAAACTGGCTATCAAGCGGAGTTAATCAAAGATGATGAACAAATGCGTGAGCAGCAGCAAACCCAATTTTCACAAACTCAGCAAACCCATCGCCGCAGCGCCATTGCCGGTATAGGTATTGGGGTGCCGTTAATGCTATGGGGATTACTGGGTGGTAGCATGATGATTACGAGCTCCCAATCACAATGGGGATGGGGAATCGTTGGCCTTATTTGTCTCTTCTTGCTTGCCACCGCAGGGCGTTCTTTTTTCACCAATGCGTGGCAAGCGTTAACACACCGCCGTGCGACAATGGATACCTTAGTCGCGCTTGGCACCGGCGCAGCTTGGCTATACTCAATGTTGGTAGTATTAATGCCTTCATGGTTCCCAGAGCCCGCTCGCCACGTCTATTTTGAAGCCAGTGCCATGATTATTGGTTTGATTTCTCTTGGTCATTATATTGAAGCAAAAGCGAAAGCACGTACCACCGACGCCCTACAAGGGTTAATTAACCTACAACCCAAAACCGCCGTTCTTTATAATCAAGGTCAAGAACAAACCATCTCGGTAAAAGACATTCAATCGGGGATGATTTTGCGCGTGAAGCCGGGTGAACGTATTCCGGTAGATGGTGAAGTCATAGAAGGTGAATCTTATCTTGATGAAGCCATGCTCACTGGCGAACCCATCGCAGCATTAAAACAGCCTGGCGATAGTGTCTTTACCGGAACAATTAACCAAGATGGCCGCTTATTGATCAAAGCTACTATGGTTGGAGAACAGACCACACTGGCACGAATCATTCAGTTGGTCCGTCAAGCACAAAGCAGTAAACCGGCACTGGCACGCTTAGCGGATCAAATTTCGGCAGTCTTTGTTCCCACCGTTATCGCGATTGCCATCATTGCCGCCGCCGTGTGGTACTTGGTTGGTCCTGAACCACAAATCAGTTACATGCTCGTAGTGGTAACCACGGTACTGATTATTGCTTGTCCTTGTGCTTTAGGACTCGCCACTCCATTGTCAGTGACCGTCGGTGTCGGTAAAGCCGCTGAACTGGGCGTATTAATTAAAGATGCTGAAATTCTACAAACCGCCAGCCAAATTCAAACCATCGTATTTGATAAAACCGGCACGCTCACCCAAGGTAAACCAAGTGTCCAATCGGCTACGCTATTGTCAGATGATCACGCTACACTCTGGCAGCATATCAACCTATTAGAAGCACAATCAGAACACCCATTAGCCCAAGCGGTATGTCATTATGCACAACAAAAGTTGCCAGTTGAGGCCAATCAACCCTCAACGATTAGCCATTACCAAACAGAACGTGGCCTTGGGGTAACTGGCACGATAAATGAACAACAATATTGGATTGGTAGCCCACGCTACTTAGAACAGAACGGCGTCGACTTAACCGCGCATCGCACTGAGCTAAATCGACTTGAACAACAAGCACAAACCCCGATTTTAGTGGCAAGACAAACACAATTAGTAGCAATTATTGGCGTATCTGACCCCGTTCGAGACGAGTCAAAAGCGACGATTGAACAACTACAAAAAATGGGCATTGAAACGGTTTTATTATCAGGCGATCACCCATCGGTAGCTCACGCGATTGCTCAACAACTGGGGATCGATAAAGTCATTGCAGGTGTTATGCCTGACCAAAAAGCAGAGCACATTAAAGCCTTGCAACACAATGAACATGGGAAACGTATAGTGGCTATGGTCGGTGATGGGATTAATGACGCCCCAGCCTTAGCGCAAGCCGATGTGGGGATTGCGATGGGCAGTGGCTCAGACATTGCGATTGAAAATGCCAATATGACGTTATTGAAATCGTCCCCATTAGCCGTCGTACACAGTATTGAGCTATCGAAAGCAACAGTGCGCAATATTAAACAAAACCTATTTGGTGCCTTTGTTTACAATAGCTTAGGTATTCCAATTGCCGCTGGTGTGTTATACCCCTTCTTTGGGGTGATGCTAAGCCCCGTTGTTGCAGGTGCTGCCATGGCTTTATCCTCAATCACGGTTGTAAGTAATGCTAACCGACTACGATTATTTCAGCCTAAATAATCGCACTCATGGGGAAATCACACCTCTCGCATTCCAATAAAAAATAATAGAAAAGCATAGTTTGAGAATTTCCTTCTCATGCTATGCTTTTTATTTTAAATCCATTTAGGCGAATAATGAAAAACTGGCGTCCATTGCTCTTATCCTTTTTATCTCTTCCTTCTTTATGGTTTAGCTATAGCGCTCAAGCCGAACCCTTAATCTGGAAGGCAATAAAAGGCGAACAACAATTACTCTTGCTCGGAACCATTCATTTGGGCGATCACAGTATGTATCCCCTTCCTGCTGTTGTAACGCAATTTCTAAAAACCAGTGATGGATTGGTCTTAGAGACCGACACCGAAGAACCCCCTGAGATCAACTTAACCGATGCTTTATTAACCCGAGAAGTACTCGATGAGGCGCAACAACACCAACTTCAAGCCCTTGCCAAGAAGTTAGCTCTGAATCCACATACGTTACTCAACCTACCCCCTTGGCTCAGTGCAGTAACCATTGAGAACACCGCCTTCCAAAAGCTAGGTTATGATGCCCACAATGGCGTCGATCAAACCTTATTACGCCAAGCACAGCAGCTTAATGTTCCGTTATTAACCCTAGAAACCATGGCAGAGCAATTACAGATTTTGCAAAGTCTGCCACAAAATGGCAAAGACTTATTAATCGCCAGTTTAGAGGCCGAATCCAGCGATGAAACTCACCTTTATCAATGTCTTGTTCAAAGCTGGAAGCAAGGTGACCGTGAGCGTTTATTACACCTTCTCACCACCTCCGAGTGGGATGATGAGGTAAGCCAACAACTGCTCTATCAACGAAATCAACGCTGGATATCCCGCATTACCAATCCTAGCTTTTTATTACCTCAAGGGAAGTACCTTGTCGCGGTAGGCACATTGCATTTTATTGGGCAACAAAATTTACGCCAACTCCTCACTGAGCATGGTTACCACGTCGAGCAAATAACAAAAAGTAAACCGGTAGATTGCCAGTAATACTTGGATTAATCGCCACAACACTGACTCAAATCATAAATTGATTAACCACATTAGAAATGATGTTATTATTTTGATATAAATTGGTGAGATAACGATTCACTCAAGAAATCGAACTAAGCAATCATTAATCGGACTGCCTTTGGAATCCCTCCTGCTAATGTGAGTAAACCATGAATAAATTTATCCTCGCCAATGCACAAGAATGCATAGGTTGTCATGTCTGCGAAATCTCCTGCTCTGTAGCTCATAACCACCAGCAATGGCCAGCTCGCCGTTCAGAATTTCAGCCTAGAATTTGGGTACATCCGGCGGGTGATAAATACGTCACCATGACTTGTCGACACTGCCAAGATGCACCTTGTGTTAAAGGATGTATGGTAGGAGCGCTGTCTCATCAAGATGGCATGGTGCATTTAGATGAAAGCAAGTGTACTGGATGCAAACAATGCCAGATCGCTTGTCCATTCGGGGCAATCTCTCTGGTTGAATCACCACGAGGCATTGCTCAAAAATGCGATCTGTGCGAATCGACACCTCAAGGGGCTCCGCAATGTGTCGCGAACTGCCCGACACAAGCTTTGCAACTGGCTGATGAAGATTACCTTCAACAATTAAGAACCGAAAGACAACTTGCCTGCTTAACCCCAAGAGATTGGAAGGCAGGCACTAAAGCACTCAAACGTGACGTTTTATTGGATAAACCAGCTAGAATTGGTGCCACCAAACTTGCCGCTGCAGAGCGCAAACAACACTTTGAAGAAATCTATTTCCCATTTGATAAATCAACGCTCGACTATGAAGCCGACCGTTGCTTGCATTGTGCCTCTAAAGCCAATTGTAACTGGACATGCCCTTTACATAATGCCATCCCAGAGATGATTCAATTGGCCCGGGAAGGGAAGATTATTGAAGCGGCAGAGCTCTCTCACCAAACCAGCTCATTGCCTGAAATTTGTGGCCGCATCTGCCCGCAAGATAGGCTTTGTGAAGGAGCTTGTACCATGACTCCTTATTCAGGCTCCGTCACCATAGGTAATATCGAGCGTTACATTACTGATAATGCTTTAGCCCAAGGCTGGCGTCCTAACTTGCAACACGTAACTCCACGTAAAGAAAAGGTGGCCGTGATAGGAGCCGGGCCTGCAGGCTTAGGCTGTGCGGATGTTTTAGCCCGCCAAGGAGTGCAAGTAGATGTTTATGATCAGCACCCTGAAATTGGTGGCCTGCTGACTTTTGGTATTCCCTCATTCAAATTAGACAAAACGGTACTCGCCACGCGACGAGAAATTTTTTCTCAAATGGGCATTAATTTTTACTTAAATTGTGAAATTGGCAAAGATATCCAACTCGATGAGATCGTCGATAACTACGACGCTATTTTCTTAGGCGTCGGCACCTATCAATACATTGGTGCCGGGCTAGATAATGAAGATGCACCAGGCGTGATTCAGGCTCTACCTTTTTTAATCGCCAACACTCGCGAAGTGATGGGCTTACAAGAAAGTGATAAATTCCCGTGGGTAGAGGTTGAAAATAAAAATGTTGTCGTACTTGGCGGTGGTGATACAGCGATGGATTGTGTGCGAACCTCGATTCGCCGTAACGCCAAAAGTGTCACTTGTGCCTATCGCCGCGATGAAGCCAATATGCCGGGCTCAAAAAAAGAAGTCACTAATGCAAAAGAGGAAGGCGTCCAGTTACAGTTTAACGTTCAACCTCAATATATTGAAGTTGGAGAACAGGGACAAGTAACAGGTGTCGGCATGATTCGTACCAAGATGGGTGAAGCTGGGCCTGATGGTCGCCGCCGACCGGTGATTATTGAAGGATCTGAATTTATTTTACCCGCTGATGTTTTGATCTTAGCGTTTGGTTTTCGCTCTCATGCCATGCCGTGGCTAGAGGGACATGGCATCAAACTCGATCAATGGGGAGGTATTATCACTCAAAGTGATACGCCACTGAGCACCCAAACTACGAACCCTAAGTTTTATGCTGGCGGCGATGCCGTACATGGTGCCGATTTAGTCGTCACCGCCATGGTAGCTGGAAGAAATGCCGCGCAACAAATGGTTCAAGTCTTTGAGCGTCAGGAGCAGCATTAAGCCGCTGCTCTCGCTCCCTCTTCCACTTCAGTACACCGAAATAGGTTACTTTACTTGTAGCTTATTTCGGTTATCTCGGCTTTTACGAATTAATTCATCCCCTTGTTCCACATTCTTTGATTTTGCCAAGCGGTCATAAAGCAACACATTAACCGTTGCCGCTAGGTTCATACAACCAACCGTCGGCACATACACCACCGCATCGGCATGAGAAACAACACCTTGGTCAATGCTGCCATCTTCTGGCCCAAAGACATACAAAGCCTTTTCAGGGTGTTGAAAATCCGGTAATGGGATCGCCCCTTCAGCCAATTCCACACACACAATCTGAGTATCAGGCTCAAGAGCTTGCAACATATCATCCACCCCTTCCAGTGGAATATGTCGCGCTGCACTTTTGGTGTCAGTATGAAACTTAGCCGCTTTTTCGTAACGCACTCCCGTATAGCGTACCGCATCAGCGCGGTAGCAGCCTGCGGCGCGCATCACTGCCCCCACATTCGATGGGCTCTTGGGATTAGTTAAACCGATAATAACGTGAGAATTTGAATGGTTCATTGGCAATATCTAGAAAAAATGGAAGCGGCGATAATAGCAAATAATTGTAAGCAGGCGAAGTGAGGATAGAAATGAGATAAAAAACAGAAAAGAAGCCTCAAAATAAAGACAGGCAAAGAGGAGGCAAAAAAACCACCCCCTGACTAAGGTGGCTTTCTTCATTATGCTCACTGAAGAGCTAAGATTTTAACGGAATAGAAACGAAAAAGGCTCTGCATTGCTGCAGAGCCTTTTTCTAATATGGTCGGTGAAGAGGGATTCGAACCCCCGACCCTCTGGTCCCAAACCAGATGCGCTACCAAGCTGCGCTATTCACCGAGATTTTTGCTTTAACTTTTAGCTAAAGTCTTCTAGAGGCTAGTATTTTTAACTCTAGACATTCAACAATGTGTCGCTGAATGAGCTGCGTATAATACGGATTTATTCAGCGTTAGCAAGCGTTTTTCTGTAATTATTTTGATATTTTAAAAAAATCGGTTTGTTTGCTGATTTAATAATCAAATTCAATTTCATTCTGATCACTGACCGCTATAATCGGCCTATACCAATCAATATTGATAATGCCGTTATCAAGCCTGTTGAACAATAAGACTAAAACGATAATCGCTACGATTGGCCCTAATATCCCCATCCTGTAATCATGGTGCCGAAGATGAATGATGATAATGATGTAGACTTATTCCAGCAAATGATGGGCGACGTAAAACCCATCGAACAAGACACCACCGTTCGCTTGAAAGAAAGAACCATTACCGAAGCTCACCTCGCTCGACGTCAAGCAGCAGTATCACTTGCTGATGAATATGATGAATATCTTTCTCTTGATAATGCCCCCATGCTCAAACCGGATGATATTTTAGAATACAAAAAAGACGGTGTGCAAGATGGGGTCTTCCGTAAACTGCGCCTAGGTAAATACCCGATCACCGCTAAGCTGGATCTGCATCGCCGAACCTTAGAACAAGCTCGAGATGATGTAGTGTCTTTTTTACGCCAAGCTCAGCGCCTAGACACTCGCAGTGTGTTGATTGTTCATGGCAAAGGCGAACGTTCTAACCCTCCGGCTTTAATGAAAAGTTATTTGGCCGCATGGTTAGAGCAAATTGCAGAAGTCATGTGCTTTCATTCTGCGCAACCTTTTCATGGTGGCAGCGGTGCCGTTTACGTCCTAATTAAAAAAAGCGCCGAAATGAAACTCGACAACCGCGAGCGTCATCAAAAGAGAATGAGTTAACCCGCCCTTTTGCACTAAAGAGGCCGATTTGTATTAATCTGTCTCTTTTTCTACCAAGCTGCTAAACTTAGCCCGCTTAATCGCACATACTAGCGCTTAACTATACATTACCGCTTTACCATAACACTTAGACTGTACGGTGAGCACTTCCGTTGTGAAACGTCAAAAGAGAACATTATGACTGATCAAACTTCTGCTATTCGTTTAAATAAATTCATTAGTGACTCTGGTTTTTGCTCACGCCGTGAGGCTGACAAGCTGATTGACCTAGGCCGTGTTACTATCAATGGCATCGTGCCAGAGATGGGCACCAAAGTCTTTCCTAATGATGAAGTTGAAGTCGACAACAAACCAATTCGTAGCAAAGAAAAACCCATCTATATCGCACTCAATAAACCAACGGGGATTACCTGTACCACCGAGCGTCATATTGAAGGCAATATTGTCGATTACATTGGCCACCGCAAACGCATCTTCCCCATTGGCCGCTTAGATAAACCGTCTGATGGTTTAATTTTCTTAACTAACGATGGGGATATTGTTAATAAAATTCTACGTGCTGGTAATGCTCACGAAAAAGAATACGTGGTACGTGTCGATAAACCGATTACCGATGAATTTATTCAAAAGATGGGCGCTGGAGTCGATATTTTAGATACCACGACACTGCCTTGCAAAGTCACCAAAGAAACCGACTTTTCCTTTCGTATCGTGCTGACTCAAGGTTTAAATCGCCAAATTCGCCGTATGTGTGAAGCATTAGGCTATGATGTCTACAAATTACGCCGCGTGCGCATCATGAACATCACTATTGATGGTTTGCCTAACGGTAAATGGCGTTATTTAAGTGATACTGAGATGGCAGAAATTCATAGCATGATTGAAGGATCAAGTGGTACGGAAGACGCTTCTAAAGTTGTGGTTGATGGCAAACGCATCGCCAAGCCAACCGATGCTAAATTGCATGATGCTCGCCAGCAAGCTCAAGATGAAAAAGCCCGTGAGCAAAAAAATCAGCAATCCGGATTTAAAACCTACCGTGGAAAAGGTGAGTTTGAACGGAAAAGCCGTTCTTCACACAAAGATGGTGAACGCTCTGGTGGCAACCGTCGCCGCAATCAAGACACGCCAAAATCGGGTTCAAATTCTCAAGGTAAACCAGCCAATAAAGGCTCTCGCTTCGGTAATTCAAACAGCAGCACCATCAAAAAGTGGACACCAAAGAAATAACTTGTCTTCTTCCAAAGCAATGAATTAATTTCTCATAAACCGCCGATGAAACTAACTTTGTCGGTGGTTTAATCCAGTGTTTTCTTAAAACGTAATGCTGAAATCACAATCCCACCTACAGTAAAACACAACAGCTATATCACGTCTGGATAAATATCCCCTAACTCCGACCCTTTCCACACCAAGAGTCGTATAAGAGAAATATAATGCGTAGCGGGTAACGCTTGTGCAAATCAATGCACAAAAAATTAGCAGCAATGGATATAAAGAAAACAAATAGCCCAAAAAGCAGCCATTCAAACGTATTTTTAATAAAAAAAGGTTTACCTATTTTTTCAATGCGTTAAAGTACGCCTCGTTCCCAAGACAAACGGGAACGATGGTGTTCTAACTGTTCAGTTAGGTGCCTTGCAATTTAGATTGCTTGTGCCCTGGTGGTGGAATTGGTAGACACAAGGGATTTAAAATCCCTCGGCGTTCGCGCTGTGCCGGTTCAAGTCCGGCCCGGGGCACCATCTAAATTTAGATATCTGAAAATATCTCTTCAAATAAATACTCAGTATTATATGGCGCCTTGGCAGAGTGGCTATGCAGCGGATTGCAAATCCGTGGACCTCGGTTCGACTCCGGGAGGCGCCTCCAAATTGATAAAAAAAGACGTTTAAAAACGTCTTTTTTTATGTCTAAAATTTCCCATTCACTTTAGGCATTATACTGATCACACCTTTTTGGATTGGATCATTATCCACAGAATTTACCTAAAGATCCTGAGATAACACTTCCCCTAAATCACTAAATGCAATTGCAGCATTCGTCAGTCCTGCACCACAACCAGCCAATGTCAAACAGCTCCCTATCCCAGTTGTTATTCCTGCATAATCTGCTACAGCCTCTTTCGAAGTGGCATTATCTTTCATCACTGAATCTACATATGCCACGGCCTGATTAGTATCCGCTTGCACCTGAATAGCACCAACATCCATGTTTGACCAATCTACACCAAGCGAATTCGGAGGCATACGATTCTCCAACTCACCTTGCTCTTTGGCCTGATTAAATTGTTGAGTGTTGGTATCTAGCAACACACCACTGCCTAGTGCATTGGTGCTGGCGGTGTGGTTGATGTCACCGCCAAAGGTCGTATCGGTTAAGTTGCTGTAGTTAAAGCCCAGAAAATCTTCAGTGGCACTTCCCATGGTATCAGCAAAGTATTCTAAATTTTGCTTAGCGGTCTCATTACCCGCAGTGGTGCCAGCTTTATCATCTAAGTAGTGCTGCATTTCATGGACGACGGTGTTGGATATAAGATAAAATCACTACAGTTTTTCGTCAGTTAATTCCTCATAGCTCTTAATAAACATTCTGACCAAAAGCAAACCATAAGGTATGGTAAAAACTAGTGATATAAAAATATAACTAAACCATACAGACGTTATAACAGCTACGATAATAAAGTTGAGGATAAAAAACATAATAAAATTTCTTCTATACGTCTTATCTTGCTTTAAAACTAACCTCTGCTCTTTACTGGTCAGGGCAAGTAACATTAACAATATTGCAAAAAAAATTGCAGCCCCTAGTGTATTTAAATTTTCAAATTGATCGTACGCCCATTTTCCGACTCCTGAGCCAAGCATCCATGAACTCATACTCACATTGGTAAATCCAATATAAAAGCCAACTCTATTTACTTTCACTTTTAACCTCTATTTCTTGTTCTGCCGCTTTATCTGCCCATCCATTAGCCATAAAGCCAAACAATCCTGCGCCAACTTGCCCAGCAATCTTTGCCTTGCCTCCAACAAAAGGGAGGTTTTCTATTTCTTGTGATACTTGGAATAAGATTCCATCCAAAACTAACTTGCCGGCTTTTGGATTTAAAGTATCATCTGATTCATAACTCCTATAATCAGCAGCGTCAATTACAAAACCCACTCCAGCCATGGCATTTGCACAAACGCCCATAGACATAACGGTACACGCAGTACCTACAGCTAATGGACCATAGGTTTTTGTCGCTTCAACCATCTCTTCTTTTGATTCTTTATCAGCTTGTTTTACAATCTCTGCAACATCCGCTTGCGCCTGAATACCACCAACATCCATATTTGACCAATCAACACCAAGCGAATTCGGAGGCATACGATTCTCCAACTCACCCTGCTCTTTGGCCTGATTAAATAGTTGAGTGTTGGTATCTAGCAACACACCACTGCCCGGTGCATTAGTGCTGGCGGTGTGGTTGATGTCACCACCAAAGGTAGTATCAGTTAAGTTACCGTAGTTAAAGCCCAGAAAGTCTTCTGTAGCACTTCCCATGGTATTGGCAAAGTTCTCTAGATTTTGCTTAGCGGTGTCATTGTCTGCGGTTGTACCAGCTTTATCATCCAAGTAGTGCTGCATTTCATGGCCGACGGTATTAGCTTCATCTTGAATCGTGTCGTGTAAACCACCATTCACGTACAAAGTATCGCCGCCATTAATGTAGCCGCCTTTGGTTGGAGCATCCTTTTCATCGGTTGTCATCGCTTGCAGTACCACCGCAGGGTCAACCTTCATTTGCGCCGCAATGTTATTAACTAGCACCTGTTGCGCTTGTTGTTTTTGCTCAAGACTAGCATTAGGGTCATTCAGTGTTTGCACATATTGCGCATTCTCAGGGTTAGCGACAAAGTTTTTAGTCGCAGTAAAGAACTCTTGTTTGTTAACCTGAGTTTCCCATATACCACGGGTTTTATCGTCATCATTGCCAACGAAAGACACGCCTGAGTCATCTTTGGTCGCATCCACAATCGAATCAATCACAATGTCATTGCGTTTAAAATCCTCTTTAATGCTTTGACGCCCTTCTTCCGTCAACAACCTATGGTCAAGCGTCACATCCACATGGCCTTGCTGCCTATCGACCGCAAACAGCTCTTTATCTTGGTTGTGAATATCGCGGTTAAGCTCGGGGGCTAAAACCGTGCCATCGCCTATTTGAATATCGCCATGACCTAATGTGGCTAACGTTTTGTCTTTGCTGTAATGGCTGCCGTTATCAAGGTTCAAGGTTGAGCTATTGTTGGTAGCATCAATGCCGGTTGCGTTAATGCCCACTGACGTATTCAAGCCATTGTTGTTGTGGCTGCTGTAACTGGTGTCACTTAAGTCAGTGAAGGTTAAGCTGCCTGTATTTAGGGCAAGCTTGCCGCTGTCATTGCCGTTTTCATCCAGTGTGGCAATGGTGCTACCGGTTAAGTCGGTATTACCTTTAACATTGATGTTGGCCTCACCGTTAGACACGAGACTACTGATGACAGTGTCGGTTTGGCTGCTGCGACCTTGAGATTGACTAAAGCCTGCGCTACCACCACTTAAATCACCCCCTTCAGGAAAGTGCCAATTTGAGCTTGCCTTATCACCGCCAAAGCTGGTGCCCGCACTGATGCTCATGCCGTGGTTGCTGGCTGTGTCACGGTTTTGCACAGATTCAACCGTTAAATCACCACCCACATCGACATTCAATCCATTATTCGCAATCACATTACCGCCTTTAATGGTGGTGTCGTTGCTGGTGGTGTCGTTGCTGGTGGTGTCGTTGCTGGTGGTGATATTGACATTATCACCGGCTAACAGGCTGTTGTTATAGTGAGTGCTGTTACTCTCCATTCATAAGAGCATATTTTTCCAAGTATTCAAATATATTAGAATATTGAGTTTTGTTCCACGAATGGCATTCATGATCATAAAAACTAACTTGAGATAAACACTCTCCATCTTTTATTTCAAAACCATAAAAATCACCACTTCCATTTTCTGAAAATAAAACATAATTTTGAGCTATATCTTTATATACTCTGTTTTTACTTAAAATATACCAATCACTCTTTTCATCCAATGAAAAAACATTAGAAAAAGCAAAGTACCCCCCACCATATATCAAAATAAATTCAACATAACCCAATGGTAATTTAGCATTTAACTTACACTCAATTTTTTTAATATATTTATTATCTTTAATTTCATCAGCATCTAAAGCAAACCAAACAGGATTGATTGATTTCTTTTTATCTGTAAGTTTCTTAAATTCATCAAAATTCATATGTAAACCTTATTTATTATCATAAATCCATTCAGGCAATATTTTATCTGCCCCTTGCTCTCTAGCTCTATACCACCAATGCAACTTACGATCAGAATCTCGCATTTCAGGAGTTACTCCTTGATTGAATTTATTTGGATGTAATTCTTTATTTCCTCGATGTTCCACCGGAAGTATTTCATGAATGCCAGAACCGGGCATTTGGTCTGCATGATGTAAATCAGGACTCCCTAACCCTTTTGGTGGATGGCCTAATAATCCCTGTTTCATATCATTTATCGACCAATTAGCTTCAACCCTAACAGGAGTATCATTTGGCCCATATTTTACAGAATTGCTTACCCCCTTACCAGCAGCACCAATTCCTACACCAATCCCTGCTAGGTTAACACCAAACTCTGCTCCCTCTTGAAAACGTGTCGACCAACCATTTTCTACATATTGTGATTCTAGTTCTAAATTCTTCTCATGGCTTTCAACCGTTACCCCTTCAACCCCTGCAACAACATGTTTGGCTATACCTGTATTTAACTCTTTTAATGTATCGCCTATCACGGTATCCGCAACCGTTGATTTTCCTGCATCTAAAATGGTTTTCGTCGGACCTAAAGTTAATACTGAAATGGCGACCAAAGCCGCTTCCGCTTGCTCGGTTGGCAGAGTATCTAAGTAATCCTTAGTCTGCGCAAAACCATCAAGCACTTTTTCACCGCCACTGAGATTTCTACCCTCTGTAATAACTAACTCTAACGGTTGCCCCGGTTGATGGGATTGTTGAGCGGTTTCAGGTGAAGTTTGTCCATTTGTGGCCTCTTGCGCACCTTCTAATATTTGACCTGCGGCATTATAAATATTCGGGTCACTGAGTATTACTTTCGCTAATTCAGGGTCAACACCTTTCGCTATCATCAAATCCAATGCACTTTCGGCATTGCCTTGCAGCTTGGCATTAATCTCTGGATTATTCAGATTGGTTGTCGCTTGTTTAATCGCGACATCCACGTGAGTGGCGATGTCATTCCAAGCTTTACCAACTTCTTTAATGTCTTGTTTTATCTGCTCACGCCCTTCTTCCGTCAACAATCTATGGTCAACCGTCACATCCACATTGCCTTGCTGGCGGTCTACCGCAAACAGTTCTTTGTCTTGGTTGTGAACATCGCGGTTAAGCTCCGGCGCTAAAACCGTACCATCGCCTATTTGAATATCCCCATGACCTAATGTGGCTAACGTTTTGTCTTTGCTGTAATGGCTGCCGTTATCAAGGTTCAAGGTTGAGCTATTGTTGGTAGCATCAATGCCGGTGGAGTTAATGCCCACTGAGGTATTCAAGCCATTATTGTTATGGCTGCTGTAGCTAGTGTCACTTAAGTCAGTGAAGGTTAAGCTGCCTGTGTTTAGGGCAAGCTTGCCGCTGTCATTGCCGTTTTCATCAAGCGTGGCAATGGTGCTACCGGTTAAGTCAGTATTGCCTTTGACATTAATGTTGGCCTCACCGTTAGACACGAGACTGCTGATGACAGTGTCGGTTTGGCTGCTGCGACCTTGAGATTGGTTAAAGCCACCATTTGCACCAGAAAGATTGCCGTCTTTTGAGCCAACTCCCGCGCTAATGCTCATACCGTGGTTGCTGGCCGTATCGCGGTTTTGCACAGACTCAACCGTTAAATCGCCGCCGACATCGACATTCAACCCATTATTCGCAATCACATTACCGCCTTTAATGGTGGTGTCGTTGCTGGTGGTGATATTGACATTATCACCAGCTAACACGCTGTTGTTGTAGTGAGTGCTGTTACTCTCCATTCATAAGAGCATATTTTTCCAAGTATTCAAATATATTAGAATATTGAGTTTTGTTCCACGAATGGCATTCATGATCATAAAAATTAACTTGAGATAAACATTCCCCATCTTTTATTTCAAAGCCATAAAAATCACCACTTCCACTTTCTGAAAATAAAAAATAATTTTGAGCTATATCTTTATATATTCTATTTTTATTTAAAATATACCAATCACTTTTCTCATCCAATGAAAAAACATTAGAAAAGGCAAAGTACCCCCTCCATATGTCAAAATAAATTCAACATAACCCAATGGTAATTTAGCATTTAACTTACACTCAATTTTTTTAATATATTTACCATCTTTAATTTCATCAGCATCTAAAGAAAACCAAACAGGATTAATTGATTTCTTTTTATCTGTAAGCTTCTTAAATCCATCAAAATTCATATGTAAACCTTATTTATTATCACAAATCCATTCGGGCAATATTTTATTTACCCCTTACACTTTGACCTCATTAAATAATGAATCATTTTTTAGCCACTCTCACTCCCCAAAAAACTAAAACAAAGCCCAAAAAACTACAGAGGGAAGAAAATAGAGGTGCAGACTAATATCAATTAATAACACAGAAAAAAATCAATAGAAAAGAAGTTTTAACTTTCCATCATAAAACCCCAAAACTAACATTAGTGAGTTCTATTAACCGTGAATTATCTATATCTGAATAACTTTAGAACTCGCAATCAAATCATGAAGGCATCGTTTATTTTTTCTAAAAATGAACAAACCATCTACCCAACATATAAAACGCCCCACAATGGGTATAAAACCTAAAATCATAATAGGAAAATAGCGCTTAAATAAAATATGGGTAAGACTCAACCTACTTCCATCATTTGCTACGATAGAAATATCAAAAACCCACTTACCCAACGTTTGGCCATTTTTATACAACAAGTACCCATGAAAAATGACAAAACAAGCATTACCATAGACGAACAACACTATAAATTTGGTATCGAACAAACTAATATCCGCGAATAATTTTGCATCCCAACCAGTAACGTATAACAACCCCATAAGACAAGCAAAATTGATAAGCCCATCGATAAAAACCGCCCCTAATCTAGAAGATCTTGGTGCTAAGTTGTGCTCCTGATGTTATTGTTACTTTCCATAAACACTGTCCTTAATTAATATGAAAATCATAGAAAACCGAAATAAATGCAGATTTCAAAACCGACATTCTCTAGCTCCTCAAACTCTTTAGTCGGAATATTTTGAAAGCTAATTACTTTCATTATAATATCGTCCTTTTATGACTCTCTCATCATTTAACTCTAAGTAATATATACTTGAGGTTAATGTACCTTGATTATAAACAACCTTTACCTTATCTTTTAAATTAATTTCATCAAGAAGTATTTTACAATTTGGGCTATCCAGCTTCATCTTAAAATCAAGAAGCTTATTGTTGTTTTTTATTACGATATATAATCTATCATTATCTTTAATCACTGGCTCGCAAGACTTTTGAACAATAACTCCTACACTAGTTTTATCTCGATCTAATGTTGACAGTAGTGAAACCGAGCCAATAATTAAAAATATAATAAAAACCCAACTTACAAGTTTTCTCAATCCACCGAGAAAAAATGAGTTCATATCATTCACCATCTACCTCATTTAAATCTGATTTGATTGTATCATGCAATACATCAATACTTAGTATATCTAAAGATTTGTTCACGGAATCCATTATAGCTTCCGATTTGGAGATTGATTTATTAATATCTATTAACGACTTAACTGTAGGTAACCCTAATACAATATCTGAAGCTAATTTTTTGCTTTGATCCTTACCAACAAAGTCTGGCATTATACTAATCACACCTTTTTGGATTGGATCATTATCTACTGGATTTACTGAAATACCCTGAGATAACACTTCCCCTAAATCACTAAATGCAATTGCAGCATTCGTCAGTCCTGCACCACAACCAGCCAATGTCAAACAGCTCCCTATCCCAGTTGTTATTCCTGCATAATCTGCCACAGCTTCTTTCGAAGTGGCATTATCTTTCATCACTGAATCTACATATGCCACGGCCTGATTGGTATCCGCTTGCGCCTGAATACCACCACTATCCATATTTGACCAATCAACACCGAAAGCATTTGGAGGCATACGATTCTCCAACTCACCTTGCTCTTTGGCATGATTAAACTGGTTCGTGTTGGTATCTAGCAACACACCACTGCCCGGTGCATGAGTGCTGGCGGTATGGTTGATGTCACCGCCAAAGGTAGTATCAGTTAAGTTGACGTAGTTAAAGCCCAGAAAATCTTCAGTAGCATTTCCCATAGTATCAGCAAAGTATTCTAAATTTTGCTTAGCGGTCTCATTGCCCGCAGTGGTGCCAGCTTTATCATCCAAATAATGCTGCATTTCATGGCCGACGGTGTTGGCTTCATCTTGAATCGTGTCGTGTAAACCACCATTCACGTACAAAGTATCGCCGCCATTAATGTAGCCGCCTTTGGTTGGGCTATTTTGTTCATCCCTGGTCATCACTTGCAGTACCACCGCAGGGTCAACCTTCATTTGCGCCGCAATGTTATTAACTAGCACCTGTTGCGCTTGTTGTTTTTGCTCAAGGCTGGCATTAGGGTCATTCAGTGTTTGCACATATTGTGCATTCTCAGGGTTAGCGACAAAGTTTTTAGTCGCAGTAAAGAACTCTTGTTTGTTAACCTGAGTTTCCCATATGCCGCGGGTTTTATCGTCATCGTTGCCAACGAAAGACACGCCTGAGTTACTCTACTTTTTCACCAGTTAAACGCTCGTAACTTACAATCATTCGTTTTACCACCATTATGGTGGCCGGAATAATTAAAATAAAAACACTCAAATAATAGCTAGGAATAAAATATAAAATAACCGATGTATTAAAAACCACAAAAAAATAATAGATAGTAATTATTACCCTAAAAACAGGATCCTTTTTAAGGATGAGCCTGTGCTGGTTTGTTGTTAAAAATACAATAAAGAAGAATAATGAAATAAAAGCTATAATAAATACAAACTCTACATTTAATAATAAGCCGGAAATCCATTTAGATATTCCTGCCGCAAGAACTAAGCCACTCATTGTGATGCTATTAAAACTAATGTAGGCGCTATAATTAGTCATTATTTTTCTCTTTTAACTGTTGTTCAGCAGCTTTATCTGCCCAACCATTTGCCATAAAACCAAACAGCCCAGTTGTAATTTGGCCTGTAATCTTTCCTTTGTTCCCTAAAAATGGACTATTAACTATTTCTTTTGATAAAAGAAATGTACCACCATCCATCACTAGCTTACCTGCTTTCGGTGAACCCATTCCATTTACTGAGGCATCACTGACGTAATCCTCTAAATCTATAAGAAATCCGGCACCAGCCATGGCATTTGCACAAACGCCCATAGACATAACGGTACACGCAGTACCTACAGCTAATGGACCATAGGTTTTTGTCGCTTCAACCATCTCTTCTTTTGACTCTTTATCAGCTTGTTTTACAATCTCTGCAACATCCGCTTGCGCCTGAATACCACCAACATCCATATTTGACCAATCAACACTAAACGCATTAGGTGGAAGGCGATTCTCCAACTCACCATGCTCTTTGGCCTGATTAAACTGGTTCGTGTTGATATCTAGCAACACACCACTGCCCGGTGTATTAAAGAAAAAGATCTAATCTCAAAAATATTCGAAATCAGACCTTTAATGCTATATTTTGGCTACCACATAAAAACTATCATTTTATGGTATTTCTAGTAACTCCGACTCTCCAGTAGCTAGTGTATTTCTAACCTTATTATAATAAAATTTAAAATTATTCACATTTGAGTTATCAAAAATATCCACTTCACTATTTAAAAATAAATTTTCCCTTTCATCACTAGACAAAGCCCCCTCATTTAAAACAGAAATTTCATCTAGTATCTCCAAAACAATTAAATTTAGGTCAACAATAACCTGCCTTTCATTATTAAAATTACCAGAGTCTAGCTTGTAAATAAAACCATTATTAGCATTAACATAGATCTGAGAAGCATTAATGAATTTATCTTTTAAATTTTCATAATAAGAATCTATGTATAAACCATCCTCAATATAACTTAACTCATCATCCCCCAAAGAAATCGTCAATAAATTGAAATAAAAGGTATTGTCTTCATTAGGTACAATTAAGTTGGAACAATCAGATTCCGTTTCAACCGTATAAATGTGAATATATTCATCATGTATACTAATAAATGAGCGATAATAGCTAGAGGAATCGGCTTCTAATTCATTAAGCTCTATCTCCTCCCCCTCTATTTTGGCAAAGTTCCCATTATTATCTAATGCCACTTTACCATCATGACAATGATATTGAATTTTTTCTATTTGAAGGTAGTCATCTTGTTTTTTTTCACTTCACTTTCAAAATCAGTCCAACCATCTTCTTTTTCAAAACAATAATCCAATTGATTAAAAATCTCCAAGCCATTTTTTGTTATGGAGCTATTCAATGAACTCGAATCTTCATTATCTGAACCACCACACCCTGATAAAATAAAAACACAAAAAAACAATTTAAAAACAAACTTAAACATATAACACCTCACCCCTTAAATTAAAAATCAAAAATCAAACAAACACAAACTAGATATAACATTTACCCAACATCGGCAGGAGGTATAAAAATTACACCTTATAAAAACGTAAAAATGAAGTATATTTTTATATTAAAAAATAAAACATGAGGTATATCATTATATTAAAATTTACACTCTTCTTCATCCATACTCCAATAACCACCTTTATCAAGACAAGCATCGATTGTCCAATTATCACACTGACTGACCATAACCAGGCTGAGTAACGCTAATACGATTAAAAAAAACTTCATGAGCATGGTTGTTACCTTGTTGTGTGATATGAGCTTATACCAATCATACTAATTAACCTCAGCTGCGGGTAACTAGATGGGTAAAAATTACGTATAGGACGTAGATTTGAGAACAAAGCTAAAATGCCGATAAGCCTTTATCCTACAATTAACTTCTGTATAAACGAAAAGCTAAACTCCATTATTAAGCCAGTTAATAAGCAGGATGATCAAATAATTTGTACGATTGATATTACATCGCTTATATAGTTAATACTGCGTTGGGTCTAACCTTGGCACAAATCGACAAACTTAGCTCTGGTTAATGTGGCTAAATCCTGAGGCGCTAATTCAATTTCTAGGCCACGCTTACCAGCAGAGACACAAATGGTGGCAAACTCTAAGGCCGTTTGATGAATAAAGGTGGGGAGCGCTTTCTTTTGTCCTAAGGGGCTAATACCACCGACTACATAGCCTGTGGTTTTTTGGGCAATCTCTGGGTTTGCCATCTCGGCTTTTTTACTACCCGCCGCTTTAGCCGCTTGTTTTAAATTTAATTTGTTTTCAACCGGTACGATCGCCACAGCTAAATTTTTAGGTTCACCATTTAAACAAAATAATAAGGTTTTAAATACTTGAGCAGGATTTTGACCTAAGACTTCTGCCGCTTCTAACCCGTAACTTGCTGCATTTGGATCATGCTTATATTGATGCACAGTATGAGGGATTTTCTTCTTCTTTGCTAAGTTAATGGCTGGAGTCATAACGATATCCTAAGAATAAACAATAAAAAAACAGCGCGGCTAGGCGCTGTTCTATTTTTGAATAAAGTCAAATTAAGATCAATGAGTTAAATCGGTTACTTATATTGAATCTCACCCTTTGGTTCATAATCAGCGATATGAATTGGACTGTGCTTTTCTAAGTAGTCCTTCAATATTTCAGCATCCACAAACCCGGTATTCACAAAGCCTGGTTTATGGTTAATTTTAGGATACCCGTCACCCCCTGCGGCGTTGAAGCTTGGGATGGTGAAACGGTACATTTTATTGGTATCTAACGCTTTTCCGCCAATTTTAACATTAGAGACTTTATCATTTGCCACCGTCATGGAAATACCAGCAAATTGCACATACGCTCCAGAATCTACTGGCATCGTTGCGACTGAATTTAAGTAATCCAGAACTTCACTGCCTTTCATATCCATGTAAGTGACAATATTCCCAAATGGTTGCACTTTTAAGACATCTTTATAGGTAATATCGCCCGCGGCAATAGAGTCACGTACCCCACCCGAGTTCATAACAGCAAAATCCGCATTCACTCTTTCCATGTGCGATAAACCAATTAATCGACCTAAATTGGTTTGTTTAAAGCGAACCACATTGCGATCACCTTCTAATTTGCCATCTGATTGCGCAATTTTCACATTCAGTTGAGCTTGGCCTTTATCTTGATAAGGCTGTAACAAAGCTTTTAATTCAGGGTCTTGTGGGATTTCCGGTTGGATGAAAGCTTTAGTTTTCTCACCGTTTACTTGCACCGTTTTTTTCAAATTGACTGGAATCAAATCATAGCTGACCAGGTTAAGTTCGCCATTTTTAAACTCAAAATCTGCACGCCCAACGTATTTTCCCCACTCATGGGCTTGCACAATCCAAGTTCCATTCTGCTGATCAGGAACACACTTCTCACCCGGTTGATACGATTGATTACGATGATTCGGGCTTTCCATACAAACTGGCTCTTGTGAATGCCCACCAACGATCATATTTAATTCACCTTGTGGCAAGTAACGAGCTAACGTCACATCACCCGGTGCATTAACCCCGCTTTGACCATTGTCATAATGGCCCATGTGAGTAACAGCAAAAATCAAATCCGGCTTTTCATTGGCTTGCAGTTGCTCAATAACTTTTTTCGCTTCAGCTTTTGGATCACGAAATTCAATGCCGCCTATGTATTCTGGGTTACCAATTTTAGCAGTATCTTCGGTGGTTAAACCGACAACGGCAATCTTGATTCCTTGCTCATCAAAAATCTTATAAGGTTGGAATAAACGCTTACCGGTTTGCTTATCGTAAATATTGGCCGATAACATAGGGAAATTAGCCCAATCTCGTTGCTTCATCAGCACTGAAAGTGGATTATCAAACTCATGATTTCCCACCGCCATAGCGTCGTAACCAATTTGGTTCATGCCTTTAAAATCTGGCTCTGCGTCTTGTAAATCGGATTCAGGAACACCGGTATTAATATCACCACCAGAAAAGAGCAAGACACTTCCCCCTTCCGCAACCACTTGTTGACGAATACGATCAATCACCGTCTTACGGGCCGCCATACCGTACTCACCATCTTGGTTGTGCCAAAAACGGCCATGGTTATCATTCGTATGTAAAATTGTCAGGTGATAGGTTTTATCGCTTTGCCATTGGCGTTGCGCTGACTGTTGAGAAGAACATGCCACCACCGAGGCTAGCGCTATCGCTACCACGGAAGTCTTTAAGAAAAACTGCTTCATCAATGAATACCTGTAAAAGTGAGAGTCGAAAAGGGGTACTTGTTCCAGACAAGTGAGGAAAGTCTAATTCATTGATCACTCTAGTGAATCGATAGCACAGAAAAATGCAATATAGATCACATTTAGTTACACCACTCACTCTGATTAGATGCTCAGAAGTTGCGCAGAAAAAAGGCTTGATAACTAACCTCAGTTGCGGATAACTACGTTAAAATTTTCATCTTGTTCTTAGCCTTTTAACACGCAAGGGTGACCAGATAATGAATATAAAAAAACCAGCTCATCGTGAACTGGTTTTAAAACGTTAATGATTGAAATATTAACGAATATCGATATGGTCAAACCCTTTGATTAAATCATCAAGCGCTTTCATTTGTTTTAAGAAAGGCTCAAGTTTATCAAGTGGTAACGCTGATGGACCATCACATTTCGCTTGGTCTGGATTTGGATGAGCTTCGATAAATAAACCTGCAATCCCGGTTGCCAGACCCGCTTTAGCCAGTTCAACGGTTTGCTCACGGCGACCACCTGAAGCTGCACCTGATGGATCACGCATTTGCAATGAATGTGTGACGTCAAAAATGATTGGGCTACCGTTAGAGGCTTTTTTCATCACGCCAAAACCTAGCATATCAACCACTAAATTATCGTAACCCATACATGAACCACGTTCACATAAAATGATTTTATCATTACCACATTCTGCAAATTTATCCACGATATTACCCACTTGGTTTGGGCTCATAAATTGTGGTTTCTTCACGTTAATGACAGCACCGGTTTTTGCCATTGCTTCAACAAGATCCGTTTGACGAGCAAGGAAAGCTGGAAGTTGAATAACATCAACCACATCAGCAACTGGTTGTGCTTGCGCTTCGGTGTGTACGTCAGTAATGATTTTTACACCAAACGTATCTTTTAATTCTTGGAAAATTTTCATGCCTTCTTCCAAGCCTGGGCCACGGTAAGAATGCACCGAAGAGCGATTGGCTTTATCAAAAGAGGCTTTGAATACGTATGGAATGCCTAATTTCTCAGTCACTTTCACGTAATGCTCACAAATTTGCATCGCAAGATCACGAGATTCCAGTACATTCATACCCGCAAATAGGGTAAATGGCTTATCGTTTGCAACTGGGATGTTGCCAATCTGAACGGTTTTCTGTTGCATACTTGCTCCATCATTCAAACAAAGACGTTTGAAGTTAATAAATTTAGTGAATGGTCACCTGATGTCCGCTTAATGCGTTCACCTGTATTTTAAGGACTTCAGATGATGGATCATCTGGACAATTATCGATAAAGAATTGGAAATCATCAGCTGCCAATTGTTGGCAATCTAATTGTTGATAGATAAACCCACGGTCTCGAATTTCATACGGATCATCTGGTACAAAACTCAAGGCGATATCGGTACATTTTAAGGCTTGAATAAAGTTATCTTCGCGTAGTAATGCCCCTTTAATCACCGCAAGCCAACGGCCAAGCACACTAGGATTATCGCAACCGGTTAAGTGCTGAGGTTTTAATTTCGCCAGCGCCCCTTCATAACCAATCAACCAAGCTCGTAAGATTGACTTTGAAACGTATTCGCCATCAAAAGGATTGATATACAAAGGCGCTTCATGTGGCCAGCTTAATTTAATCAAAAACTGGCTCGGAAAATTCACACCTTCAATAGGAAAGCCTAAGCGTTGGCCAAAATACAAAAGTAATGCACCTAAGCTGACAGGGATCCCCTTACGACGTTTTAGCACTAAGTCGACGCGGGTATTTTCCGAGTTGAAGAACTCATCACTATCACCATGAAATTTCCATTCATGAAAGAAGTGACGTATGAATGATTCGAACTTTTGTTTTTCATCACTTTCATGAACTAAAGCTTGTTCAAGCTCTTCAAACAAAGAATCCAGTGTGCATGAAACCCAGTGCTTATCCGTTTCAGGAAAAATCATTGCATTTAAGGCTAATGCACCTTCAAGCAAGCTGCATTCATCTAAATCTTGTTCAAATAATTCTAAATCAGTCATTGAAGCTAAAGTACTCTCATTAGGTTGGCGATTACAGAGTGGGAACTTTTGTCATTGCAAGGTGCGCAGCCCAATACAACCACCCTAAAGAGCCAAAGAATGCCACACTACGAATAATTTTATTGCGACCTAGTTTCAAAGCTACAAAACCTAGTGCAATATACACCAAGACACAGCTTATTTTTTCTGTAAGCCAAGCACCTGCGGCGGTAAATGGAATAAAGCCGGTAATAAAAATCAATGCCACACCAGAGACCAATAAAAGGGTATCTACGACATGTGGTGTCACTTTTAACCATTTTTTGTGTAGCAGCGATGAATCCATCATCATTAAAATATAACGAAGGGTTAGCAGTAAGACACTAAACGCTATCGCCAATAGGTGAATGTGTTTGATTGAACTATATAACATCACTTACTCTTCCTTTTAAGCTAATTACCTGTTGCAGCTATATGGTTATTTTTTAATTTAAGCGTTCCAACAACCTAAAGTTACTCGGTCATTATGCCCATAATCTTGTTCAGTCGTCACATCTTGATAGCCTAATTGCGTTAAGATATCACGCACCTCTGAACCTTGTTCAAAGCCATGTTCCATCAATAACCACCCTCCTTTCTTAAGAAAGTGAATAGCATGCTGTGCAATATAGGCTAAATCGGCGAGTCCTTTTTGTTCAGCCACTAAAGCGCTGAGTGGTTCAAAGCGTACGTCACCTTGAGAAAGATGGGGATCGAGCTTATCGATATATGGCGGGTTACTCACAATGCAAGCAAACTCCGCTTGCGGGTCTAACGGTTCAAACCAGCTGCCTTGTAAAAACTGTGCATTCGTCAGATTTAACTTTTGACCATTGCGTGTGGCCAGTTGTTGCGCTTCCGGCTGTAAATCGATACCAATAATTTGCCGTGTCGGTAATTCGGAGGCTAAGGCAAGCGCAATCGCCCCGGTCCCAGTCCCTAAATCGAGAATATCCCCTTCCTGTTGCTCCGCTTTGTCTAACGCTAATTCAACTAGCCTTTCAGTGTCAGCTCGCGGAATTAAAGTCGAGGTCGACACTTCTAACGGCAAGGACCAAAACTCTCGTTCACCTACGATATAGGCAACAGGCTCTCCATTCAGACGGCGACTCAAAATGACATCAAACTGCTCTTGCTGCTCGAGCGTTAATTCTTTTTCTGGCCAAGTCAACAAGTAACTGCGAGGTTTATCAAGCACGTAGCAAAGCAATACCGAAGCATCCAGTGCCGCGCTTTCACTGCCGCTTTTCATTAAAGCGGCAATAGCAGATTTTAAATTCGCTTCAATACTGATCATTCGGACAATTAATTTTGTTCTGAAAGCGCAGCAAGTTGATCCGCTTGGTGTTCTTGAATAACCGGATCAACAAGGCTTTGTAGATCGCCTTCCATCACTTCATTTAAACGATAAACCGTTAAGTTAATACGATGATCCGATACGCGACCTTGTGGGTAGTTATAAGTACGAATACGGTCACTGCGATCACCAGAACCCAGCAAGTTGCGACGTGTATCTGACTCTTCTGCTGCGCGTTTTGCTTCTTCCGCTTGAATAATACGAGCGGCTAAAACGGCCATCGCTTTGGCTTTGTTTTTATGCTGTGAACGCTCGTCCTGACACTCAACCACAGTTCCTGTTGGTAAGTGGGTAATACGAATAGCAGAATCGGTGGTGTTAACGTGCTGACCACCGGCACCTGATGAGCGGAAGGTATCAATTTTTAGATCCGAGGCTTTAATTTCTGGAATTTCAGCTTCAGGGATCTCAGCCATCACAGCCACAGTACAAGCCGAAGTATGCACACGGCCTTGTGATTCGGTTGCTGGTACACGCTGCACACGGTGACCACCAGATTCAAATTTAAGAACCCCATAAGCACCATCACCGTTTACTTTGGCAATCATTTCTTTGTAACCACCATGCTCGGCTTCATTACAGCTGATCACTTCGATACGCCAGCCTTTTTTCTCAGCAAAACGGCTGTACATACGGAATAAATCGCCCGCAAAAATACCCGCTTCATCGCCACCTGCACCGGCACGAATTTCTAAGAAACAGTTGCGGTCATCGTTAGGATCTTTCGGTAATAACAAAATTTGTAATTCATCTGCCAAACGTTCAATCGTAGCTTTCGCTTCTTTGATTTCGTCTTGAGCCATTTCGCGCATCTCAGCATCGTCTTCTTGCGCCATTTCTTCGGCAGCCACTAAGTCTTCTTGCGCTTGTTGATAGGCTTGGAAGCATTGCGTCACTTCTTCTAGCTGAGAATATTCTTTGGATAAATTACGGAATTTATCTTGATCGCCGATAACACCAGGGTCACCAAGCAAATATTGAACCTCTTCATAACGTTCAACTAATGTTTCTAATTTTGTCAAAATTGACGAATTCATAATTAAGTTCTTATTTAGATTAATAATTCAATTTTTAGGAGTGCGTGTGGTTTGGGTAGCGCTAATAATGAATATAGCTACAATTCTTCTAAGCCCAAACTTTGACGAATAATTGCGAGTTTTTCAGGTTGCCCTTGTTCTGCGACTACTTGCATAGCTCGTGTTGGGGTATGAATTAAACGGTTAGTCAATTTATTACTCAACTCTCGTAAGACTTTTTCAGGATCGCCCCCCGAAGCTAGAGCATTTAAGCTTTTTTCAAGCAAATCATTTTTGATGTCATTGGCTTGTTCACGGTAATCACGAATACTGTCTACCGCTTGTAATGAGCGCAACCACGTCATGAACGCAGCACTTTCTTCTGAAACAATCGCTTCTGCTTGAATAGCTTCAACTTTGCGCTGCTCCATGTTTTTATTCACGATACCTTGTAGATCATCCACACTATAGAGATAGGCATCATCAAGATCACCGACCTGCGATTCAATATCACGAGGAACCGCAATGTCCACCAGCAACATCGGTTGATGTCGGCGTTTTTTCAAGGCCGTTTCCACCATCCCTTTGCCAATGATCGGTAAAGGGCTGGCGGTTGAACTGATCACAATATCAGCGCTCGCAAGATGTTCAGGGATTTCAGATAAGGTAATCGTCTCGCCACCAAACTGCTCCGCTAAGGTTCTTGCTCTTTCAACCGTTCGGTTGGCCACAATGATCTTTTTACACTGCGTCGATGAAATATGTTTCGCTACCAATTCAATGGTTTCACCGGCACCAACTAAGAGTACCGTGACCTCTTTCATCGATTCGAAAATTTGTTTGGCTAAAATGCACGCGGCATACGCTACAGAGACGGCACTCCCACCGATTGCGGTTTCGGTACGAACTCGTTTGGCAACAGAAAAGGCTTTATGAAATAACTTTTCGGTCATGCCATTGACGGCCTTCAAATCGGTAGATTCTGCGTAAGCTTGCTTCACTTGACCTAAAATTTGAGGCTCACCCAATACTAATGAATCCAGACCACAAGCCACACGCATTAAATGGCGCACCGCCGCTTGCTCTTCATAAGAATAGATACTAGACATGAGTTCATCTGAGCTTAATTGGTGAAAATTCATCAACCAATCAATGATATAGCCTTTTTGAGTGCCTTTTTTAAGATCACAATAAATTTCAGTACGATTACATGTTGAGACAATGACCCCACTTTTAATGACGTCACTCTGCGCTATCTGAGCTAAGGCTTCAGACAGTTTTTCAGGCGAAAATGCAATTTTTTCTCGCAACTCAACCGACGCTGTATTGTGATTGATACCAATAGCAAGCAAGGACATCTAGTGGGAATACTCTGAAATTAGTTATAAAAGGGCTGCAATTTTACTTGATGGGACTAATGAATGAAAGCGTCTTCGATGTTTATTAACACATTTCTCTAATATTCATCCAAAATAAGTGACAAAATAACGAGGCAATAATTGTGTAAAATCGTCGCACGGCTGCGCTCTCATCTGATTAATATGATATAGTCAGCGCCAGTTTATAGACCGTCTAAGGAAGTTGCTTTGTCTTCATTTTTTTCCCTTTCCGACTCTCAGCTAGCTCTTACATTAGGTTTCAATAAAAGCTCGTTTATCAGCCAAGCATATCGTCATTGGTTTGCCACCAGCTTAGCCGCCTTAATGCTATTGATAACAGGTTGTAGCAGTGTACCTCCTAGCCAAGAAAACTACTCTGTTGACTGGCAAATCCAAAAACACAAGCTAGAGCAACTCAATACCTTTAAAGCAACCGGTAAAATAGGCTATACCGATCCTGAGCATCGCCAGTCACTCAGCTTTATTTTTAAGCAGGCAGCGAGTTATAACGAACTCAAGCTGTTATCGCTTTTTGGCCAAACGGTACTGACCGTTCAAATGATGCCAAGTGGTGCCATGATTACCACTTCAGATGGACAGATTCAAACTGCCAAGCAGGCCGACCAATTAATAAAAAACCTCACCGGTCTTGCCATTCCTGTGAGCCAGTTACCAGATTGGTTAAAAGGCTTACCGACCAATGCTGATACAATCACTTTCAATCAGTCCAATACCGTGGAACACCTAGAAAAAACCATGGACAATAAAAATTGGTCACTCAATTATCAAAGCTACCAAAGTGTTGAATCGCCCAGTTTTGAAAAAGGTCAATCCTCGATAACCTTACCCAAGCAAATGCTTTTACAACAAAATGAAACGACCATTAAAATCCTGATCAGTAAATGGATAATCTAATGTCCCAACAAGAACGCGCTATGTTAACAAACACCCCATCAACACCATTAGCGGAACCAAATAATACGCTCATGGCTTGGCCTTCCCCTGCCAAGCTCAACCTCTTTTTGTACATCACTGGTCAATTAGCGAATGGCTATCATGAATTACAAACATTATTTCAATTTATTGATTTTGGCGACACGCTCACATTTGCAGCAAATAATTCCGGTAATATCCATATTGAACCGGCTATTTCCGGGGTTGCATTAGAAGACAATCTCATTTGGAAAGCCGCACAAGCACTAAAACAAGAAGCGTTTAATCAAGGTTATCCAGAAGCAGCTCAACTCGGCGCTCACATTCATCTCACCAAAGTATTGCCTATGGGTGGAGGATTAGGAGGTGGCTCCTCTAACGCGGCAACCACATTAATCGCTTTAAATGCTATCTGGAATCTCAATTTACCGATGGATACCTTGGCTGAATTAGGATTAAAACTGGGCGCAGATGTCCCGGTTTTTGTACGAGGTCAAGCGGCTTTTGCCGAAGGGGTTGGCGAAAAACTCACCCCGGCCACTCCAGAAGAGAAGTGGTATCTAGTGATCAAACCTGAAACAAACATTGCGACTGTTGATATTTTTTCTCACCAAAATTTAACAAGAAATACTGAAAAACGAGATCTACACACACTTTTACAGTTGCCGTACGGAAACGATTGCCAAAAAATCGTCACTTTGCTGTATCCGGAGGTTGCTAAGCAACTTTCATGGCTGCTACAATATGCGCCGTCGAGATTGACTGGAACGGGTTCATGCCTATTTGCCGAGTTTGACACTCAACAAGCAGCAGAAATTGTTCTCGAAAAATTCAACGACCATACAAAATTAAATAGTGTCTTCGGCTTTATTGCCAAAGGGGTGAATATCTCACCACTTCATAAGACTTTGGCTGACTATAAACAAGCCGACAACAATTCAATCTAAAACTGGACGCAACCCGAGGTTTCCACCGTGCCTGATATGAAGCTATTTGCTGGTAACGCCACACCTGAACTAGCCCAACGTATTGCCGATCGTCTTTACATTTCCCTTGGTGATGCAACTGTTAACCGTTTTTCTGATGGTGAAGTTGCAGTACAAATCAACGAAAATGTTCGCGGTAGTGATGTATTTATCATTCAATCTACCTGTGCCCCAACCAACGACAACTTAATGGAATTGGTCGTAATGATCGATGCAATGCGCCGTGCTTCTGCTGGTCGTATTACAGCTGTCATTCCTTATTTTGGTTATGCACGCCAAGACCGTCGTGTCCGTTCAGCTCGTGTTCCAATCACTGCAAAAGTTGTTGCAGATTTCCTTTCTAACGTTGGTGTTGACCGTGTTCTTACCATCGACCTACACGCAGAACAAATCCAAGGCTTCTTCGATGTTCCTGTAGACAATATCTTCGGTACGCCAGTACTAATGGAAGATATGAAGTCTCGTAACTTAGAAGATCCAGTGGTTGTTTCTCCTGACTTAGGCGGTGTGGTACGTGCTCGTGCAACAGCAAAAATGTTAGATGACACTGATATTGCTATCGTTGATAAACGTCGCCCTCGCGCTAACGTTTCTGAAGTAATGAACCTCATCGGTGATGTTAAAGGTCGCGATTGCGTGATCGTTGATGACATGATCGATACTGGTGGTACTTTATGTAAAGCCGCTGAAGCGTTAAAAGAACGTGGTGCGAAACGTGTATTTGCTTATGCAACTCACGCCGTATTCTCTGGTAAAGCCGCTGAAAATATCAAAAACTCTGTGATTGACCAAGTGATCATCACTGACTCAATCAAGTTAACTGAAGAGATGAAAGCAACAGGTAAAGTGACTCAATTGACACTTTCAAGCATGCTAGCTGAAGCGATTCGTCGTATTAGCAACGAAGAATCTATCTCTGCCATGTTTAACTAATCGCAGAAACTCGAAACTCGAAACTCGAAACTCGAAACTCGAAACTCGAAACTCGAAACTCGAAACTCGAAACTCGAAAAAATGAAACCACTTTGCCTTAGGGTAAAGTGGTTTTTTATTGCTTTGCCCACCAAGGCAAAAAATATGCTATCATGCCGCGCTTTTTAAATTTGAAAAGAGACTTCTCGCTTTGACTCAACCAATAAAATTACTTGTTGGCCTCGCCAATCCTGGGCCAGAATATGCAAAGACTCGCCATAATGCAGGAGCATGGGTGGTAGAAGAGTTAGCTCGTGTCCATAATGTAACCTTAAAAGATGAAAGTAAATTCTTCGGTTACACAGGTCGCCTCTTAATTAATGGTCAAGATTTACGATTATTGATCCCAACAACCTTTATGAACTTATCCGGTAAATCTGTTTCCGCACTTGCGAAATTTTACCAGATCACCCCAGAAGAAATCATGGTCGCACATGATGAATTGGATCTTCCTCCTGGTGTCGCTAAGTTTAAAAAAGGCGGTGGCCATGGTGGTCACAATGGATTGAAAGACATCATCGCCAAGCAAGGCAACAATAAAGATTTTTACCGGTTACGCATTGGTATTGGCCACCCTGGTCATAAAGATCGCGTTGCAGGTTATGTTTTAGGCAAAGCGCCAACCAAAGAACAAGAATTATTAGATGCTGTTGTTGATGAGTCCGTTAGAAGCCTAGATATTCTACTCAAAGATGGTTTAGCAAAAGCACAAAATAGATTGCACACCTTTAAAGCGGAATAATCTCCCTTTCAAGGTTTTCAAATTACAACATAAGTCGGCACAACCGCCGAATGAAAGAAGGTTAATATCATGGGTTTCAAATGTGGAATCGTCGGTTTACCAAACGTAGGTAAATCCACTCTGTTTAATGCGCTAACAAAAGCGGGTATTGAAGCGGCAAACTTCCCTTTCTGTACTATCGAACCAAATACAGGTGTTGTTCCAGTACCTGATTTACGTCTTGATGCTTTGGCAGAAATTGTAAACCCACAACGTACGCTACCAACAACGATGGAATTTGTTGATATCGCAGGTTTAGTAGCAGGTGCATCTCGTGGTGAAGGATTAGGAAACAAATTCCTAGCCAATATCCGTGAAACTGATGCCATTGGCCATGTGGTTCGTTGTTTTGAAAATGAAAACATCGTGCACGTTGCAGGTCGTATTTCACCTATCGAAGATATCGAAATCATCAACCTTGAACTGGCTTTAGCAGACTTAGATAGCTGTGAACGTGCGATCCAACGTCAAGCGAAAAAAGCCAAAGGTGGCGATAAAGACGCGAAATTTGAAATCACCGTACTTGAAAAGTTACTTCCTGTATTCACAGAAGGCGGCATGGCTCGCTCTGTTGAATTATCAAAAGAAGAACTAGCAGCGGTTGGTTACTTAAACTTCCTGACTTTAAAACCAACTATGTACATTGCTAACGTTAATGAAGATGGTTTTGAAAATAACCCATACCTAGACAAAGTCCGTGAGTATGCTGAGAACGAAAATGCTGTTGTTGTACCAGTGTGTGCTGCAATTGAATCTGAAATGTCTGAACTTGATGAAGAAGACCGTGATGAATTCCTAGCAGATCTTGGTATTGAAGAACCTGGTTTAAACCGTGTGATTCGTTCTGGCTACGAATTATTGAATTTACAAACCTACTTCACCGCTGGCGTCAAAGAAGTTCGAGCTTGGACTATTCCGATTGGTGCAACCGCGCCACAAGCAGCAGGTAAAATCCACACCGATTTTGAAAAAGGCTTTATTCGTGCAGAAGTCGTTGGTTACGATGATTTCATCCAGTACAAAGGTGAAAGTGGCGCAAAAGAAGCTGGTAAATGGCGTTTAGAAGGAAAAGAGTACATCGTAAAAGATGGCGATGTGGTCCACTTCCGCTTTAATGTTTAATATATAAGCATAATTTTTTAAGCAATTTTAAAAAGTCAGCACCTTCGCTGACTTTTTTGTTATCTGCTCGACAATAAAGTCTCTATCGATTTCAGGATAAAATTGCTATTTACCCTGCGATATTGCTCACAAACAAGGCTTTTTGTCTAAAAAAAAGTCGAACGATTCAAGAATCTTAATTTATTAAAAAAAACTGTTGACGCTCGAGGCTCAGATACGCATAATGCGCTCCGTCCTCAAGGCACAGCGAGTGTTGCAGAGGAAACAAGTTTTGGCTACGTAGCTCAGTTGGTTAGAGCACATCACTCATAATGATGGGGTCACAGGTTCGAATCCCGTCGTAGCCACCATATTTTATACGAATGTCTTTTAAAGAGATTCGTTACTCGGAAACAACGTCACCAATCAGTTGTTTCATTAACGAGTTACTAGGATATATTCCTAGCACGGTTTTGCGGTCGTGGCGGAATTGGTAGACGCACCAGATTTAGGTTCTGGCGCCGCAAGGTGTGAGAGTTCAAGTCTCTCCGACCGCACCATGAATAAACGTTTCTCGGTTATCGAGTCTCGTTTCTCGAAACATATCGAGTGACGAGTAACGAAAATTCGAGTTCCGTCGACTGGGCTATCGCCAAGCGGTAAGGCACCGGCTTTTGATGCCGGCATTCCCTGGTTCGAATCCAGGTAGCCCAGCCACTATTTAAGTTCCTAGATAACTAGTCGCTAGTTTCTAGGCAGAGCAAAAGCTCAAAGAAAAAGTTTCATCTAAGGTGGAACAAAGAGTCAGTTTATATTATATTACTTGGCTCAAAATAAAGTTACTCAGTAACTATTGGCTACGTAGCTCAGTTGGTTAGAGCACATCACTCATAATGATGGGGTCACAGGTTCGAATCCCGTCGTAGCCACCATATTTTATACAAATGTCTTTTTAAGAGATTTGTCACTCGAAATAGCTTCACCAATCAGCTATTTAATATCGAGTTACTAGGAATTAACTTCCTAGCACGGTTTTGCGGTCGTGGCGGAATTGGTAGACGCACCAGATTTAGGTTCTGGCGCCGCAAGGTGTGAGAGTTCAAGTCTCTCCGACCGCACCATGAATAAACGTTTCTCGGTTATCGAGTCTCGTTTCTCGAAACATATCGAGCGACGAGTAACGAAAATTCGAGTTCCGTCGACTGGGCTATCGCCAAGCGGTAAGGCACCGGCTTTTGATGCCGGCATTCCCTGGTTCGAATCCAGGTAGCCCAGCCAATTTTTTACGTTTCTCGGTTATCGAGTTTCGTATCTCGAAGAACATATTTCATCAATTAGTATGTTCGTAACATTCGAGAAACTAGAAACGAGTTTTCTAGACACGTATTTGCGGACGTGGCGGAATTGGTAGACGCACCAGATTTAGGTTCTGGCGCCGCAAGGTGTGAGAGTTCAAGTCTCTCCGTCCGCACCATAAATAAACGTTTCTCGGTATCGAGTTTCGTCGACTGGGCTATCGCCAAGCGGTAAGGCACCGGCTTTTGATGCCGGCATTCCCTGGTTCGAATCCAGGTAGCCCAGCCATATTTGCAAACGATATTCTTTTAGAGTGTCGTATCTCGAGAGCAAGCTTAACCAATCAGCTTGCTTTTTTTATCGAGATAACTGAGAGCTTTTTCTCAGAACACGGTTTTGCGGTCGTGGCGGAATTGGTAGACGCACCAGATTTAGGTTCTGGCGCCGCAAGGTGTGAGAGTTCAAGTCTCTCCGACCGCACCATGAATAAACGTTTCTCGGTTATCGAGTCTCGTTTCTCGAAACATATCGAGCGACGAGTAACGAAAATTCGAGTTCCGTCGACTGGGCTATCGCCAAGCGGTAAGGCACCGGCTTTTGATGCCGGCATTCCCTGGTTCGAATCCAGGTAGCCCAGCCAATTTTTTACGTTTCTCGGTTATCGAGTTTCGTATCTCGAAGAACATATTTCATCAATTAGTATGTTCGTAACATTCGAGAAACTAGAAACGAGTTTTCTAGACACGTATTTGCGGACGTGGCGGAATTGGTAGACGCACCAGATTTAGGTTCTGGCGCCGCAAGGTGTGAGAGTTCAAGTCTCTCCGTCCGCACCATCATCAACAAAGCCCACTTTATTGTGGGCTTTGTCGTATCTGGTGTTTCTTCATTTTATTGCCATTCTCTTTCTGATACCAATCGTACTCATACCAATTGCCCTAATTACCGGATAATCCTTGCTGGTAAAGGCTTGATCATGGTGTTAATTAATCTAAATGACCGATCTTTATCAAGTTTGCAATCGACATCACTTTTCCTGACGCAGTTTTTGATTCCTTTCTCTTTTAGAACCTTGCAAGATAGAAGCGTTTAGTCTTTATGGTGAAAAAAGAATGGCAGATTTATCTTTAATTATCAGTGGTTACACTCATGACGAAAGTCCTACCGGTATTTATTTTGCTCAGTTAAATACTCAACACCATCAATTCACGCTTCATCCTTCCAATATCGATTTAAAACATCCTTCTTATTTTGATTATGCCAACCAACAATTAACCGTCATCTCAGAAGTATTAGAAACTCAGTCACCAACTATTTGCCAATATCGCCTAGATAACTGGCAAGTAACGCCGCAGACTCAATCGCCCTTATCTGGTAGTGCACCTTGCTATGTAGAAGCCAGTTTGAGCACTAATATGATTGCAACCGCTCAATATGGGTCGGGCCATATCGATATTTTTTCATGCACAGATGATGGGATTATTGATCAACATAGACAAACCATTAATAGCCAGGCCTTTGCAGCGTCTGACGAGCAAGAATCACACGCCCACCAAGCGGTCTTACTCCCTATCAGCCAGACTCTGGTTACTGTCGATTTAGGGTGTGATTGCTTACGTGTGTTTCCTTTTGATCATCATCACCACACCGTTGCTATCACAGACTCCTATTCTGTAGCGCTCCCTATCGAAAGTGGCCCTAGACATGTCATCTTTGATAAAAATGAACAGTTTGGGGTCGTGTTATGTGAGATTTCTGAACAATTGATTTTACTCAAAAAAATCGCAGGGAAATGGCAAATACATGGTCATCAAGCTGCATTACCACAAACAGAAAATGGTCAAGCGGCAGGAGCCATCAAATTTTCACCAGACGAGCGCTTTATCTATCTCACCGGCCGCCGTCAAAACTTAATCGCGTGCTTTGCGTTTAATGGTTTAACTGGCGAATGTGAGTATCAATACGCGATAGATTGTGGAGGACGTTTTGCGCGTGATTTTGCGATATCACACTGTGGAAACTGGCTGGTAGTAGCTAACCAATTAAGCCACAACCTTGCGCTCTTTCGCCGCGATAATGAAACAGGTGAACTGCAAGATACGAAGATAAGGCATAAAGTCCCTTCCCCAACTTGCATAAAGTTTATTTAACGAGCAACGAGCAACGAAAAAATAATAAATGGCCGCTTAGTTAGAGATAAGCGGCCATTTCTTGTTATATCAACCACATTAATTAGAGGTTAAAGGATCAGGTAATAAGTACTATTGCTCTTATAAACCTAACGCATATTTCAATACTTGCTTTTTAATTTCTCCAGAATGCTCAGCGGCTTTTAATGCCACATTACGCAGAACTTTCAGCGGGGCGATATTGTTACTGAAGGTTGTATAGAAGAAATCCATACCGGTTTGCATCAATAAATTATCTTTACGACGTTGCTTTTCATAAGCAATGAATGCCGCCTCTGAGTCCAACCCTTTATCTGCAATCGTATCAAGTAATACGGAGACATCTTTAAATCCAAGATTGACTCCCTGCCCGGCTAAAGGATTAATCGTATGAGCTGAATCACCAACCAGTACACAACGATTTGACACATAACATTGAGCGTGACGACGAGTTAACGAGAAAGAGCCCGCTTGCAAAACTTGAATGTCACCGAGCTCTTTAGGAAAATGAGTTAATACTTCCTCTCTCAACGATTCCGGAGACAGCGCTTGTAATTGCTTGATACGTTGAGGGCTGTCATACCACACTAATGACCCTTGTTGTACCCCTTCCGCACTTGCAGCAAGTGGCAGAAACGAACGTGGCCCCTGTGGCGTAAACCATTGCCATGTCACATCTCGTACTTTACCTTCAGCAAGATCAGGTAAAGCCACATTAATTAACATACAGCGTTGACGATAATCCCACGCTGTCACCCCAATCTTCGCTTGTTGGCGGACTTGTGAATTAGCACCATCGGCCCCAATCACCCAACGAGTTTCAAGCGATTTACCATTATCAAGATGAACGATATTTGTCTGCTCAGCAAACTCAATATGTTCTAAATGATTGGGGCAAAATACCGACAAATTAGAAAATTGTGAGAACTGTTCCCATAACCCCAGTTGCATCACTCTATTTTCAACCATATAACCAAGCTTATCGAGATTTAACTCACTGGCATGAAAACGAGTACGGCAATCTGGGTGTTCCCAAGTTTCTAAACCAAGATAAGGTGTAACACGTTTGGTCGCTACGGCTTGCCAAGCACCAAGCTGCTTAAATAAATCCACTGAAGCTTTAGAAATAGCCGACACCCGTAAATCCATCGCTTGTGAGGGTTCAAAACTTTGAGGTGCTTTGCCTTCAACTAACGCGACTGATTTTTTTTGTTTCGCTAACCCAAGAGCAAGTGCTGCCCCAACCATGCCACCACCAATGATGACTACATCAAACTTGGCCATAAAAAACCTCAACAACAAACAGTATTGGCATTCTACTCTAACCGAGATCTTTGTCAGCCAACTCACGCAAATTATTCCATTTTATCCGCACATTATTCCTTAATAAAATTACGGCTATAATTCAATCAAGGCTTTGTGCCATCTAAGCTCTAGTCAGCTTGAGTTTAAAGCAGTACAATACGCGGCTTGCTAGATCTTGATTGGCTTTTAATGCCAGATCTACCCAAATAATGATGAGCAAAAGCTCAACCCAACACTGATTTAATACGAGCGAATGTGAAATGAGTAAGAAACTGCTAATTAAAACTTGGGGCTGTCAGATGAATGAATACGATTCATCAAAAATGGCCGACCTACTTAATGCCGCGAACGGATATGAACTCACCGAAGATCCAGCGGAAGCAGACGTATTACTGTTAAATACCTGTTCGATTCGTGAGAAAGCGCAAGAGAAAGTGTTCCACCAGCTAGGTCGTTGGAAAACACTTAAAGATAAAAAAGAAGGTGTCGTAATTGGTGTAGGTGGCTGTGTGGCGACTCAAGAAGGTGACCATATCCGCGAACGTGCACCATTTGTTGATGTGATTTTTGGCCCACAAACGCTGCACCGTTTGCCTGAAATGATCAAACAATCGCAAGCCAATACTGGCCCAGTAATGGACATCTCTTTCCCTGAAATTGAGAAATTTGACAGTTTACCTGAACCTCGTGCAGAAGGCGCGACAGCCTTTGTTTCTATTATGGAAGGTTGTTCTAAATACTGTACTTACTGCGTCGTACCTTATACGCGTGGCGAAGAAGTCAGCCGTCCAATGGATGACGTGTTATTTGAAATTGCTCAATTAGCCGATCAAGGGGTACGTGAAGTTAACCTACTAGGCCAAAACGTTAACGCTTACCGTGGCCCTACGCACGATGGCGATATTTGTACCTTTGCTGAATTATTACGCTTAGTGGCTTCTATCGATGGGATTGACCGTATTCGTTTCACCACCAGCCACCCACTAGAGTTTGGTGATGACATCATTGCTGTTTATGAAGATACTCCAGAATTGGTGAGCTTCTTACACTTACCGGTACAAAGTGGTTCTGACCGTATTTTGACTATGATGAAGCGTCCTCATACCGCAATTGAGTACAAATCCATCATTCGTAAGCTACGTAAAGCCCGTCCTGATATTCAAATCAGCTCAGACTTTATTGTTGGCTTCCCAGGTGAGTCAAAACAAGATTTCCAAGACACAATGAAGCTTATTAAAGATGTCGATTTTGACATGAGCTTTAGCTTTATTTTCTCTCCTCGCCCAGGTACACCAGCAGCGGATTACCCATGTGATGTGCCAGAAGATGAGAAAAAAGAACGTTTGTATGAGCTACAACAGCAAATCAATGCACAAGCTATGCGATACTCTCGTTTAATGCTAAATACAGAGCAACGCATCCTAGTGGAAGGCCCATCCAAGAAAAACTTGATGGAACTTCGTGGCCGTACTGAGAATAACCGTGTGGTAAACTTTGAAGGCTCAGCTGACCTAATTGGTCAATTTGTTGATGTACAGATCACCGAAGTATTCCCGAACTCTTTGCGTGGTACTTTAATCCGTACAGAAGCCGAAATGGGCTTACGTTCTGCCGTTTCTCCAGCGGAAATGATGAAAAAAACACGCAAAGAAGATGAGTTAGGGGTTGTTACTTTCACGCCCTAACACCATCGTATACCCAAGTAACTTCAAAATGCGAGTTTCAGCAAGAATAAAACAAGCTTTAGGCAAGGCAAATTGAATATGATCATAGTTATTCTATCTCAGTTCAATTTAACGCAGCATAAAGCTTGTTTTAACTTGCCCTTCGGGAGCTCCATTCAAACCTTTATGCCGCGTCAGATTGGTTTGAAAGGTGCCTACATTCCTTCTCCAATCTTCCTTGCTTAAAGGTTTGGATGATAGCTCTGAATTCTGCATCTTGAAGTCACTTGGGTATATAATTAAGATAAGTAAAAACGGTTCATTACTCTGCCTAATCAAGGGTAATGAACCGTTTGTAGCGAGGGGAAACCGTGAGCAATAAAATCGTAACGCTTGAAATTAATTTAGAACCTTCCGATAACCACAGACTCTCTAGTTTATGTGGTCCTTTTGATGACAATATTAAACATCTTGAACGTCGTTTAGGCGTTGAAATCAACCACCGCAGCAACTTTTTTACCATTACAGGTAAACCTCACACGACAGCGGCGGCATTAGAGATCATCAAAGATTTATACGTCGATACAGCACCAGTGCGTGGCACGATTCCCGATATCGATCCGGAGCATATTCATCTTGCAGTCAAAGAGTCTGGCATTCTAGAGCAACACCAAGAACAACCGATGGAGTATGGTAAAGAAGTCTTTATCAAGACCAAAAAAGGGGTCATTAAACCACGTACCCCCAACCAAGCTCAATATTTGGTCAATATGGTAACTCACGACATCAGCTTTGGTATAGGCCCTGCGGGTACAGGTAAAACTTACCTTGCCGTTGCTGCTGCGGTCGACGCATTAGAACGTCAAGAAATTCGTCGCATTCTGTTAACTCGTCCTGCGGTTGAAGCCGGTGAAAAACTCGGGTTCTTACCGGGGGATTTAAGTCAAAAAGTCGACCCTTATTTGCGTCCACTTTATGATGCCTTATTTGAAATGCTTGGCTTTGAACGAGTAGAAAAGCTGATTGAACGTAACGTGATTGAAGTTGCTCCATTAGCCTATATGCGTGGTCGTACATTAAACGATGCCTTCATCATTTTAGATGAAAGCCAAAACACCACGGTCGAACAAATGAAAATGTTCTTAACTCGTATTGGCTTTAATTCACGCGCTGTGATCACCGGTGACGTGACCCAAATCGACTTACCTCGTGGTGCTCGCTCAGGCCTACGTCATGCGATTGAAGTGTTATCCGAGGTTGAAGACATCAGCTTTAACTTCTTCCTTGCCGATGACGTCGTGCGTCACCCCGTCGTGGCACGTATCGTCAATGCCTACGAAAAATGGGAAGCACAAGATCAAAAAGAGAAAAAAGCGATTGAAAAGCGTCGTCGTGAAGAGCGTGAACAACGTGAAGCCCAAGCAGCCGCTTTGTTCTCAACCGCCAATGCAAACAATGTAAATACAACCACCCAGCACTCAGATTCTGAATAAGGTATTTGGCAGATTATGACAATTGAACTCGACCTTCAAATTGCAGTCGAAGACACCGATAGCCTTCCTACGGAAGCACAATTTCAACAATGGTTATCTTCTGCCATTACACTTTTTCAACCACAAGCAGAAGTCACAATTCGTCTTGTTGAAAGTGAAGAAAGCCAACAATTAAACCGTGATTATCGTGGTAAAGATAAGCCAACTAATGTGCTCTCTTTCCCATTTGAAGCGCCACCAGGGATTGAAATTGACCTACTTGGCGATCTTATTATTTGTAAACAAGTGGTTGAACGAGAAGCTCAAGAGCAAAATAAACCCTTAATTGCACATTGGGCGCATATGGTTGTACACGGCTCGCTTCATCTGCTAGGTTATGATCATATTGAAGATGATGAAGCTGAGGAAATGGAAGCCCTTGAAACCGAGATTTTACAAAAACTCGGCTTTGCTGATCCTTACTTATCAGAAAAAGAATAACCCATTCGCGGATGACTGTAATGCACGGTTAATCCGCGATTTTAACAGCGTGCTACCCGCTTTTGGTGGCGTTATATCAATCCAAACACTGCAATGCTTGTTATTAGCCAACCAGTGACAGACCTATACATTGATATTGATTAAAGAGTAAACATGAACGACAGTACCTCGCCTTCTCAGCATGAAGGCAACAATGATAAATCTGAAGGTCCCAGTAGAAAATCCTTCTTTGAGCGCCTAACTCACCTCTTCCAAGGTGATCCTAAAGATCGACAAGAGTTAGTCGAAGTATTCCGTGATTCAGAAGAAAATGATCTCATTGATCCTGATACGCGCGATATGCTCGAAGGAGTGATGGAAATATCTGAAATGCGTGTGCGCGATATTATGATCCCGCGCTCACAAATGATCACCATCAGTCGTGATTATGACCTAGCGTCATTAGCCGCGTTAATCATTGATGCAACCCACTCTCGCTATCCTGTGATCAATGAAGATAAAGATCACGTGGAAGGCATTTTGCTTGCTAAAGACCTCTTACGCTATTTGGTTTCCGATAGCACAGAGTTCGAGTTAAGTGAAGTTGTTCGACCTGCTGTTGTCGTACCAGAAAGTAAACGTGTTGATCGTCTCTTAAAAGAATTCCGAGAAGAGCGCTACCACATGGCCATCGTGGTGGATGAGTTTGGTGGTGTGTCAGGTTTAGTCACCATCGAGGATATCTTAGAAGAAATTGTTGGCGAAATTGAAGATGAATTTGATGACGAAGAAGCGGCCGATATTCGTCAACTGAGTAAACATACCTTTGCTGTCCGAGCTCTCACCGATATTGATGATTTTAACGATGCGTTTAATACTCAGTACAGTGATGAAGAAGTCGATACAGTGGGTGGCTTAGTAACACTTGCGTTTGGGCACCTGCCTGAGCGAGGCGAAGTGATTGAATTAGATGGGTATAGTTTTAAAATTACCGCGGCAGATAATCGCAAAATCATTCAATTACAAGTCACCATTCCAAATAATGCTGAAACCAATATCGACGCAGAAAGCCAAGATAGCTGACTTTCACAATACGATTAAGTAGCGAACCCAATAACTCTATGAAAACCATTTGGATCTCGCGCCTTGGGCAGCTAATGTTAGCTGCCCTTATTGGTGCCATAACAACCTTAGCGTTTGCCCCCTTTTCTTACTGGCCTATCGCTATTCTTAGCCCTTTCGTTTTATTACTTATCCTCAACAATCACAGCACCAAAATGGGCTTTTGGATTGCCTTTGCATGGGGGATAGGACAATTTGGTACCGGCATCAACTGGGTGCACGTCAGCATTGATACCTTTGGAGGAATGCCTAAGCCCGCGAGTGTGTTATTGATGGCACTCTTAGTCGGCTACCTAGCCTTATATCCGGCACTATTCGGGGCTTTACTCAATCGCTTTTTTCCTAAAACAACCGCCGTACGCTTAATCATTGCCGCCCCTATTTTGTGGTTAATCACCGATTGGCTACGTGGTTGGGTATTTACTGGTTTTCCTTGGCTCTGGCTGGGTTACAGTCAAATTGATAGTCCTTTAAATGGCTTTGCCCCCGTTTCTGGTGTCGAATCCATCACGCTGGCAATTTGGCTGATTGCTGGTAGCTGTGCATTTACCCTTTTGAGCAAGCAATGGCGCTATCTCTTAATGCCACTCAGTATTTTTGTGGTGAGCTTTATCTTAAATCAAGTTCACTGGGTCAAGCTCGACCCGAGTACTAAGACATCATTTGCCCTAATCCAAGGCAATATTGATCAAAAAATGAAATGGCTTCCTAGTCATCGTTGGCCAACGTTACGAAAGTACACCGACATGAGTTATGCCAATTGGGATTCTGATATTGTGATTTGGCCAGAAGCGGCGATTCCAGCGTTAGAATCTGATTTACCGGCTTTCTTACGTAATCTCGATATGGCGGCAAAAACAAATAACAGCGCGTTGATCACTGGAGTGCTTTCTCAAGATAGCATGGGAGGTTTTTACAATAATGTCCTCACGCTTGGGGCTAATGAACAAGGCCCGTATAACTATGAGACGGCAAAGCGCTACAGCAAACATCATTTATTACCATTTGGAGAGTTTGTACCTTTTGGGGATCTATTGCGCCCGATTGCTCCATTTTTTAATTTACCCATGTCCTCATTCCAACGTGGAGCTTACTTGCAACCGAATTTAATTGCTCATGGCCGACACTTATTAGCGGCGTTGTGTTATGAAATTATTTTCAGCGATCAAGTTCGTGATAACGTCACTCAAGAAACGAATTTCATTTTGACCTTATCCAACGACGCTTGGTTTGGCCATTCGATTGGCCCGCTACAGCACATGGAAATCGCCCGCATGAGAGCTTTAGAGCTGGGTAAGCCGTTAATTCGTGCCACCAATAATGGCGTTACTGCGGTGACCGATTACCGTGGAAAAATTATTAAACAAGTTCCACAATTTCAAACCGAAGTCTTAAAAGCCGACGTTACCTCAACCACTGGTAATACCCCTTATACTTTTATCGGCTCTTGGTTACTCTACCTTTGGTGCGTTATCGGCTTAGCTCTGGCTTGGCAACTTACCCGTAAAAAACAACATTAAATTATTAACGATAAACTGTTATACATATCGCGCCAGTTTAATTAACTTGCGCGGTATTTTTTTTACGACTAGCAACATTTCATATTCATCTCTTTGATCTTAGATAAATAAATCAACGCTAACGCAAACAAAAAAACGAACTCTGAAAGCAGTTCATAGTGTCGATAGATAACTATCGTTCTCTTTAGATGACTGATTTATAATTATTCTAATATTAATCATGAGAGAGTTCTGTATGAACGCATTCAAACCACTTCCCATGTTTATCGCAACGATGATAGCTGCGGTCATTTGGTTTAGTCCTCCACCTGAGGGCGTTACCGTACAAGCTTGGCATCTGTTAGCATTATTTATTGGCACCATTGCAGCCATCATAGGTAAAGCGATGCCCATTGGGGCTTTATCTATTGTTGCGATCACTTTAGTGGCTATCACCGGTGTCACAGTGGATCCTTCCGTAGCCAATCCTCAAAAGCAATCCATGGCAAATGCATTAAGTGGCTTTTCCAACAGCTTAATTTGGCTGATCGGCTCTTCTATTATTATTTCGCGAGGCTTAATCAAAACCGGATTAGGGCACCGAATCGGCTATTGGTTTATTTCTTTGTTTGGTAAAAAAACCTTAGGCATTGGTTATGCCCTCAGTTTTGCTGAATTGACCATCGCCCCTATCACGCCAAGTAACACCGCGCGCGGTGGCGGTATTATCCACCCGATCATGCGCTCCATCGCCGAAAGTTTTTCATCAAAAGGACACGATGAGTCCTCCAAAAAAATTGGCGAATATCTCGCCTTAGTCAACTACAACGCCAACCCAATTACTTCCGCGATGTTTATTACCGCCACGGCCCCTAACCCTTTGGTGGTTGATTTGATCGCAAAAGGGACTGGACTTGATATTCATATCACTTGGGGACAATGGGCATTAGCTGCGTTATTACCCGGCTTAGTCGCCTTAATAGTGATGCCTTTGGTTTTATATTACTTCTTTACTCCAGAGGTAAAATCCACGCCAAACGCCTCACAATTTGCAAAACAGAAACTGGCAGAGCAAGGGCCTATTTCGCTCAATGAAAAAATCATGCTCGGGGTCTTTTTCATGCTCTTAGTCTTGTGGGCGGGTATTCCGGCTTGGATATTAGGGCCAGAATATAAAGTAGACGCCACCGCGGTGTCTTTTATTGGCCTATCAGTATTACTGTTAACCGGTATTTTAACTTGGGATGATGTCTTAAAAGAAAAAGCCGCTTGGGACACCATTATTTGGTTTGCCGCCTTAGTCATGATGGCGGGCTATTTGAGTAAATTAGGTTTGATCTCCTGGTTTGCCACTCAAATTCAAACTAACGTCAGTGTTCTCGGTTTGCCTTGGTGGGGAGTGACCATTTTACTGTGTTGTGTGTATTTTTATGCGCACTACTTCTTTGCCAGTACCACAGCCCACATTACAGCCATGTTTGGGGCCTTCTTTGCTGCAGGTTTAGGATTAGGCGTACCTCCGATGTTCTTAGGTTTAGCTTTGGCCGGTGCCTCATCGCTGATGATGTCTATCACCCATTACGCAACTGGTACGGCCCCTATTATCTTCGGTTCTGGTTATGTCTCTCTAGGTAACTGGTGGAAAGCCGGCTTTATCATGAGTATTGTTAACCTGTTTATTTGGAGTGTTGTCGGTAGCTTGTGGTGGAAAGTGTTAGGCTTTTGGTAAGCTTAAGCCTTCATCAATCTTCGCTTTTAGTTAACAGCCGCCCCCTATTAGTTAATAACCAACCCCTATAAAAAAGCAGCCCAACATCTTCGCGCAATGTTGGGCTGCTTTGTTCTTCTCTAACTCTTATCGCGGTTAGAAACTTTTCAAGACACTGGCTAATAAATCGATACGAGGCTTAATTGAATCAATCAATAAATATTCTTTATCAGAATGGAAACCAGCCCCCATCGGCCCAAAACCATCTAAGGTTGGAGTACCGACATTCGCAGTAAAGTTACCATCAGAGCCGCCGCCAGCATCTTCCCAACCGTATTGAATCCCCAATGCTTCGGCTTTCTCACTGACCAATTTGATCATCTCTTGTGTCGCGTCAGTTGGTTGCATCGAGGGTTTGAAGGCTAAACGCTTCACTTCCACACTCGCTCCTTGTTCAAACGGTGTTTTTGCCATCTCACGCAATCTGTTATCAATCGCTTCAGCTTCTTCATTACTCCAAAAACGTAAATCTACCGTTGCCTTGGCATAATCAGGTACGACGTTAACCGCAAGACCGCCTTCAATAATACCGACGTTCATGGTAGTGCCGGTTTCAAGGTTTACTAAATCTTTAATCGCAAGTGACCAATGGCTGAGCTCATAAATCGCAGACACCCCATCTTGCAAGGCTGAACCCGCGTGAGAGGCAACGCCTTTAAACACTAATTCATACTTAGCATTCCCTTTACGAGAGCGGATCAAATTGCCACTGACGCGAGCCGCTTCACACACCAATACGCGCTGACTTTTCTTCGCCATGGCTTCAATCCAAGAACGAGAATATAAAGAGCCAATTTCTTCATCACAGTTGAGTGCCACCACAATGGCTAATTTATCTTTTTCTTCCTCAGTCAATTGTTGCAGCGCATACCAAGCACTTAAAATGCCGGATTTCATATCTGAGGTGCCAGGGCCATAGATTTTTTCCTTATCATAAGTCAGTGGACGTTGCGCCACTGTACCTTCAGGAAAAACTGTATCCATGTGACCGCTCAGCATAACATCATACTGATCGGCATTCGGCTTGTTGGTGATTTCAAGACAAGGACCCGCTTTATCATCCACATGATGACGCGTGACCGTAAAGCCAATTTGCTCAAACATTGGGGTCAGAATATCCGCAATTTTCGCCACCCCTTGTGGCGTGCGGGTCCCACAATCGACATTGACTAAGGCTTCTAATTGTTTGATATACGTTTGAAGATCAAATTGTTGAGACATTTTGTACTCCTTAAAAGAAAAAAGCTCACCAAATAGCGAGCTTTTACAAATCAATAATCGTTAGGCAGCCATCATTGGCACTAAGAACACGGTGCCAATAATCACTGTCATCAAACCACACATCACCGGAACAAAAGTTCGTTTCACCACTTCAAATGGATTCACTTGTCCCATACCAGACGTCGCCACAATCACACCAGAAACCGGTGAAATCGTACGACCTAAATTCGACGCTTGTAACATAGGAATGATCAAGAACGCTGGGTTAATCCCCATTTTGGCCGCAAGTGAGGGCGCTAATTCAACAAACGCATAGAAAGACGCATTCCCCGATCCGGTGGCCACTGAGGCAGCAATAGTAATGGTGGTCAATAGCAGCATCAATGCCACCGCCCCAGCTCCAGCATTGTTTGCCAAGCTCAATAAGCTATCAATCGCACCAACCGACATTAAGCCTTGCGCAAATAACCCAGCCCCAACTAACAGCATTACCACACCTTTAAATGCATCGGCCATGCCTTGATAACACACTTCTAAATCCTCAACCGCTTTCTTACCATCAAAGCGATTAGAGACATAATGCACAACTGCACCAATGAAAATTGATAACACCACAATAGTATAAATATCGAGGCTCATTCCTGGGATGGTTTGACCATTAAAAAGGAATACTCCAGCAATCGGTAGAAATGGCAAGATGGAGTAATAGGCAGGCGCGCTAACATCAATATGCGATAAATCGATTTTTTCCATCGGTGTATTGTTTTTCTTATCGAGATATTTATTCCAAAAGAAAGCCGCAATCGCCATCACAATGATGGCAGAGATTGACACAGGTAACACGGTTTCAACCGCAAAGATATGCAGAGGAATGCCAGATTTTTGCGCGGCAATCACCACATCCCCTGATGTTGGCGATAAAATAATAGCGGCAGGAGAAGCACACACTGCTACCGCAGCGGGGCGAGAGATACCCATTGCCGTCATCATCGGAAATAAGGTTGCCATCAATAATACCCCGAGTCCTGTTGCTGAACTCACGGCCAATGACATCAAGCAAGCCACAATATAAGCCGCCACTAACAGAATGTAAGGCGACTTAATAAACGCAAGGGGCTTAGAAAACTGCTTAACCACAATATTGTTAGCGCCAATATGGGTCATATAAGAAGCAAACCCACACAACAGCATAATTTGGAGCCCTAAACCGCCATTGTAATTTTGTAGTGAGTTTTTTAAGAAAAATAATGCGTCGGTAAAGAAGTTACCCGTTGACTCCATCCCCGCAGGAAGAACAGTATGCCCTAACGGCTTAGCCAGTAACAATAACACCGTACCTGCGGTTAATAGCACACCAGTCGGTTTATAACCTTTAACAATAAAGTAGCCCACCGCCATCGTCACGATAAAGCCGATAAAAAGTTCTAGCATAGATGTTTGCCTTTTAAAAAAAGAAGCTTCACGGTGAACACTTCTTGATTGACGTTGTTTTTAATCCACGCAAATTAACAAAAGGCAACACATCAAATATTATTTCTTATCAATTTTTATGCTTATAGCGATAAATTTAGGCGTTTTGTGTTAAATCCCTCCAACTAATTCTTAGCGCATTTAACATCAAAAACTCAACCAGCCAACATAACAGCAATATTTACCGCTAAAAAACAAGATAAAGTACTGGGGGTTTAGTTGCATTAGGTCTTAAATAACATTAAGCCTTAAATAAAATTAGGCCTTTAATAACATTAATCCTTGAAAGCCCCCCTCCCCAACCTTAAAAAAATCCTGTCTTCAGAAACTCATATTTTAAAAAAACTCCGATTTAAAGAAACTCCCATTTAAAGAAACTAAGGCTTTAACGGCACACGAGTGAACGCGTGATTCTGACATTGAACACAAGGCGTTATTTCACAGGCGTGGGTATATTCTTGTCGATGGCCGCATTTTTCACACACTAAGGCTCCAAGCCCAATCACATCGCCAACTTGATATAACCCTTTATGCTCAATATCTTGAAAAACCTCTAACCACTCAATTTGAGTTTTGTCGGTAATATCCAATAGCCCTTCCCAAATCGATTCAGAAATCACATCACGAAAGGGATCATTCTCGAGTGCCTCTTTATCTTTTTTATAATTATCAGAAAACTCTTTAAGATCGGACTTCACATATTCATTGATTAAAGCGAACTCATCTTTTGTCATATCTTTAGTGGCTTGCCACATCTGTTTGGGCGTCTCTAAGGCTTTATCTAACTCTTTGGGAGCCAGCTTTAAGCTTTCAATGACCTGTTCAAGTACCTTGTTATAATCTTGATTACGTTTCGTCATATCGATCTCCTTGGCATCAACTTAAGTAGAGGGGCATATTAGCTATTGTTGAGCGCAACCCCTTTAAGGTATTCTATGCTGATCAAGTATTATCGGTTTTAACCGAACTCACAAATCTACGATAACCGGACATCATCGATGCAAGAGCATAAAGTGAAATTATCAGAACATTATAATCCGCAAGATATTGAGCCGAAGGTTCAACAATACTGGGATAACAACAAAACATTTGAAGTAACTGAAGATCCAAGCAAAGAAAAATTCTATTGCTTATCGATGTTCCCTTACCCAAGTGGCCGACTACATATGGGCCATGTTCGTAATTACACTATCGGTGATGTGGTTTCACGCTACCAACGTCTGCAAGGCAAAAACGTAATGCAACCAATTGGTTGGGATGCATTTGGCCTTCCAGCTGAAAATGCCGCGGTTAAAAATAAAACCGCCCCTGCGCCGTGGACGTATGAAAACATCGAATACATGAAAAACCAGCTTAAATTGCTAGGCTTTGGTTACGACTGGAAACGTGAATTCGCCACATGTACACCAGAATATTACCGTTGGGAACAAGAGTTCTTCACTAAGCTGTATGAAAAAGGCTTGGTTTATAAAAAGACCTCTTCAGTCAACTGGTGTCCAAACGACATGACGGTTCTTGCCAACGAACAAGTTGAAGATGGCTGTTGCTGGCGTTGTGATACCCCTGTAGAACAAAAAGAAATTCCACAGTGGTTCATCAAAATTACTGAATACGCACAAGAGTTACTAGACGATTTAGACAATCTAGACGGCTGGCCTGAGATGGTAAAAACTATGCAGCGCAACTGGATTGGCCGCTCTGAAGGCGTTGAGTTAACCTTTAAAGTGAACGGTCAAGCGGATCTAGAAGTGTATACCACGCGCCCTGACACACTAATGGGTGTGACTTATGTGGGTATCGCTGCTGGTCACCCTCTTGCGGCTATTGCTGCACAAAACAACCCAGAGCTTGCCGCTTTCATTGATGAATGCAAAAACACCAAAGTGGCAGAAGCTGAATTAGCCACCATGGAAAAGAAAGGCATGGACACCGGTCTCACCGCCATTCATCCGCTAAATGGTAAAGAAGTCCCTGTCTTTGTCGCTAACTTCGTATTAATGGATTACGGCACGGGTGCTGTAATGGCCGTTCCAGCTCACGATCAACGTGACTTTGAATTTGCGACTAAATACGGTCTCAACATCGAAGCTGTCATTCTTGATGAAGAAGGCAACCAACCGAACGTATCAGAAGCAGCACATATTGAAAAAGGCAAACTGTTCAATTCTGGTGAATTTGACGGTCTTGATTTCCAAGATGCTTTTGATGCGATCGCAGCCAAATTAGAATCTGAAGGTAAAGGTAAGAAAACCGTCAACTTCCGTCTACGTGACTGGGGCGTATCTCGTCAACGTTACTGGGGCGCGCCAATTCCAATGGTGACCACTGATGACGGTGAAGTACACCCGGTTCCAGCAGATCAACTTCCAGTTATTCTACCTGAAGATGTGGTCATGGATGGGGTCACTAGTCCAATTAAAGCGGATAAAGCATGGGCTGAAACTACGTTCAATGGCGAACATGCCTTACGTGAAACGGATACCTTTGATACCTTCATGGAATCATCTTGGTACTATGCACGTTACTGTTCTCCACAAGCCGATGACATTTTAGATCCAGAAAAAGCCAACTACTGGCTACCTGTTGATCAATATGTTGGTGGCATCGAGCACGCGTGTATGCACCTATTGTACTCGCGCTTCTTCCACAAACTATTGCGTGACGCAGGCTATGTCACTTCTGACGAACCCTTCAAGCAACTACTTTGCCAAGGCATGGTATTAGCGGATGCCTTCTCTTTCACGACCGAGAAAGGCGGTAAAGAATGGGTTGCACCTACTGATGTTACCGTTGAGCGTGATGGTAAAGGCCGCATCATTTCAGCGGTAGACAACCAAGGTCGCAACGTGGATCACTCTGGCATGATCAAAATGTCGAAGTCGAAAAACAATGGTATTGATCCACAAGAAATGGTGGATAAATACGGTGCCGATACCGTTCGCCTATTTATGATGTTTGCTTCACCAGCCGATATGACGCTTGAATGGCAAGAATCTGGCGTTGAAGGTGCAAACCGTTTCCTACGTCGTGTCTGGAAGCTAGTCGGTGACCACACATCAAAAGGCGAAGTAGAAGCATTAGAGGTTTCAGCATTAACCGCAGATCAAAAAGCGCTACGTCGTGATGTTCATAAAACCATTGCTAAAGTTAGCGATGATGTTGGCCGTCGTCAGACCTTCAACACCGCGATTGCTGCCATCATGGAATTAATGAATAAGCTTGGTAAAGCACCGCAAGAAAACGCTCAAGACCGCGCGATTCTTGATGAAGCACTGAAAGCCGTAGTGCGCATGTTGTACCCTATCACTCCACATATTTGTCATGAATTGTGGAACGCATTAGGTGAAACGGATGTCGATACCTGTGAGTGGCCAAGCTTTGATGAAAAAGCACTGGTTGAAGATGAAAAACTGATCATTGTTCAGGTTAACGGTAAGCTACGTGCTAAATTGACCGTGCCAGCAGATATCAGCAAAGACGATATTGAAGCTATGGGTTTAAGTGACGAAAACGTGACTAAATTCACTGATGGTTTAACCGTGCGTAAAGTGATCTACGTACCGGGTAAACTGTTAAATATCGTTGCGAACTAATTTTAGTTTTTATAACAACAGGTTACACTTCAAAGCGTAAATGGGCATCACGTCCATTTACGCTTATCTTATGGGCTTTCTCATTTCATCGGTCTTGAAATCATCAAACGATAATTTGAAAGCGCATACGATAAGCGTTCCATCGCTTAAGCAACTTATTTTCTAACCGACTAGAGGTATTACTTAGTGGCACATTTGTTTTCTCGCGCTCATGTCCGTTTTTTCGCCATTATCAGTCTCGCTATGATGACCACAGCTTGTGGCTTCCACTTTCGCGGTAACTACCTTTTGCCTGATGAAGTCTCCACCATCTCAGTCACCAGTTTCGATTCTTATAATGAAATTACCCGTGATGTGCAAAAGCAATTACGTTTAAATGGCGTTAACATTGTGAGCCCTGCAACTGACATCGCCAACCTTCATTTACTTTCAGAAAGTGACAGTAGCCGCACCTTATCGCTTTATCAAAATGCGCGAGCGGCAGAATACGAATTGTCTTACCAAGTTAGATATCAAGTGGTCGTACCGGGTTATGACAAAAAAGCTTTTAACGTCAATATCACTCGTAGCTATTTAGATAACCCTCTTGCGGCGTTAGCAAAATCGGTTGAAAAAGACATGATTTTAAGTGAAATGAAAGATCAAGCAGCAGAACAAATCGTCCGTCAAATGGCGCGTTTAAAAGCACAGCTTGCAGTCACTCCATCGGATCCCGATCAAGATGACGCTCAGTCTTTCCCAACCGATCCTGATGCTGCCACTCAGAGTGAAACCACAGATATTGATGAAGGTGTACAACAGACGACCACCATCAATCAAGACAACACTGACAGTCATGTAGAGAGCCATTAATCTCAATGCGTATATTTGCAGATAAGCTGGCCGACCATTTAACTCGTCAAACCTTTCCCATTTATCTCTTAATGGGAAACGAACCGCTGTTATTACAAGAAACTAAAGATTTACTGCATCACCATGCAAAACAAAAAGGCTTTTTAGATAAGCAACGCTTTACTCTTGATAAAAACATTGATTGGAACCCGATTTTTGATTGCTGCCAAGCGCTCAGCCTGTTTTCGAATCAACAAATCCTTGAGCTTGAGATCCCAGAATCGGGTCTCAGTGCCGCCAATGCTAAAGAGTTAGTGACTCTCACCAGCCAATTAAATCCCGATATTCTGCTGATCGTCATAGGCAATAAATTAACGCGAGCGCAAGAAAATACCAAATGGTTTAAAGCGCTACATCAACATGGCGTATTGGTCAGTTGTAATAGCCCAGACTTACGTCAATTACCTCAATTTGTTCAACAACGATGTAAAAAATTGAAGTTAATGCCTGATGGTGAAGCAATACAAATGCTGGCTCAATGGCATGAAGGGAACTTATTGGCGTTAGCGCAAAGTTTAGAGAAACTGGCTTTACTTTACCCTGATGGTAAATTAACCATGCCAAGAGTTGAAGCTGCATTAAGCCGCCACAATCACTTCACTCCATTTCAATGGGTGGATGCTTTGCTAGCAGGACAAGCTAAACGAGCACAACGAATTTTGCGGCAATTACAAGCCGAAGGCCAAGAAGCGATTATTTTGCTCCGTACCTTACAAAAAGAGCTGTTCTTTTTAATTGAAATGAAAACAACCTTTGAGCAAGGGCAAGCCCTCGGTAAAATTTTTGATCAACATCGAGTGTGGCAAAATAAACGCCCACTCTACAGTGCCGCACTTCAAAGGCTCACCTTGTCGCAATTGCGCCGCTATATCCATTTGTTATGCGCTTTAGAGTTATCGGTAAAAACCACGTTCGATCAAGACCCTTGGCCAGCGTTAAGCCAACTTTCTATCGAATTGTGTCAACCGAATGTTCAATTACCTAGTGCCAGTATTCATAACCAATCAAAGCCTTGGTAGAATATTTATCTAATCGTAAATAACACTAAGCATTACCTGTTCAAAAAACTCGTTTCTACATACCATTAAGAAACAAAAATTATTTAAGAGATCATATTTTGCAACTAAATGAATTAAAAAACTTCCTCGCAGATAAAGCCGATGATATGAAAGCAGAAAACATCATTACTCTTGATGTGAAAGGCAAATCCAGTGTCACCGATTACATGATTGTCTGTACTGGCACCTCAAAGCGCCATGTTGCCTCTATCGCCGATAATGTCGCAAAAGAAGCCAAAACAGTTGGAATAGAACCTCTTGGAATTGACGGTGAAGCCGAAGGTGAATGGGTCGTTGTCGACCTCGGTTCCGTGATGATGCACATTATGCAAGAAGGCCCTCGTGATTTGTATCAGCTAGAGAAACTTTGGGGCTAACGCTCACCAAGTCATTGGAGAAATAAGTGAAAATTCAACTTATTGCAGTCGGTACAAAAATGCCTAAATGGGTCGAAGACGGGTTTTATGAATATCAACGCCGCTTCCCAAATGATATGCCTTTTGATCTTGTCGAAATTCCAGCAGGAAAGCGGGGGAAAAATGCCGATATTGCTCGTATCCTACAAAAAGAAGGTGAAGCAATGTTAGCGGCCGTGCCTAAAGGTAACCGCATTATCACTTTAGATATTCCCGGTAAACGTTGGGATACCAATGAATTAGCGTCTCAACTTGATGCTTGGAAATTGGATGGCAGAGATGTCTCAATTTTGATTGGTGGCCCTGAAGGACTGGCTCCTGCTTGTAAAGCCGCCGCCGATCAAAGCTGGTCTTTATCTCCTTTAACCTTGCCTCACCCTATGGTGCGAGTCATTATGGCTGAAAGCCTGTATCGTGCTTGGAGTGTGACAACTAATCACCCGTATCATCGAGAATAGTGACCAATGAGACGCAAACGTAGCCCAATACGTGATTATACTGCGGAAGCCAAACTTTTTACGCGACGCGCCATTGTGGCGTTTGTGGGCATCATGGTATTGGTCGGCATTTTGCTGGCCAATCTCTACTATATTCAAGTCAAGCAATATCAAGACTACAAAACTCGCTCCAATGATAACCGTATAAAAATCGTTCCGATCGCTCCGAACCGTGGTTTAATCTACGATCGTAATGGTCATTTATTAGCCTCAAACCGCCCTGTATTTAATTTAGAAGTCACCCCTGAAAAGGTAAAAGACATCGATAAAACCATTGCCGAATTACGCAAGATTTTACCGATCACAGACGAGCAAATCGAAGCCTTTCAAAAAGAACGTACCCATATTCGACATTACAAACCGGTGCCCTTACTCACCCAGCTCAGTGATGAAGAAGTGGCTAAATTTTCCGTCAATCAATATCAATTTCCTGGGGTTGAAATTACCGCCGCCTTAAAGCGGTATTATCCGTATGGCGAAGTGCTTACTCACGTATTAGGCTATGTCTCTCGTATCAATGACCGTGATATTCAGCGTTTAACCGAAGAAGATAAAGTCTCTAATTATCAAGCAACCCGAGATATCGGTAAGCTAGGTATTGAGCGTTATTATGAAGATGTTTTACACGGTACATCAGGCTACCAAGAAGTTGAAGTCAATAGCCGTGGGCGTATTATCCGCACGTTGAAATATGTTCCGCCGGTCCCAGGTAAAGATATCGTGTTAAATCTCGATATTAATCTACAAAAATACGCATTTGGCTTAATGGACGATCGTCGTGGCTCAATCATCATTCTCGATCCTAAAGACAATGGTGTGTTAGCGATGGTTTCAAGCCCAAGTTATGATCCAAATGCCTTTGTGCATGGTATCAGTAACAAAGCCTACCGGGATTTACTCAATGACCCTGATCGCCCATTAGTGAATCGTGCCACATTAGGTATCTATCCCCCCGCTTCTACCGTCAAACCTTTTATCGCCGTGTCGGCCTTAACAGAAGGAGTGATTACTCCTAAGACGACCCGTAATGACCCTGGTATCTGGTATATTCCGCATGCCCGTAACCACAAAGGTTATCGAGATTGGAGCCGTTGGGGACATGGCGTCGTAGATGTCAAAAAAGCCATCGAAGAATCGGTGGATACTTTCTTTTATCAAGTGGCGTTTGATCTTGGAATAGACAGACTGTCGACTTGGATGAATAAATTTGGTTTTGGTGAATATACCGGTATTGATATTCATGAAGAAAGCAGCGCTAATATGCCGACACGTGACTGGAAAATGGCGCGTCATCGTACGCCTTGGTATCAAGGGGATACTATTCCCGTCGGTATCGGGCAAGGTTATTGGACAGCCACGCCAATGCAAATCGCTAAAGCATTATCCGTCTTGGTGTCACACGGCAAAGTGAGGGCTCCTCACCTTTTACGTGCCACCATAGATAAAGAAAAGCCAGATCAAAAACCGGTTCTGAGCCCAATAAAAACCTTCCCTTCCATTGATAATGTGAAGACATCTGATTGGGAACTCGCCGAAGAAGGCATGCACCTTGTTGCGACAGGTTCTCGTGGTACTGCTCGTCGTGCCTTCTATGGTGCGAAATATGAAGCAGCGGTCAAATCAGGTACGGCGCAAGTCTATGGCCTTAAAGAAGGTGAAAAATATAATGCTTCTGAAATTGCAGAACATTTGCGCGACCATGCCTTATTAATGGGGTTTGCACCACTAAAAGATCCCAAACTGATTGTCGCCATGGTACTTGAAAATGCCGGTGGTGGTTCTGGTGTCGGTGGTCCAATTGCCCGAGAAATTTTTGACCATGTCTTGGTTGAGTCTAAACAACAAGCCAGTAAAGAGGATAAAAAGTAGTATGAAAATGGATCCTGCTACCGGTCAAAATCGTTCATTCTTCGATCGAATCCATCTCGATCTCCCCTTGGTACTTGGTATTTTATTATTAATGGCAATGGGGCTGGTTATTATGTACAGCGCCAGTGGCCAAGATTATGTCAGAATGGATCAACAAGCGATGAGGATGTTACTTTCTCTCATCGTGATGTTCTGTCTGGCTCAAGTGAATCCAAGAACCTTAGAATCATTCGCACCAATAATGTATCTCATGGGCGTCACCTTATTGTTGGGGGTATTGCTGTTTGGTGAGATTTCTAAAGGAGCACAACGTTGGCTAGACCTGGGCTTTATTCGATTCCAACCTTCCGAGTTTCTCAAACTAGCCGTGCCTTTGATGGTGGCACGATATATAGGTAAGCGTCCGTTGCCTCCAACCTTCAGAGTGCTTATCACTTCATTAGTATTGGTTTGTTTGCCTACCATACTGATCGCAAAGCAACCCGATTTAGGTACGTCTATTTTAATCGCCGCCTCTGGGATTTTTGTGATCTTTCTTGCGGGTATCAGTTGGAAAATCATTTTTGCCGCCGCTGCCGCTATTGGGGCCTTCATCCCTATTCTGTGGTTCTTCTTGATGCATGAGTATCAAAAAACTCGGGTAAGAACGCTGTTTAACCCTGAATCGGACCCATTAGGCGCTGGTTACCATATTATACAAAGCAAAATTGCTATCGGCTCTGGTGGGCTCACGGGGAAAGGTTGGTTACATGGTACTCAATCACAACTCGAATTTGTGCCAGAGCGTCACACCGATTTCATCTTTGCGGTCATTGCAGAAGAATGGGGAATTATCGGTGTCACGGTATTGCTCTCGGTCTATTTATTCATTATTGCCCGCGGGCTTTACCTTGCCGCGCAAGCTCAAACGGCTTTTGGACGAATGATGGGTGGTAGTATCGTATTAAGTTTCTTTGTGTATGTATTTGTAAATATTGGTATGGTCAGTGGCATTTTGCCAGTGGTCGGTGTACCTTTGCCTCTGATTAGTTATGGGGGAACGTCCATGATCACCCTACTGGCTGGATTTGGTATTTTAATGTCCATTCACACTCATAGAAAAATGCTTTCAAAGGCGAATTAAAATCATGAAAAAATATTATCGCTACGGCCTGTGGATGGCCTTTATGATCCTAGCAGGATGTTCATCATCTAATGACCGTTATAAGCTCTCTGATGATGTCGCACCTGAAGACCCTATTTCTGTTGCCAACATTGAAAATGCCCACCCGCGCTATGAACCATTTAGCCGCAGTGGCAATAAAGACTATACCTTACGAGGTAAACACTATCAGATAGTGAAAGATCCGACAGGCTTTACTCAATCTGGCTACGCTTCTTGGTATGGTAAAAAATTTCATGGTCACTTAACCTCTAATGGTGAAGTCTATGACATGTATTCTATGTCTGCAGCCCATAAAACCCTACCAATCCCGAGTTATGTCAAAGTAACTAATACCGCTAATGGTAAAACTGCGATTGTCAGAATTAATGACCGAGGCCCTTTTCATGATGGTCGAATCATTGATTTAAGCTACGCTGCTGCTTATAAGCTGGGTGTCTATCAAGCAGGAACCGCCCCCGTAAAAATCGACTACATCAGCGTGGCAAAAACAAACGTGGATCACGCCTATTCAAAAGAAGAATACTTGATTCAAGTGGCGGCGGTATCAAATGCGGAAAAAGCGCGAACTTTAGCGGTCAATCTTGGTCAAAAGTACTCCGCACAATATAGTGTGGAAACACAGAGCAAAATACATCGAATTATGTTGGGGCCTTGGAAAGATCAAACCGCCGCCAATAAAGTGTTACATCAGCTTCAACAAAATGGTTATGGTTCTGCTTTTATGAAACATAAAACACGCCAATAACCGATACAATAAGTTTCGCCCTTTGTCGTCTTGCGGTTAAACGATATTGCCAGTTTTCGTCGTCTTGGAACCATATCTGATTTATAGAAAAGTTTCTGATAGAATACGGAAAATCTATGTTCACCTAAATATTGATTGCATTTATCACATGAAAAATACGGCTAAATATCTTACATCTTTGCTAATGCCAACATTAGCACTTTCTGCATCATTGGTTTCATTGAATGCGTCTGCAGCGGATCCCATTGTTGTGCCTAACGCACCTGAAATTGCCGCTCAAAGTTTTGTTTTAATGGATTACCATTCTGGCAAAATTTTAGCAGAAAAAAACATGGATGAGCGTCGCCACCCAGCGAGCTTAACCAAAATGCTGACCAGCTATGTTATCGGACAAGAAATCAAATCTGGCAGTATTTCACGCTCTGATGAAGTAGTGATCAGTGAAAATGCCTGGGCTAAAAACTTCCCAGATTCATCAAAAATGTTCATCGAAGTGGGCAAAACCGTCACTGTAGATGAACTAAACCAAGGTATTATCGTTGATTCAGGTAACGATGCTTGCGTAGCAATGGCAGAACACATTGCCGGTTCTGAGGATTCTTTTGTAGATCTTATGAATCAGTGGGCACAAAAAATTGGCATGGTAAACTCTCACTTTGTCAACGTTCATGGTCTGGATAATGATGAACACTATTCAACGGCACATGACCTTGCTATTTTAGGCGCAGCGTTAATTCGCGATGTACCAGAAGAATACAAAATTTACGCTCAAAAATCGTTCACTTATAACGGTATCACTCAATACAACCGAAATGGTTTATTGTGGGATAAAAGCATGCACGTAGACGGCATTAAAACCGGTCATACTGATGGTGCGGGTTACAACTTAGTAACCTCAGCAACTGAAGGTGATATGCGTCTAGTGGCTGTAGTGATGGGCACAAAAAATGAAAATGCCCGTAAAGCTGAAAGCAAAAAACTATTAAACTTTGGTTTCCGTTTCTTTGAAACCGTTGCACCACACAAAGCCAACGAAGAGTTTGTAAAAGAAAAAATCTGGATGGGTGACAAAAGTGAGATCTCACTTGGTGTAAAAGAAAATACTTACGTTACGGTTCCACGTGGACAAGCGAAAAATCTTTCTGCTAGCTTCGTTCTTGATAAAGAGCTAAAAGCTCCTATCAATAAAGGCGATGTCGTCGGTAAACTGTTCTACCAATTAAATGGTAAAGATGTCGCAGAATACCCACTTGTCGCTCAAGAAGAAGTAAAAGAAGGTGGTATCTTCAGTCGCATGATCGATTACATTGTGCTGTTATTCAAAAGCTGGTTCTAATCTTTAGTAACCAATGTAGTGACCCATTGCTGGGATAACCACATAATTGAAGAACAAACTGAATCACAAAAAGTCGCCAATGGCGGCTTTTTTGTTTTCACGACTATCAATACAGCCTCAAGAAAAAAGATAATTATTTCATAGGCTTTATTATTTTTATTTTCCCCCCATCTATAGATAAACAACTAAACAGCATAAACTATGCGATATAGATAGACTCAGAGTGTTGAGATCCGACGCTGATCCCATTACTATGCACGCTTTATCGCACCTTTCCCTTCAGGAGTACGGTATGCAAGAGCAACCAAAACTAAGAGACTTACTTGAATTTCCTTGCCAATTTACATACAAAGTTATGGGCTATGCAAAACCTGAATTACCCGATTTGGTATTGAGTGTTATTCAACAGCACGCCCCTGGCGATTATTCTCCAAACGTCAAACCAAGTGGTAAAGGTACTTACCATTCCGTATCTATTACCATTACAGCAACATCAATCGAGCAAGTTGAAACTCTGTATAAAGAACTTGGCGATATTGAAATCGTTAGAATGGTACTGTAATACTATTGTTTCCATCGAGGATCAGCGCTATACCCTTACTCTTCATCAGTATTTACACTGAGCAATTCGGTTTATACTATTAGCCTGATCCTTTCTATCGAATACAATAACACCCCATTCTTCCATTTTGCTTTAGGAATCTGTGCATGGATAGTCAAACAGAACACGTCGAGATAGTGGAACCCGCGATCGCCTCTCCTGAACATATCATCATCCGACAATTGGGCCGTCAAGACTATGAACCCGTCTGGCAAGCCATGCACCGCTTTACCGATGAACGTGACGCGCATACTCCAGATGAAATCTGGTTAGTCGAACACAACCCTGTCTTCACTCAAGGACAAGCTGGTAAAGTTGAGCACTTATTGAATACTGGTGATATTCCCGTCGTACAGAGTGACCGTGGAGGACAAGTGACGTATCATGGACCTGGACAAATTGTCGCCTATTTCATGATAAACTTACGCCGTAAACATATTGGTGTACGTGAACTGGTCAGCCATATCGAAAATATCGTGATAGAAACGCTCAAGTCATTCAATATTGAATCGGCCGCTCGCCCCGATGCACCTGGTGTCTATGTCGATTCTCGAAAAATTTGTTCGCTAGGACTACGCATTCGTAAAGGCTGCTCTTTTCATGGTCTAGCGCTTAACGTTAATATGGATTTATCTCCCTTTTTGCGTATTAACCCTTGCGGTTATGCTGGAATGGAAATGGTACAAGTAAAAGATGTTAATGGACCAAACGATATCCATACTGTTGAACATGCCCTAATACAACAAATCACTCAACAGCTGAAATATTGCCAAGTTGATATCACCGACCAGCCTCGCTAACGAGTCAGTCAATAACACAATTTGCAAAGCTTAATTACATTGAACCGCTTTAAAAAGTAGGAAGTTATGAGTAAACCAATCCAAATGGAACAAGGCGTTAAGTACCGCGACGCTGATAAAATGGCATTAATTCCCACTAAAACTGTTGCCGTAGAAAAATCAGAAGTTCTACGTAAACCAGAATGGATGAAGATCAAACTGCCAAGTGACAGCCAACGTATTCAAGACATTAAAGCGGCAATGCGTAAAAATAACCTGCATTCTGTCTGTGAAGAAGCTTCTTGCCCTAACCTTGCCGAGTGCTTTAATCATGGCACAGCCACCTTTATGATCCTTGGGGCCATTTGTACTCGTCGTTGCCCTTTCTGTGATGTCGCTCATGGCCGCCCTAATGCTCCCGAAGCCAATGAACCTCAAAAGCTGGCGCAAACCATTAAAGACATGAAATTGAAATACGTCGTGATCACTTCTGTTGACCGCGATGATTTACGCGATGGTGGAGCCAAACACTTTGCCGATTGTAATAAAGCGATTCGAGAACAAAGCCCGCATATTAAGATTGAAACCTTAGTCCCGGACTTTCGTGGTCGCATGGATGTCGCCTTAGAGTTATTAAAAGATAATCCACCCGATGTTTTTAACCATAACCTAGAAACTGCGCCCCGCTTATATCGCCGAGCACGTCCTGGGGCCAACTACAAATGGTCATTGCAATTACTGCAAAAATTTAAAGAGCAGCACCCACATATCCCAACAAAATCAGGATTAATGATGGGCTTAGGTGAAACAAAAGAAGAAATCATCGAAGTGCTGAAAGATCTACGTGCTCACGGCGTTACTATGCTTACCCTAGGGCAGTATCTCGCACCAAGCCGCCATCACTTGCCAGTGGAACGTTATGTCCCGCCTTCTGAGTTTGATGAGTTAAAAGAAATTGCTCTAGAACTAGGCTTTACTCACGCAGCTTGTGGCCCATTTGTACGCTCTTCCTATCATGCGGATATGCAGGCACAAGGGATTGAGATTAAGTAAACAACGAAGCTCGGTATGCGGGCGCTTCGCTACTCGTTACTCGTTACTCGTTACTCGAAAAAAAAGGTTAATTTTGAGTTTCTAGCGTTACGATAAGCATAAAAAAAGATCGCGACTTAAATCGCGATCTTTTTTGTTTCTGGTAACTTCGTAGTTCGGAAAGGACAACGTCGAGAAACGAGCTTCCGAGTCACGAGATTTGGCTGTTTATTGTCGAATTAAATAATCCGCCTTACCCACCCACTTATAGCTTGTGAGCTCTTCTAAGCCCATAGGGCCACGAGCATGCAGCTTTTGCGTAGAGACCGCCACTTCGGCACCAAGACCAAATTGAGCACCATCCGTAAAACGTGTAGACGCATTCACATAGACAGCAGCAGAACCGGCCGAGTTAATGAATAATTCTGCGTTTCGAAGCGATTCCGTCATGATGGCATCAGAGTGGCTGGCATTGTGAACTTGCATATGCTCAATCGCCTCTGCAATCTCAGAGACTACTTTAATGCCTAAGGTGTAACTTAACCATTCAGTATCAAAATCACCTTCTTGAGCATCGCGTACTTGTGGGTTCTCACCTAATATTGCTTTTGCTTTTGGCTCAACCACTAAAGCCACTTTTTCACCGAGCTGTTGTGCTAATTTAGGTAAAAACTCTGCGGCAACTTTTTCATGCACCAATAACGTATCAAGAGAGTTACAAGCCGATGGACGTTGTACTTTTGCATTTTCAATCACATCGATAGATTTCGCTAAATCTGCAGTTTCATCGACAAAAATATGACTGATCCCAAAGCCACCAATAATTACAGGAATGGTACTGTTTTCTTTACACATTTTATGTAAACCTGCACCACCGCGAGGAATGATCATATCGACATAATCATCCAATTTGAGTAGCTGGGAAACCAATTCACGATCCGGCTTTTCAATATATTGCACTGACGCCGCAGGTAGGCCGGCTTTTTGTAAAGCAATTTGAATCACCTTGACTAATTCCATATTGGAAAAAAAGGTTTCTTTCCCCCCACGTAAAATACTGGCATTCCCTGTTTTTAGGCACAACGCCGCAATATCAATCGTTACATTCGGGCGCGCTTCATAAATGACACCGACGACCCCGAGTGGTACTCGACGCTTGGCCAACGACATCCCATTTTCTAAGACTTTGCTGTCTAATTCACTGCCCACGGGATCATTCAGGCTAATCACATTACGTACATCAGCAGCAATGCCTGCGAGACGTTGTTCATTTAATAATAATCGGTCAAGTAACGCTTCTGTCAGTCCTGCTTGTCTACCGAGTTCAATATCTTTAGCATTTGCGGCCAAAATTACCTTAGCATTAGCTTCAAGCTCATCAGCAATAATCGACAAAGCATTATTTTTTTGTGCTGTCGATGCTGTTGCAAGTTGGTAAGAGGCTTGCTTTGCCGCTTGGCCCATCAATGTTAAATCCACAATGTATTCCTTTATTCTTTAGAGTCTGACTTATTCTTGAATGACTACAAGATCATCACGATGAATGATGGTTGAACCGTATTCGTAGCCCAAGGTAGCTTCAATTTCCGTACTGTGTTTACCGATTAATAATTGCAATTCCGAATCAGAATAGCTGACAATGCCTTTGGCCAGCAATTGGCCATGTTGGTCACGTAAGCGAACCACATCTCCTCGCGAAAATGCGCCTTTGATTTGCGTAATACCTTTAGCAAGCAGACTGCTGCCACGTTGAATCACCGCAGTGGCCGCACCGTCATCAATAATAAGATCGCCTACAGAGGCAGGGCCTGCCAAAATCCAACGTTTGCGGTTTTCCAATGATTCTTCTAAAGCTAAAAAGCGAGTCCCTTGAGGCTTATCACTGACCAAATCAATAATGACATTCGGGCTACTCCCAGCGGCAATGATCACTTCAATACCAGTACGGCGAGCGATATCTGCCGCTTGTAATTTGGTTGCCATGCCACCAGTACCAAGAGTCGTCCCACTGCCACCTGCAATTTTTCTCAGTGTCTCATCAATGGTTTTCACTTCTCGAATCAATTCCGCATTCGGATCTTTACGGGGGTCTGCGGTAAAAAGACCGGATTGATCGGTCAGTAATAAGAGCTTATCAGCGCCACATAAAATCCCCACTAAGGCCGATAAGTTATCGTTATCTCCCACTTTAATTTCTGTGGTTGCAACTGCATCATTTTCATTTACAACAGGAACAATACCGTGCTCAATCAATGCATTGATGGTGTCACGTGCATTCAAAAAACGTTCACGATCTTTTAAATCGGCACGTGTCAGCAACATTTGCCCAATCTTTATGCCATAGAGCTCAAATAATGATTCCCATACCTGAATTAAACGGCTTTGCCCAACGGCTGCGAGTAGCTGCTTACTTGCCATTGAGTTGGGTAAGGCGGGATAACCTAAATGCTCTCGACCCGCTGCAATGGCACCAGAGGAAACGATTACAATATGATGACCTTGATTTTTAAGCTCTGCACATTGACGAACAAGCTCAACCATACGAGCTTTATTAATTTCTAAAGTGCCACCAGTTAAAACACTGGTACCAAGCTTAACCACGATTGTCTGGGAGGTTTGTGCGCTATTTTGCTCACGTTGAGTTGAAGCAGATTGAGCTGACATGTGATTCCTGTCAAAGATAAACTAATAATAAAAAATGATTCAATTGTTTTATCAATACCAACAGCATTTAACAAGTAAAAGATAAGGCGTGTGGCAGATTATCTACCAACACGCCTTAAAGGATGCTTTCCAGTCGTTACACTCTTGACAATAAGATCCCCCTAATCCGGTACTCACGCTACTATAAGGTAGCTATAGAATTATAAGGTATCTATAGAATTTTTATGTAAGCTTACGGTGTAGTGGTAATTGCCAGATAAAACATTCACCAATTTTTGATGAAAGTTCTCTAGTGTTCTTTCAACTTCTGATTGAGCGCTTTCAGGGATATCGACCTCAAGCCATTGGCCTTTTTCATCATATTGACCCAAGGTGTAATTGGCAATAAAAGCATCTTGTTGCTTGTCTAATTCTAACCACCAGCCCCAAAACTCACGGCATTCTGGTGATTTTTTATCGTCGACACAAACGGATAAACAATCAAAAAGGTAGGCATCAACGTTACATTCACCTTCACGCAGATAAGGGCCGATCGCTTTTAATGCTGTCATTAAACGATAGTGTGTTGGTGCAGATCCATCTGTCATCATAATTCTCCATAACGTATATGATCATTAAGAATGGTATTTTCTTAAGCCACCATAGTTAATCATTTAATCACAAATGTCACTGATTAAGCGCAGATTTTAACCAATCGACCGCGGAAGTGAGGACTTGATCATACCCTTTTGAAAGCGATTTACTTTTCAATTGAAGTGACTTACCTCCTTGGCTAAACATGGCCAAGCTTTGGTTATCCTGTTTAGAGCCAACCGGATCGCCCTCAAGCCCTAACGCTAAAATCGGCACAGGCGTGGCTCTTCCTGCCAACAATCCTTGTGATTTTAATGACCATGCTCGTACTTGTTTAGCAAAGCTTAAAATATCGACTGAGTGTTTCCCCATGCGTGACGCTAAGGTATCGACATACATTTTAGGCATCATGCCAAGCTGTTCGGAGCTTGATAATAAGTCATGAATCGGTGCACCGATGGCAACGCAGGCTTTAATTTTTTCTTGCTCAATAAATGACAAACGAGCCATCACGTTGCCGCCAAAGCGAAAGCCTAATAAACCAACTCGATAATGGTCAACCCATGGAATCGATGGCAAAGCATTTAATACCGCTTGATGTAAACAACTCGAATCTTCAGTTAATGTCCAATGCACATTTGCGCCAATTCCTGGCATATCAACCGTCAACATCCCAATTTCATGTTGCGCGAGGTAATCTTTAAACAATCGCCACATATCCGTTTGTAGATTATCAATACCAGCACTGACCATCACGATCGGTAAAGGTTTATCGGTATGAGGTAAATGTAGCGTTGCCATCACTTTGTTGTTTTTATAAGGAATTTCGAGCGGCTTGGTCACATAAGGGCTAAGCTGCATCGCTTCGTTATACACTTTATTTGCGAGAACTTGCCCTTGAATCGACAAACTGTCACCTTTTAAGTGAGGATAACTCGCAATGCCAAAGCATAAACTGGCTAGGTACAGTTCATCTGACGCATCTACTCCTTCCAGTAAGGCCGCTTTTCTTTGGTGTGACATGCCTTGTTGCACCCATTCATAAGACCAATTACCGGGACGATATCCCGCAACTGTATCCAACCAATCAGGGTGGTTATGCTTATTTCCAGAACTGGCAATACGAGCCAAAACTGCTTCGATTTCGATGGGGTTTAAGCCCTGCCAAATCCACTGCATTCGTCTTAAAGCACGATACCAAGCGCTCTGAGTTCGCTGTTGCGTTTCTTCTAATAAGGCTTGGCTTTCAGACAAATAGCTAATTAAACTTGATGTTTCTTCTGCATGTTGATGCTTCTTGAATAAAGACTCTGATAAGTTCTTACTGCTTGGCTCCAAGGAATATCTCCACTTTTGCTGTAACGAAAGAAAACAACCACACTCAATCACATGATACGAGCAAGTGCTGCCATTGAGGATGGCGTTGTAAATACACCACGGCATAACTGCAAATAGGTCGAATTTTTTTACCTTGTGCTTGAATATCGGTTAAAACATTTTCCATCAACACTTTACCACATCCTTGTCCTCGTAACTCATCAGGGACAAAAGTATGAGTAATACTCCAAACCTCACCTTGTACGGTGTAATCTAAATGTGCCCAAAAGCCTTCCACAACTTCTACTTCGTAACGATGTTGTACCGGATCATGTTTCAATGTTGGCATGCTATTTCTCCTCACTGATGGGTTTGTTCTAGCATAACCTGAATGAGTCTTTTTTTCTCAATAAAAAACCCCACATCATCGATGCAGGGTTTGTAATTAAAGGAAAAACGAGTAAATCTTATTTTTGCTTACGGTTTACTGGTTCTTCAAATTGAAGCGTCATATCCCAAGGCTGTTCAATCCACGTATCTTGTGCGATATCGACAATGTACTCATCAACTAGCTCTTGACCTGCAGGCTTAGCACATACTGTTACTAATTTTGCTTTCGGGTACATTTGACGAATATGACGTGCAGTATCACCACTATCGACAAGGTCATCAACGATCAAGAAACCTTCACCATCACCTTCGATAGTTTTTAGAACACGCATTTCACGTTGGTGATCGTGATCGTAGCTAGAAATACAAATAGTATCGACGTAACGAATACCTAGTTCACGCGCTAAAATCGCAGCAGGTACTAAACCACCACGGCTTACACCAACAATGCCTTTCCACTGCTCAGCTGGCATTTGTTTGGCTGCTAATTGACGACAATACATTTGCATGTTGTCCCAAGTGATAATGAATTTATTACTCATAATATAAACCTGCTTTGTTTTTTTAGTTCCAAGATACGCTTAGCCTAATGGCGATTACGCACCCGTCAGAATGAATTTTAATAAGAAGACTAAGGCTAGAATCCAAACGCCAAAGTGCACTTCACGTGCTTTACCACTTAACAGTTTAATCGCTGCATAAGTGACAAATCCCATGGCAATTCCTTCTGCGATTGAGAAAGTTAGAGGCATTAATAAGCAAACCACTGCAACCGGGGCAGCTTCACTTAAATCGTCCCATTGAATATGAACCAAGCCTGATAACATCAGAATGGCCACATAAAATAATGCGCCTGTTGTTGCATACGCTGGCACCATACCCGCTAATGGCGAGAAGAATAATGCAAGTAGGAATAAAATACCAACAACAACGGCAGTTAAACCTGTACGTCCACCAACCGCAACCCCGGCAGTACTCTCAACAAATGATGTGGTGTTTGAAGTACCCAATAACGCACCAATCGATGTTGCAGTTGAATCAGCTAATAAGGCTTTGTTTAAACGAGGAATTTTCCCATCCTTCCCCACAAAACCCGCTTTATTGGCGACACCAACTAAAGTTCCAGCTGTATCAAATAAATCAACAAACAAGAAAGCAAAAATAACGGAAATCATGCCAACATCAAAAATAGCTGAAAAATCTAATTTTAAAAACGTTGGTTCAATACTCGGTGGAAGCGACATAATACCATGATATTCAACATTACCCGCTAATACGCCAATCGCCGTAACCACTAAAATAGCGATCATAACCGCGGCTTTAAAACCACGATGTACTAATACAATCGTTAAGACAAAGCCTAATGCCCCAAGTATTGCTGGTAACGAGGTTAAATCGCCAACACCCACTAGTGTTGCAGGATTACCTACCACGATACCGGCATTTTTTAATGAAATCAGCGCAAGAAATAGACCAATACCCGCTGAGATGCCTAAACGTAATGACATTGGTATCGCGTTAATAATCAATTCACGCACTTTAAATAAACTTAGCAGTATAAAAAGCACACCAGAGCAGAATACCGCCGCCAATGCTACTTGCCATGTGTGCCCCATGCCTAATACAACGGTATAGGTAAAGAAAGCATTTAGCCCCATCCCCGGAGCTTGTGCGATTGGGTAGTTCGCATAAATACCCATAATGAAACAGCCAATCGCCGCCGCTACACAAGTCGCGACAAATACAGAACCATGATCCATTCCAGCTTGTGAGAGAATCGCTGGGTTAACAAAAATAATGTAAGCCATCGTTAAAAAGGTGGTTACACCGGCCAAAACTTCGGTTTTCACGTTGGTGCCGTGTTCCGATAACTTAAAAAACTTTTCTAACATGATATATCCCTACAATGAGCGCATCGGCAACGATAAACGATTGCGCAATCGTTTAATAAAAAGGCGTGTAGTTTTCCAAATTATAATCATGAAAGCAATCTGAATCTGCTCAAATTATTTATTTAATTATCAATTTATCAACCAAATATCCGTTACCGGTATCATTAAAGAGCGTCGAATTATCAACCCCTTTCAACAATGCATGATATTATCTTTTTATATCAATAAATTAGAAAACCTCTCATCATATTGCTCAGTATCTTTTCTTCTTGTTTTTTAGTTATAAAAAAACGCCACCTAAAAGATTAGGTGGCGGTAGAATGTAGTTTACCTATCTACAGGCAGATCGATTCTCAACAATAGGGGTAATATAAAACAAGAGGTGGTTTCTCTGTAGACTCAACAAATCGTGAAATCTAGGAATAACAAACCATGAACCTGCTCACCTCTGAGAAAATACTGAGCATGTGCCATGACTCTCAAAGAAGTGTCGATATAATACCCATATCGTAATAAAATTACAAACAAAAAATCATTAAACGTGTAAATATCGTATTAAAATCACACTAATCGGTAGTTAAATTACCAAATATGCAACATCAGCAGTATTTAAGATAAGAATAAGTAAAGATTTATCAATATTAGCTCGTCTATGCTGTACATATTCACTTTCAAGTAGCATTATTCTATCTATTAACGTAAACCTCTATAATTCTGCTAATCTATGAGCAAATACTAGATATACCTAAACAAGAATGATGCCGTGAAATACGTTCACCCCATTCTCTGTCTAACCGGTATTCACCCATTTCTATTAGGAGTCGCGTGTGACGAATCAACATTCTGAAATCAGCCAACTTTCTCCCCAGCCACTTTGGCAATTTTTCGACAAAATCTGTTCTATCCCTCACCCATCAAAACATGAAGAAGCATTAGCTCAATACATTGTCGAATGGGCTCAGTCTCAAAATTTACCCGTTAAGCGCGACCAAGCCGGTAATGTCTTTATAACAAAGCCAGCTACCGCAGGTATGGAAAATAAGAAGAAAGTCGTTCTACAAGCTCACATTGACATGGTGCCACAGAAAAACGAAGACACTGTTCACGACTTTACCAAAGATCCTATCCAACCATACATCGATGGTGAATGGGTCACAGCCAAAGGCACTACCCTTGGCGCGGATAACGGGATGGGCATGGCCTCTTGTCTAGCGGTTTTAGCCTCAACTGATATTAAGCATGGCCCTTTAGAAGTGTTGCTAACTATCGATGAAGAAGCGGGCATGACCGGTGCTTTTGCTTTAGAGAAAGGTTGGCTTGACGCTGATATCTTGCTCAATACAGATTCAGAGCAAGAAGGTGAAGTGTATATGGGGTGTGCTGGAGGCGTGAATGCGTCCATCATTTTTGATTTAGAACGTGAAGCCCTCCCCGCTGATCATTCGCTCGTAAAATTAGCGGTGAAAGGCCTGAAAGGCGGCCACTCTGGTTGTGATATTCACACTGGTCGTGGCAATGCGAATAAATTTTTAGCGCGCTTCCTTGCCAATCATGCTGAAGAGCTAGGATTACGTGTGATTGAGTTTCAAGGTGGTAGCTTACGTAATGCCATTCCTCGTGAGGCATCCGTTACGGTTGCTCTACCTAACACACAGCAAGCGGCATTAACGCAAGCTTTTGAACACTATACGCAAGTCGTTCAACAAGAGCTAAGCAAAATTGAAACGGCTCTCACTTCTCATATCACAGAAGCAAACACCACCTTGACACCATTTACCATGGCAGTACAACGTCGTTTTATCGCCACTTTAAATGCTTGTCCAAATGGGGTTATTCGCATGGATGACAACTTTGAAGGTGTGGTTGAAACGTCTTTAAATGTTGGTGTGATTACAACCGAAGAAAATAAACTAACGATTCTATGTTTGATCCGCTCTTTGATTGACTCTGGTCGTGAAAATGTAGAAAGCACCTTAACCTCACTGGCAAAACTAGCCGAGGCTACCATTGAGTTTGATGGCGCTTACCCTGGTTGGAAACCTGATCCTAACTCTGAAATTATGCATACTTTCCGTGATGTTTATGAAGGTATTTATGGCAAGAAGCCTAACATCATGGTTATTCATGCAGGCTTAGAATGTGGCTTATTTAAAAACCCATACCCAGAAATGGATATGATTTCATTTGGCCCTACAATTAAGTTCCCACATTCACCAGATGAAAAAGTAGAAATTGCCAGCGTGGCACTCTACTGGGAACAAATGATTGCTATTTTGGAAAATATTCCACAAAAAGCTTAACGCTAACTAATCTTAAGTTCCTAGCCCCTAGAGAGAAGCTTTGTTGCGTCTTTAGGGGCTTTCTTGTCTTTTGTCTTTTGTCTTTTGTCCCATAAGTTTCTTTGCTTAGAAACTAAGGACTCACTACTTAATAACTTTTTAAATCAAACACAACTGCCTTGCTAACTCTGCAGGTTTTAGCATCACATTGACCCCCAATAAACGAATTTCTCTTCCTTTTTGCCTTTGCAGCACTTCTTTCAGTAACGGATAGAAATCCTCGGCATTAAACACCTGAAAATTATGTTCAATCGTGGTTTGCTGAAAATCGGCAAATTTGACTTTTATTCCCTGCTTCATAATCTGTTTATTTGGTGACGCTTTGCACAAGCGCCTTTCCAGTTCCGGAAGTAATTGTTGCGCTATCACTTGCCAACACTGCTCAAAAGAATGGATATTCTCATTAAAGGTTCGTTCAACACCAATCGACTTACGTTGACGTTCGACCACCACTTCTCGATGATCGATACCATGGCTCTTTTTCCATAATGACGCGCCTTGTAACCCGAATTGACGTAATAACTCAGGATAAGAATATTGCCGAACATCCAAACAAGTATATAAACCCGCTTGATGCAATTTTTCAATACTGACCTTTCCCACCCCAGGTATTTTCTCCAACGGTAAGTTATCAATCGTTTGTTGGACTTTATCTGGAGTGATCACCGTAAGGCCGTTGGGTTTATTCATATCGGAAGCAATTTTGGCTAGAAATTTAAGCGGAGCCACACCAGCAGAAGCCGTTAAGTTCAATTCACGTTCAATATCAGAGCGAATTGATTGTGCAATTAAGGTCGCCGAACCGTGCAAAATATGGCTATCCGTTACATCTAAGTAAGCTTCATCCAATGACAAGGGCTCTATCTTGTGGGTATAGCGTGAGAAAATTTCTCGAATCTGAGTGGAGACTTGTTTATACAGTTCCATTCGCCCAGGAATAACCGTCAATTGTGGACATAATTGATACGCTTTTGCGGTTGATAACGCCGAGCGTACGCCGTATTGACGAGCAACATAATTACAAGTACTAATAACGCCACGCTGCTTACTATCACCACCGACCGCAAATGGGATCTCTCGATATTGTGGATAGTCACGCATTTCAACAGCTGCATAGAAACAATCCATATCAACATGAATAATTTTACGCTCACCCATAACCACACACCGCACAATAACACTGTATAAAAACACAGTTTAAATGATAACGTTTATACTGAGTTTTACCAACTATTTTATTGTTGCGCCTATTAATTGATGAAATCGCCGCCCCTTTTAGATAAAAAAATACCTTAATCCAAGCGAATTAAGGCATTTCTTTAGAGGTATGATACACACTCACATCACGATTAGGTGAGCATGAAAGCTGATAAAAATCGCACTTACATGATGCGTTTATCATCCCATTTTGCTAATTTTTCAGCACGTAATGCTGCTTTTGCTTCACGCTTTTTACGTGCATCGCAAGGTTCAGGGCAGTTACAAACTTTATCAACTCCAACCGCACCAAGGCCGCCACAACTGCCTTTAACGACTTTCTTTTGGAAAATATAGCCAACGGACATCGCTGCTATTACCGCGACAAAAATTAAAAATGTAATACCATAAGTTGCCATAATGCGCCTCGATTATTGCTTATCTTTTAAATACGGTTTGAATGCATTTGAACTAAATTCTTCAAATCCATTCTCTGTTTTAACAATATACAAAACAGGAATATTGTGTAAGTTTGCAATGCGCAAACCTTCTTTTTCACCCAGTACCATAAGGCCGGTTGATAAGCCATCTGCTGTCATACAAGAGGCATCCAGTACCGTCACTGAAACCACTTTGTTATCAATCGGGTTACCTGTTTTTGGATTAATGATATGCGAATATCGCACGCCATTCTCTTCAAAGTAATTACGGTAGTCGCCCGATGTTGCAATCGCCATATTTCCTGGTTCGATAATATTTTCAACCGAACGCTGATCAACAACCGGTTTCTCTACTGCAATACGCCAAGCAACGCCATCGCGATTTTTACCTTTTACGCGAATTTCACCACCCACTTCAACCATGTAGTTATGAACGCCCACCGATTCTAGGTAATCGGCAACTTCATCAGTACCACGGCCTTTTGCAATACTGGATAAATCGACATAAAGCTCTGGGATATCTTTAATCAGAGAATCTCCAGTTTCACTTAAATGTTGGATACCTGTTACCGCACGACGCTCAGCTAATTGTTCAGGAGTTGGCACTACATCAGGACGATCCTCTGGACCAAAGCCCCATAGGTTTACGATAGGGCCTACCGTAACATCCATTGCCCCTTCGGTGAGCTTATTAATGCGCAATGCTTCACGTACTACCGTTGCTGTGTCTTGTGATACGGCAAAAGGTTCACGGCTTTGATGTTGATTAAAGCGGCTTAATTCAGAGTCAGGACGATAGGTCGACATTTCGTCGTTCACTTTCTCCAAGACTTTATCAATTCCCGTTTGCATAACTTCAGGGGTCGGGAATCCGTCTTGATTAATGTATTTTACATTATAGCCAGTTCCCATGGTTGGGCCTGAAATATGAATTTGCTCAGCCGGCTTTGAACACCCAGCTAACAACAATACAGCCACCACAGACACAAGGTAAATTTTTATTGATTGAGCAAGTTTAACGAAAGGTAATGGCACTTGCTTACTCCTTAATAACAGCGGAATAAAATGATTGGCAATGAGAACATCCTGGTGATTTACTCATGGCTCAATCACTTTATGATTAATCCCTATCACACGAATTAGATAGTTAAATAATCAGTACGATTTAATATAAATACTCTGAAAAAACAATGGCTGACTTATACAAGCCAGCCATAAATATCAGCAACTTAGTGTTTAGCCACCGAAATCATCAAGTAAGATGTTTTCGTCTTCTACACCAAGGTCTTTCAACATTCCGATAACGGCTGCGTTCATCATCGGAGGACCACACATGTAGAACTCACAATCTTCTGGAGCTTCATGATCTTTCAAGTAGCTTTCATATAAAACATTGTGAATAAAGCCAGTCTTACCTTCCCAGTTATCTTCTGGAAGTGGATCAGACAAGGCACAGTGCCATTCAAAGTTATCGTTCTCTGCCGCTAGGCCGTCGAAATCTTCTACATAGAACATTTCACGTTTAGAACGAGCACCATACCAGAAGCTCATCTTACGCTTAGACTTCAGACGCTTAAGTTGGTCAAAGATGTGTGAACGCATTGGAGCCATACCAGCACCACCACCAACAAACACCATTTCAGCATCGGTTTCTTTCGCGAAGAACTCACCAAATGGGCCAGAAATAATACATTTGTCGCCTGGTTTCAGAGACCAAATGTAAGATGACATGATACCCGGTGGCACGTCAGGATTATTAGGCGGCGGCGTAGCGATACGCACGTTCAACATAATAATGCCTTCTTCTTCTGGGTAGTTCGCCATTGAGTAAGCACGAATGGTTTCTTCTTCCACTTTTGACTCATAACGGAATAAATTAAATTTATCCCAATCTTCACGATATTCTTCAGGAACATCGAAGTCTGAGTACTTAACGTGGTGAGCAGGAGCTTCAATCTGAATATAACCACCAGCACGGAATGGTACTGACTCACCGTCTGGAATCGCGATCTTAAATTCTTTGATGAAAGTAGCTTTGTTATCGTTAGAAATAACTTCACATTCCCACTTTTTCACACCAAAGATTTCTTCAGGTAATTCAATTTCCATGTCGGTTTTCACGTTAACTTGACAAGCAAGACGTTCACCTTCACGGGCTTCACCTTTAGAAATGTGATCCAATTCCGTTGGTAGAATATCACCACCACCAGATTTCACTTTTACACGACACTGACCACAAGAGCCACCGCCACCACAAGCTGAAGACACGAAAATGCCTGAGCTTGATAATGCACCAAGTAGTTTACTACCAGCGCTTGTTGTAATGGCTTTCTCAGGATCGCCATTAACGGAAATCGTAATATCACCTTCTGGAACCAGCTTAGATTTAGCAAATAAAATCACTAAAACCAAAGCTAGAACGATCAGAGTAAACATCACGACGCCAAGAAGAATAATGTCCATTGACTATTCCTTATTTATTGGGCGTTTACCCTTAAAGTTGAATACCAGAGAAAGACATAAAGCCTAACGCCATTAGACCCGCAGTGATGAAAGTGATGCCTAGACCACGTAGGCCTGGAGGAACATCTGAATATTTCATCTTTTCACGGATACCGGCTAACGCAACAATGGCTAACATCCAACCTAAACCTGAGCCGAAGCCATAAACGATTGACTCTGTGAAGTTATAGTCACGTTGAACCATAAACGACACACCACCAAAGATGGCACAGTTAACCGTAATCAAAGGTAGGAAGATACCTAATGCGTTGTACAAAGGTGGGAAGAAGCGATCTAACACCATTTCCAAAATTTGTACTAATGCGGCGATAACACCAATGAATGTGATGAAGTTAAGGAAACTTAAATCCACACCTTGCACTAATGCGTCTTCTTTCAATAAGTAGGTATAAACTAAATTGTTTACTGGTACCGCAACCGTTAGTACCACAACAACAGCAACACCTAGACCGATTGAGGTTTTTACTTTCTTCGATACTGCAAGGAAAGTACACATGCCTAAGAAGAAAGACAGTGCCATGTTCTCAATGAAGATCGAACGAACGAGTAAGCTAATATAATGTTCCACTGCAATTACTCCTTAGCTTCAACTTGTTCTGGCTTGATTACGCGGATAACCCAAATCAAGAACCCAATCAGGAAGAACGCAGAAGGTGCTAGTAACATCATACCATTTGGCTGATACCAACCACCGTCTGAAATTAGAGGCATTACTTGCATGCCAAAAATACGACCAGAGCCTAATAGTTCTCGGAAGAAACCAACAACAATTAATACAAAGCCATAGCCTAAACCATTCGCAATACCATCAATAAAAGATGGCAGCGGTGCTTCTTTCATTGCAAAGGCTTCTGCACGTCCCATAACAATACAGTTAGTAATGATAAGACCAACGAATACCGATAGCTGCTTTGAAATATCAAAGAAGTAGGCACGTAGTACTTGGTCTACCACGATTACAAGTGACGCGATGATTGCCATTTGAACAATAATACGCACACTATTTGGAATGTGGTTACGCATTAAAGAAACGAACAAGTTAGAAAATGCCGTTACAAACATTACTGCTAATGTCATAACGAAAGCCGTTTCCAACTTTGTTGTTACTGCCAGCGCAGAACACACACCCAAGACTTGCAGTGCAATTGGGTTGTTATCAAGCACTGGAGATACAATAGATTTTCTTAATTCTTTTGCATTCATTAGTTCAGTTCTCCTGCTCGTACTTTAGCTAGGAAAGGACCGTATCCTTTATTACCTAACCAGAAGTCGAAAATATGCTGAACACCATTACCTGTTAACGTCGCACCAGATAAACCATCGATGCCGTGTTCAGAACCTTCAGGTGCACCACCTTTAACAATTTTAATTGCAGGTTGGTTATTTTCATCAAATAACTTTTTACCCACAAATTGTGCGCGCCATTTCGGGTTTTCAACTTCCCCACCTAGCCCCGGAGTTTCACCTTGCTCATAGAATGTAATACCAGAAACTGTGTTTCCGTCAGTTTGTACTGCAACAAACGCATACATCATAGACCAAAGACCACTACCTTGGACGGGCAGAATGACTTCTTTAACTTTATCGCCATCTTTGACTAGATAAACTAAGCCTTTATTCGGCAGACGGATGATTTTAGCAATATCATCTGCTGGGTTTAGCTTAATAGATTGGCTAGGATCTTTTGCTGCTGCGCGCATGTCATATTTGCTTGCGTCACCTTCAACAAATTCACCGGTTGATAAGTCAATCAAACGAGGTTCAATACTTTCTTTATAGATAGTTTGAATCTCTTCAGGACTTTTTGCATCAAAACCTGCAACCGCCACAATGTTACTTTGAACATCAAGTTTAGCATTGGCTACTTGTTTTGGTTTTAGTAGTACCGCAGCTGTTGATACAACAACTGAACATACCAGGCTCAGGCCGATAACGGTAATTAGCGTACCTTTAATGGAGTCTTTATTTGCCATAGCGAGCTTGTCTCCTCTTGACGTTCTTCTCAACGACAAAGTAATCGAATAGAGGTGCAAATAAGTTAGCAAATAGGATCGCTAGCATCATACCCTCAGGGTAAGCTGGGTTTACCACGCGGATAAGTACACACATCACACCAATCAAAGCACCGTAAGCCCATTTACCTTTATTAGTAAATGATGCCGATACTGGGTCGGTTGCCATGAAGATCATACCAAACGCAAAGCCACCTAGTACTAAGTGCCAATACCAAGGCATTGCAAACATCGCATTAGTATCAGAGCCGATCAGGTTAAAGATGGTTGAAACTGCCGCCATACCGATCATCACACCTGCGATAATACGCCATGAAGCGATACGCATGTAGACGATCATCAGACCACCAAGAATCAGTGCCAAAGTCGAAACTTCACCCATTGAACCTGGGATGTTACCGATGAAAGCATCCATCCAAGTGATTGAGTTGCCAGTAACCGTATTCACTAGTGCACCATGACCACCTTGAGCCCATTGGCTTAATGCTGTCGCACCAGAGAAACCATCTGCGGCTGTCCATACAACATCACCAGAAATTTGTGCTGGGTATGCAAAGAACAAGAACGCACGACCTGCCAATGCAGGGTTTAGGAAGTTACGGCCTGTACCACCAAAGATTTCTTTTGCAACAACCACACCAAAAGTAATACCTAAAGCGGCTTGCCAAAGAGGAAGTGTTGGTGGAACGATCAGTGCAAATAAGATTGAAGTTACAAAGAAACCTTCGTTGACTTCATGCTTACGAACCATACAGAACAGCACTTCCCAGAAACCACCGACAGCAAATACAACGGCGTAAATAGGTAGGAAGTAGGTAGCTCCAAGCAACATCATGCTGCCCCAACCTGCATCAGCGGCAAGCGTGCCACCAAGCATTTCGGTAAACCAGTAATGCCAATCACCTGCAATAACAGAAGCAAGCTGATCGCCAGAATACATGTGGTTTAATGCAACAATGGCTTGATGACCAGTGTTATACATTCCCCAGAACATTGCAGGGAATACCGCTAGCCATACCATGATCATAATACGCTTCAAATCCACGCTATCACGAACATGTGAACGACCTTTTGTCACCGTACCCGGTGTATACATCAGTGTGGCTGCAGCTTCATACAAAGCAAACCAACGCTCATGCTTACCGCCAGGTTCAAAATGCGGTTCAATATCTTCTATAAATTTCTTAAGGCCCATGAATTAACCTTCCTTCTCGATTTTGTCTAGGCAATCGCGAAGTAACTCGCCATATTCATACTTACCAGGACATACAAAGGTACATAATGCCAAGTCTTCTTCGTCCAACTCTAGTACACCTAGGCGTTGAGCACTGTCAGAATCGCCTGCGCACAAATCACGAAGTAATAATGTTGGTTCAATATCCAGCGGCATCACACGCTCATAGTTACCAATTGGCACCATGGCACGGTCACTACCATTTGTCGTTGTAGTCATATTGAACACACGACTTGGGAAAAAGTGGCTTAAGAAAGAACGAGTTACAGAGAACTTATTTGAGCCAGGCATAGCCCAACCTAAGAACTCTTTTTCACGGCCTTCATGCAAGACAGAAACTTGGGTATGGTAACGACCAAGATAAGCATGTGGACCATTGGCATTAGTACCTGTTAGTACTGAGCCTGAAATCACTCGAATATCACCTGGTAGCACTTCGCCGTCGCATAAATCATCTAAGTTAGCACCAATGTGAGTGCGAACTAAACGAGGCTCTTTCACAGCAGGACCTGCAAGAGAAACGACACGATTTGTGTACAATTCACCAGTTAGGAACAATTGACCAAATGCAATCACATCTTGGTAATTGATACTCCATGCGACATTTTCTAAGTTAACAGGGTACAAATGATGCATGTGCGTACCAACCAAACCGGCTGGGTGTACACCTGCAAACACATGTTCTTCAACATTAGATTGAGCAGATTTTGGTAACTCGACAGAAGCTTTACATACGAAAACCTTTCCTTCAGTAAGGACTGAAAGAAGATCTAAACCAGCTTTAAATGCTTCTGCTTGTTCATTAATAATTACCGAAGGATCGGCCGCTAATGGATTAGTATCCATTGCAGTAACAAAGATCGCTTGGGTAGTTGATTCGATAGCGGGTACCTTGCTGAACGGACGAGTTCGCAATGCAGTCCACATACCAGATTCAACTAATTGAGACTTAATCACTTCACGATCAAGTTTCGCTAGTTGGTCTGCTGTGTAGCTTTCGAAAGTCACTTGGTCATTACCGGTTACTTCAATCACAACAGATTGAAGCACACGTTTTGCACCACGATTCACTTCGATAACTTTACCGCATGCAGGTGAAGTGTATTTCACGCCAGGATTCTTTTTATCTTCAAAAAGAATTTGACCTTTTTTCACTTCATCATCAACGCGAACATGCATGGTTGGACGCATGCCCACGTACTCTTCGCCAAGCAAGGCGACTGTTTTGACGGACTTACCGTCATTAATCACCTGGGCAGGAACTCCGGCAATAGGAAGATCCAAGCCCTTTTTTATTGTAATCATACGCACTTGCACTACTTTATTTAGGGAAAATAAGATTCTTTTAATTGCGTAACTTAAAGACACGACTTTTTGTGTCCGGCCCTGGATTTAGAGAAAAAACAGGATCGCAACATCCGTATAAAAAGGCCTAATTTTATCAATAAGCTCTTCTAAGTGGCGTATTCTAACATCTTTTTAGAATCGCTTGCCATTCTGATTACGACTATTCAGGTATTTTTTTAATGGTAAATCAGGAAGAACAAATACAAAAAATTGATATCTTTGAGGCGCTCCACAATTCTTTAAATAGACGAACGCAATAAACACACCAAGATGATAACACAATTACCCACATTATTTTTAATGTTTATAACGCGGTACAAACATTCACCACCTCGGTTGATTAAGAGTTAATGACCACCACCCGCACACTTTGGAGAGGCCGGAATCGCACCATTTAACTCTTTCCATTCTAGTTCTGTATAAGCATGAATAGACAGCGCATGAATATGGTTTTCCAGCTCCTCACTTAAAGCGTCATTAATTGCTCGATGCCTTGCAATAAGTCTTTTATTTTCAAAACCTTCACTCACAACCACCACTTTAAAATGACTCTCAGAACCCGGTGGAACATTATGCATAAAGCTTTCATTTTGCACGTCTAAATGAATTGGATTAAAGGCCGCTTGTAGTTTTCTTTCGATTAAATCTTGAATCATCATCTTGTTCCTTATTTGATAGTGTTCTTTATCCAAAATGCATGAAAATCCAGATAAACTCAATGTTATATTGGTGTTGAACTATCTTGTTGTGAGCCCTTCTGCCACAATACGCTTGATGACATTTCTTATGTAGCGAATATTAAAGATAAAATATGAAAACAGAATTAACTTTGCATGATCGTCGTTTACTATTGACGCGTTTTCCTAAACGAGCCAATGAAACTTTACAAGCTTGGGATGCCGGTGATGAATATCTCATCAATCATGTGGTAGACATGAATCTTCCCCAAGGTTCCAATATTTTAATTCTCAACGACAACTTTGGTGCATTATCTTGCTGGTTCTCTGAACATCACCACGTAACCATGATGAGTGATTCTTTTATCTCTCACAAAGGCACTTTAAAAAACTTACAACGTAATCGCTGCCACAAGATCCAATTTCTAAATAGTTTAGAACCAATTCCAGAACAAGTGGATTTAGTCTTAATGCAGATTCCGAAAAGTAATCGCCTACTAACTTGGCAATTAGCCCAACTTCGAGAAGCGCTTCATGAGGATGTCCAAGTTATTGGGGTCAATAAAGCCAAAGAGATCCACACCTCTACCTTGAATATCTTTGAAAAACACCTCGGCACGACCACCACTTCGTTAGCCTGGAAAAAGCACCGCTTAGTGTTTTCAAAACCAAACTGTATGCCTATTATTCCAGTTCCTGAAGAATATACTTGGAAAGTGGATAACGAAGACATCACGCTGTCTAATTATGCCAACGTGTATTCAGGAGAAAGTTTAGATCTCGGCGCTCGATTCATGCTCGAGCACATCCCAACCGATCCGGAATTAAGGCACATCATTGACCTTGGATGTGGCAATGGCGTGCTCTCTATTAAAGCAGGGCAACTCAACCCTCAAGCTCGCATCACCAGTATTGATGAAAGTTTTATGGCTGTCGCTTCTGCACGTAAGAACTTAGAAACGAATTTAGGGGCGGAACGGAATATCCAAGTGATTGCTAATAACTGTTTGGATGGCATGAAAGAGAACAGCTCTTACTTGGTACTTTGTAACCCACCTTTCCACCAAAATAATACCATCACCGACCATATTGCTTGGCAAATGTTCTGTGATGCAAAAGATGCATTGAACCATAATGGTAAATTATTGGTCGTAGGTAATCGTCACCTCGAATATCCCAAAAAACTAGCTCGGCTTTTTGGATCTCAACAAGTGACAATCGTTGCTGAAAATAATAAATTTGTCATTATTGAAGCAATCAAAAACAACGACTTAAATAAAGGACGATAAAGTATGAAAAAATGGCTCCTACTCTGCACTGCTTTGTTATTAACCGCTTGTGCCAGCGTATCTCAAAATGACTTAGTGAACCTCACGCCTTCTTCAACGCTCAGCTCAAGTAAAGTTGCCGATGGCCTAGCTTTCACACTCACGAGCCAAGATGTCCGAAATGCACAATTTATTGCGGTTATCAAACAAGAAGGCCAAGAGCAAGTTCAACCGATGCACGCTAAGCAAAATGTTCGCAAAGCGTATGAAGCCGCCGTTTACCAACAGTTTTTCTCTCAAGGTTTTACCATGACGAAAAACAGCAATAATATTGTTAACTTACAAGTCGTTGATGCTTTGGCTACCGTGACCCAATCGCCAATGAAATACGACATTGAAGGTAAAGTGACACTCAAACTGACGGCAGAAACACCAAATGGTAAGTTTGTTCGTACTTATACGGGTTCAGGCACTAAGTCCGGGTCATTTTCAGCGGATAAAGCCGATGTTGAAGAAGTCATTAACCGTGTTTCTAGCCGAGTCTTAACTACGATAGCCAAAGACACCGAGTTGACTAAGTACATGAAGAGTAATTTTTAATGAAAACGTTTTTATTTAGCTTATTAATCTTGTTCAGCAGTGCTTCTTTTGCTGCACCGACTGTCGAATTTGAAACCACATTAGGCCGCTTTACTGTCGAGCTCAATCAACAACAAGCACCGATCTCGGTAGAAAACTTCATGAAGTATGTCAATGATGGCAGCTATGTCGGTACTCAGTTCCACCGTGTTATTCCTGGCTTTATGGCTCAAGGTGGTGGCTTTGACGAGCAAATGAATGAACGCTCGTCATACTCCCCTATTCGTAATGAAGCCAGCAATGGACTTGAAAACCTAACCGCAACAGTGGCGATGGCACGGACTAGTAATCCAAACTCAGCCACCCGCCAATTTTTTATTAATTTAGCGGATAATGATTTTCTTAACTATTCACGTAACTCAGCCGGTTATGCCGTTTTTGGTAAAGTGACCAAAGGATTTGATGTTATTCGTGCCATGGCTCGCAAACCGACCCAATCAATGGGAATGATGAAAGACGTCCCAGTGACTCCGATCGTCATCACCAAAGTGACGGTCAAGCAATAACACCCATACTTTGACTTTACAGCCTTCAGCCATCTTCTACGATGGCTGAATTTTCTTTTGTACACCTAGGAGTAATACATGGCCTCTATGACTTGGAAGGCAACCATTCAAACCTACTTAGATAAACGTCTGCTGTGGGTATTCATGTTAGGTTGTTCTAGTGGCTTTCCTTGGGTATTAATCGGCTCTAACATGTCAGGTTGGTTATCCGATGCAGGATTAACTCGCTCAACCATTGGCTATTTTGGTGCGGTATTTGCTGTTTATGCCATTAACTTTTTATGGGCTCCCTTAATCGATAGAGTCAAAATCCCCCTCTTACACGCTTGGTTAGGTCAGCGTCGTAGTTGGATCTTGTTATGTCAAGCCATCATATTGGTGTGTACCTTCTTCATGGCAGGCTTGCACCCTGAAAACCATTTAATCCTCATTTCCGCTTTTGCCTTAGCCATTTCGACGGCATCTGCCACTCAAGATATCGCAATAGATGCTTTTCGTATCGACACCTTCCCCAAAAGTAATAATAGTAAGTTACCTCAAGCTTCCGCCATGGCTGTTATTGGTTGGTGGACTGGCTATTCACTTCCTGGCTATCTCGCGTTCTCCAATGCTGATGCGTATGGCTGGAATACAGTGTATTACGGTATGACCGGGGTGATTGTCTTGCTGATGATCTTTACTTTGTTAACTGGTGAGCCCACCACCCAGCGAGATCACCTGCAACAACAAGCGGAAGATCGCCATAAAAAAGTCGTTAATTCGAAAATAGCCGCTTGGTTAACAGTAACCGTCGTAGAGCCTTTCCTTGATTTCTTCCGCCGTAATGGGGTTGGTGTGGCAGTGACGCTGCTATTGTTCGTCTTTCTGTTTAAAATTGGTGAAGCCTTCCTTGGTCGAATGTCGATTGTGTTTTACAAAGAAGTGGGATTTAGTAACGAGCAAATTGGTGAATATTCAAAATTAATTGGTTGGGGCGCTACGATGCTGTTTACCTTTGTAGGCAGTATGTTTAATGTTCGATTTGGCATTGTTAAAGGGCTCATGATGGGCGGCATTGCCATGGCGAGCAGTAATTTAATGTTTGCTTGGATAGCCTCGGTCGGCCCTAATGAGCATTTATTATTAGCCACGGTTTTAGTCGATAACTTTACTACCGCCTTCTCTACCGTCGCCTTTGTGTCTTTCTTAACGGTATTGACGGGGCAAGCGTTTTCTGCGACTCAATACGCCTTATTAGCATCACTGGGCAATTTTGGCCGCACCACTCTCGCCTCGTTTAGTGGCGAATTAGTGGATACACTGAACAGTTGGCCACTCTTTTTCATTATCACTGCGCTCATGGTAATACCGAGCTTAATCATGCTGTACTCTTTACGTCATTATTTTCATAACTTACTCGAAAAAGCACGTAATCAAAACTAAGCGCTAATAGAGCCGAGCAAAAAACGCCCAAAGCAAGCGGTTGCTTTGGGCGTTTTTTATTCTCTTTTTAAATTCTTGTACAAAGATTAACAACAAGTTCCATTGTTTATTTCTTTATTGTGACAACTATCACAATGTATTTTTAATTTTGCACGTTTTATCACTTACAAGTGAGATCGAAATAGCTATTATCTGCGACGCTTTTAAAGACCACATCGATAACCGGTGTAAAAATTTTAAATTTAGATTAAAAGAGAGCCCACTCATGCGCAAAACACTTTTAGCTCTTAGTCTTGTTGCGGCATCAGCACCAGTATTAGCAGCAGACTATTCAGATGATATCCATAAGAACGACTACAAATTCGTTAACTTCAATCTGATGTATTCTGTTGGAGAAAAACCGGAAGCTAGCTCTGGCTCTAATGCTCACGATTATTTAGAAATGGAATTTGGTGGTCGTTCGGGAATTTTTGATCTATACGGTTATGTTGATGTATTTAACTTATTCAGCAATGATGACTCTGACGATACCGACAAAGCAAATGGTGAAAAAGACAAAATTTACATGAAGTTTGCACCTCGTATGTCTATCGATGCGATGACAGGTCACGATTTATCTTTTGGTCCAGTACAAGAGTTATACGTAGCAACATTATTTGAATGGGATGGTGGTCGAGATACAACTCTCGGTGTAAACACTCAAAAAGTTGGTCTAGGTTCTGACATCAATATGCCTTGGTTTGGCAAAATGGGCTTAAACCTATACGCGACTTATGATTCAAACAAAAATGATTGGAATGGTTACCAAATCTCAACTAACTGGTTCAAACCTTTCTACACCTTTGACAATGGCTCTTTCATCTCTTACCAAGGTTACATTGATTACCAATTTGGTATGAAAGATGAATATGCAACAGCATCAAATGGTGGTGCTATGTTCAACGGTTTATACTGGCATAACAAACAATTCGCTGTTGGTTATGGATTAAAAGGCTATTACAACATATACGGTATTAAAGACAGCAGTGCGCTGGAATCAACCGGTATTTCTCACTACTTTGACGTGACTTATAAGTTCTAAGTCATCCATTAGTGGGCAAATCGTCATCACTTAAATAACAATGGCGCAGATTGCATTTCAATCTGCGCCATTGTGTTTTTTGCGGTAAGCTATCCTCATCGTTCAACGCAATCATAAAAGATCGAACCATGAAAATCGCGATTATCGGCATCGGAGCCATTGGAGCGCTCTGGGCATATAAATTACAGCAAGCTGGCCACCAAGTGCTTACCATGACACGTGATAAATCGCCAACTCAATTACAAATTCAGCTTGATGATAATCCAATTCAAACTTTTTCAGCCAATGCGTTATCTCAATTAACAACCTGCGATGTTATCCTGATTACCGTTAAATCAACGCAAGTTAATCAAGCCATCGCGCCTTTATATTCCTTCATCACCGCACAAACACCACTGATTTTTTTGCACAATGGCATGGGCGCATTGGATACGTTGGGTAAACAGTGGCAACAGCATTGCCTTTACCTAGCCACCACCACCCAAGCGGCTTTTAAACCCTCATCCCAGCAAGTCAAACATACCGGTCATGGCCTGACTCTCATTGGTCGTTATCAGGCTCACCAGCCCGCCTTGTCGCAACACTTGCTCTCTCAGCTCAACTTAGCCTTACCTAGCGTGATTTGGGATGATAATATTCAAGCGGCTTTATGGAAAAAACTGGCCGTCAACTGTGTGATCAATCCAAGTACCGCCTATTATCACTGCAAAAATGGTGCGTTAACCCAAGAGCAATATCACGCTCAATTACACGCACTGATTCAAGAGTGCCATCAAGTAATGCAATTAGCAGGACCAGCCTTTCCCTTAGATGAATTACAACAATATATATATCAAGTCATTGAAGCGACGGCGGATAATTATTCCTCAATGTATCAAGATATCCAGCACCAACGTCCAACCGAGATCGATTTTATTACTGGGTTCTTACTCAAAAAAGCCAAGCAATATGATCTCCATTTGCCAACTCATAGTGCGCTGTATCAACAAATTAAGAAATTAGAAAACGATTATTCTTAAACTTCATTTTTGATAACGTTTCCGCTCTGTTTAATTTCCTCTATACTCCCTTTCCCAACCCTTGATGTTTTGTAAAAGGCTGAATATGTTATTAACTCCATCCCATTTTGATAGCGAAAGTGTCCGTCGTCAGTTTCCAGCCTTAAATAGTGATTTCCCTTTGGTCTACTTGGATAGCGCGGCAACCACTCAAAAGCCGCAATGCGTGATTGATGCCATCAACCATTATTATGCAAGCCATAATGCCAATGTACATCGTGGTAGCCATAGCTTAACCGCTCAAGCCACCAGCCAGTTTGAACAAGCACGTCAATGCGTACAAGATTTCATTGGGGCCAACTCAACTAAGGAAATCATTTGGACTCGTGGAGCAACCGAAGCGATCAACCTAGTGGCTCAAACTTATGCACGGCAAAACCTTAAGCCCGGTGATGAGATTTTAGTCGGTGAAATGGAACATCATGCCAATATCGTGCCGTGGCAAATCGTGGCGCAACAAACTGGAGCCATTGTCGTCAAAGTGCCTATGACCCAGGACTGTCAATGGGACATGGCGGCTTATCAAACTTTGCTTAATGAAAAAACCAAAATCGTGGCAGCGGCACACATGACCAATGTCACCGCGACTCGTCAACCAATTGAAGCCATCATCAAGCTTGCCCATCAAGCCGGTGCGATTGTTTTGATTGATGGTGCACAAGGGATCGTGCATGAGAAAGTAGCCGTTCAGGCATTAGATTGTGACTTTTACATTTTCTCCGGCCATAAATTGTATGCGCCAACCGGTATCGGTGTGCTGTATGGCAAACAAGCTTTGCTCGAAGCGATGCCCGTCTGGCACGGCGGTGGTAAAATGGTGGAAAAAGTCAGCTTTGAACACACCTCTTTCACCGGCTTGCCTGGTAAATTTGAAGCTGGTACTCCCAATGTAGCCGGTGCGATTGCACTGAGCGCAGCCATTCGCTGGCTCAATGATTTCGATCCACAGCAAGTGGCAGCGTATTATCATCAGCTCCATCAACAACTGGTTTCAGGTTTGCAAAGTATCGAGGGTGTGCAACTGATTGGCTTACAGCCCAACGCCAGTGTGGTGAGTTTTATTGTGGAATTAGAGGGTGAAATTATCCACCACAATGATATTGCGACGTTACTGGATCAACAAAATATCGCTGTCCGTTCCGGGCATCATTGTGCTCACCCCTTCATGGATGCGTTAGGCATTAACGGCACCGTACGTGTCTCGCTGGGAATATACAACAATGCGCACGATATCGATGCCTTCTTAAGCGCATTGAATAAAGCGCTCGATTTACTTTAACCCAACGCTTTCATTGATTGATAACAAGTAAGGTTATTCAGAACAAAAAGCTTAGTAAGAAGAATTAAGGTACTAAGAAAAATTAAGCTCGACGCATTAGCTGAATTAGTTTGAATGCAATCTGTCAGTTTCGTTTCCTCAGTGTGACTAGATCTGACCGGTTGCCCTAAGTCGGTTCAGCCCCAAAATGCGTTAGCCAGTAGCCTTGCAACGGCTACAATGATTTTCTTTTTCCATATATTTCCTCATGCTATATGTTGCTAATCCCGCATAGCTTGAAATTAGAATAATTGGGTTTTGAGTTAGAAAGCTAAATACGCATGAATCTGAAATATGGCTCTGGTTTTTGGTTAGTTTTAGGTACTGAGTAAATTCACAGTTCTTTATCACGAATTGGCTTTGGTGAACTATACGGATTATTTCCGCATTTTATGCTGAGTAAATATGAGATAAATCCTAATTTATGAATAAATTTAGTAATTTAACTGGTTGAATGAAAAAACGAATGGAATGATAGATGGAAAGACTATATGGATTTTTTCCGTCTATTAAATTGTTAGGCTTCAGTCATATTTTCTCTCAAGTTAAATAAGGTCAGGCAAGTGCATAGAGTTGTCATTACAGAAAAAAACACAGAACTAAAAAACCTTGAACTCAAATGGGGGCGTCCTGCGTTTACAGCAGATGACGGGTTAGGTTCCTTAGATAATTTATATCAAGCTAGTGATGCGATTGTTTCTATTGCAGGTTACTTTGATGGTAAGTTGAAAAGCATAGGCAGTGGGATTATCGTGGGACCAGGGCTAGTACTTACTGCCTCTCATGTGTTTGACGAATTTCCGAGAACGGGATCTGGTCCTGTTTTACTTTCATTTTTGCCAGAGAATAAAGCTCGAGCTTGGTTACCTACTTCGACAGTTACTTGTTCCGGACCTAGCTCATACAGTCCATGGGATCCTAATTCAAAAAAAGTATCCGATCTTACTATAGTGTCATGCAACCTTAACTCAGAAGCTCATGTTGAGTATCCATTATCACTAGTACCGATGGAACTATGTCTTCCATTAATAGGGACAAGGTTATGGGCAGTTGGCTTTCGAGATGGCGAAATTGGAGAGGACGTTGCTTCGGTGAGCCCCCTGCTTGCTTCAGGACTAGTTACAAACTGCTTCCCCCATGGTAGAGGCGAAAGAATGCCATCGCCATGTGTTGAAGTTGATATGGAAACTTTAGGGGGGATGAGTGGTGGTCCCGTTTTTAATGAAGAAGGGCACGTTGTGGGGATAGTTTCATCATCATTTGAAGGTGGTCCTTCATACGTCACTCTTGTTTGGGACGCATTAAGGCTTTCAGTTGAAGGCTTACCTAGTGAGATTTGGAAAGGAAACTATGCTGGAATTCTTGAGGGCATGGAGCAAGGTATAGTAAGGGTTAGAGGGAAGTTTAAGGCTGACTCAGAGAGAAATATAACGCTGACATTATCTGATAATGAAATGGAACATTTGATGGAAAATGGATAACGCAGATTACAAGCATTTAAGAGTGATTCCCAACGCTTGGAATTTTTCATTCCATCGTCGGGCTTCGTGTTTATGGTGGTCTGGTTAAGTTTCGTAGTAGCGTTGCTCACACCTTAATGCGGCGTTATATGCTTTATGGAGCAATGAATAATGAGAAATATAAATGACAGAAAAAACAAGTGAAAGTACAGTTCAGGTTCAACATATACAAGGAAACGTCAGTTCATCAATTAGTGGTAACGTCAACCGAACGTTAGCTTCGCGTCCCATGATTCTAATTGGTACGATGTTGATAGTAGTATCAACGTTTTCACTTTTTGGTCTAGGCTCAATTCGTGAAATTTCTCAATTTCATCAACTAATGGGTATTGGACTAACAGCTTTAGGTGTCGCATTGGTTGTTTTTGACGAGTTGTTCGTAAAAAACTCAACATCGTCTCTATCTACCAATCGAATGATGCAACGAAAGCTAGCTCAACTTGAGATTGAAATTGCTAAAGAAAAAAGCAGAACAAATGAAGAAAGTATTTCAGCAGAAGATTATAAAAACGTATTAAATGAAGTTAAATCAGATGTAAATGAGAAACTGACATCAGATTTAATTAGCAGTTTTAAAGCTGAAGTTAATTCGTATGACGCTTTCGAGCAGACACAGAAGGCAAGCTATCAGTTTAGAGCGCGTGTAGAAAGTGAAATTCGAACGTTATCTAGTCGAGCAAATGTTAATTTGTTCATTGGTAGTGTGACGACAGTTTTAGGAATTAGCGTACTCGCATACATGTTAGTCGTTGGTGGCTTTGTATATGATGCAGATAATTCTATGACTGGCAATATATTAACGGATTACATTTTATACTACATACCAAGACTTTCAGTTGTTCTATTTATTGAAGTATTTTCATACTTTTTCCTTCGTTTATATCGTGCAAACCTGAACGATATGAAGTACTTTCAGAACGAACTTACTAACATAGAGAGTAAGTTGACCGCCTTAAATATAGCAGTACATGGTGACGATAATGCTTTAAAAGCAAAGGTGGTTGAAAGCCTGTTAGCGACAGAACGCAATTTTGTGCTTAAAAAAGGTGAAACAACCATTGATTTAGAAGTAAGTAAAATGGAGGCTCAAAAGTCAGCTGAAACCACAAGAATACTTCAGACTGCACTCAAAGAAACACGTACGCTTTTAAGATCACGTAAGTAACGCATATAGCAAACGTTCAAGGCTTCAACATACTTTTCCTAATCTGACAGAACCTTTTTAGAGCATCAGGTCTAACAAGGTTTTGTCCAATTGTGAGTTACGATACCAGCAGGCCGACTTTGTACGATCTAGTCGTGACTAACTAGTGGATGTGTAAGATCGAGTATGAGTTACGACGCATTAACCCTTAGCTTGGGCCGCTTGTTTAATTTGTTCCACAATCGCTTTAAGCCCATTGCCACGGGATGGGCTTAAATGATTAATTAAACCTAATTGATCAAAATAGGCTTGCTCATCAAATTCACAAATCGCTTGAGTCGACTGCCCTTCAAAGGCCGCAAGTACCAATGCAATTAAACCGCGCACAATTCTCGCATCAGAATCGGCTTGAAAGTGCCACTGCATGCCATCAAATTCCGACACCAACCACACCTTACTTTCACAACCGGAGACCAATAATTGCTCCTGCTTTAAGGCTTCACCCATTTTCGGCAGTTGTTTCCCCCACATGATCACCTGACGATAACGCTCCTCCCAGCTTGTAAAGCTAGACATTGTCTCGATGATAGTTTGCGCTGTGATGGTATTACCAAATGGATGCATAAATTCAATCTCGTATTAAAAGTACCGTCATTCCAAAAGTGAGGCATAAACGGTTTAGAATCTCCTACACCACTTTGAGTATCAATAAGAGGTAGGAGATCCTGAACTGCGCTTGTTCATCGCTTTTCAGGGTGACGGATAAATATTGTTTTTTATGATTAGGTTCAATTTCCCTAGCGCTTTAGCTCTTTCAAGCCACGAGCAGCAAAGCGCCCAAGCTTATGAGTTACGCGCCCTAGGAACTAGGAACTAGGAACTAGGAACTAGGAACTAGGAACTAGGAACTAGGAACTAGGAACTAGCTTATACTTCTGAATCAACTTCTCAACAATACGTGAAACTGCAACAAACCCAAAGGTCGCTGTCACGACCGTTGCCGCACCAAACCCACTCGCACAATCCATTCTCTTCGGCCCTTCTGCCGTCGCTTTTACGCCACACACTGAACCATCCGCTTGCGGATATTTAAGTTGTTCAGTTGAAAATACGCAATCGATGCCAAATTTACGTTGCGGATTTTTACTAAAGTTATGATGACGACGTAAGGTGTCTTTTAACTTTTTCGCTAAAGGGTCTTGAATCGTTTTGGTTAAATCGGCAATTTGAATTTGGGTTGGATCAGTTTGTCCCCCCGCTCCGCCGGTCGTGATCACTTTGATTTTATTACTGCGACAATAGGCTAATAAGGCGGCTTTCGGCTTAATGCTATCAATGGCATCCAACACGTAATCAAACTCTTTGCTGATGTACTCGCGCACATTGTCAGGGGTAATAAAATCATCAATCAAATTGACCTTACAGTCTGGATTGATTAGCGCAACACGTTCGGCCATCACTTCAATTTTGCTTTGTCCGACCGTACCGTTTAAGGCATGAATTTGACGGTTGATATTGGTCACGCACACATCATCCATATCGATTAAGGTTAACTCACCGATCCCGGTACGTGCTAACGCCTCAACGGCCCATGAGCCCACGCCACCGATCCCAACGACACACACGTGAGCTGAACGTAATATATCGACTTCATTATGACCATATAAGCGACGGGTGCCACCAAAGCGTTGATCATAATTGTCTGATGCTGGGGGAAGTGTTTTCATGAAAAGCCTTATTTACCGCAAAATCAAAAGAGGCGCATTATAGTAGATTAGGCCTCTAGTTCCTAGTTGCTAGGCTTGCTTCGCTGCTAGAAAGAGCAAAACCCTTCTCGAACCAACTAGCCACGAGATATGCTTTTACTTCTTCTAGAAACTAGGGACCAGGAACTAGGAGCTAGGGATCTACGCTCTTAAATCTAATTCCCCGGTATCTGTAATGGTGGCGCTGTTAAATCTAACTTCCACACTCGGCCAAAGTGGCGATAGTGACCCGCAGCAATCCCAGCTCGTGCCCCCATGCCATGATACAAATCTAAATGACCACCTTTCACTGCGCCGCCGGTATCTAACACAATCAGCAACTTCAACACATGAACGCCTGTCCATTTACCATGGGCATCCAATAATGGGACTTCAGCAAGAATGGGGGTTCCCATTGGAAAGAGGCTACGATCAGCGGCAACTGAAGCCATTGGCAATAGTGGAATGCCAGCAGACCCCACCACTTCAGCGCCGGGTTGATGTTGAAAGAACACATAAGATGGGTTTTGCTCAAGCAATTCTTTGACTGTAGCAGGATCATTTTCGGCCACCCACTCTTTAATCGCTTTCATCGACATGTCTTCTTTCGCAACCAAACCTCGCTCAATCAAGATACGGCCAATACTGACATAAGGTTGATTATTTTTTCCGGCATAAGCGAAATAGTCGAGCTCATCATTATCGGCATAATGAACAAAGCCGCTGCCTTGAACTTCCATTAAAAATGGATCGATCCGATTGGAAGCATAACCTAGCTCTAACCCTTTACCTTTGAGCGCACCATCATAAATTTGAGCTCGGGTCGGGCAAACAGAGCCACATTCCGGCTTGGCATAAACTGGGTATTTGAATAAATGATCTGGGGTATGTCGCATTTCAATCACTGGCGAGAAATAGCCGGTAAATAAAATATTACCTTTTTTATCCGCTCCTGCCAGTTGCTCAACATTGACCCCATATTTGGCTAATTCTTGAGGATCGCCGCTTTCTTGAGCCCAGACATTTAATTGTGCGTATAAATTTTGATATTTGGCTTTTAAAGAGGGTGACTTCATTTCTACTTTTTTCGCTTGAGCGGCAAAAGTTTCAAAATCTCGAGGAGCTTCACTTTCAATCTGATCAGTACGCTCCAAGGTTGTTTCTAACTTACCATCCAGATATTGCTGACCTCGTTCGGTAGGCTGAGCACAACCAAATAAAATTAATACCGAGGCACACGTCAGCGTACGAGTCAAAAATGGCTTTACTGACTGAGAAGGAAAAGAGCAAATTGAGGCAGGTAAAGCGAGAAAATTAAACACAAAAATCATCCAATAACAAAAATAACAACAGGAGGCAGAATGACAAAAATAGGCTTGTCACACAAGTAATAAACAATGCTTTGATACAAATTAGCGTTACAGTCCAGCCGACCACAATAGCGAAATAAAAAGCCAGTTTGTCAGGGGGTCAACAAAATATCCCGCCATTGTTTTTTAAACGCTCATAATGAACTGACTAAAAAACCATTGCTAATGATTGAATTTTTAGTCATTATTTTAACATAAAAACCCATATAAATTTATTCCAAGGAAAGGATATTGTGAAATTGCGCAGTACAGCTCTGGTTAAAGGTTTTAGACAATCCGCCCCCTACGTTAATGCTCATCGTGGTAAAACCATGGTCATTATGCTCGGCGGTGAAGTCTTTACCGACCCTAACTTTGACAACATCATCAATGACATTGCGCTGCTGCATAGCTTAGGGGTACGCATCGTCTTGGTGTATGGTGCCAGACCACAAATCAATGATAGCCTTCAGAGCAACCATTGCGAGTCGCATTACCACAAAGGGATTCGCGTCACCAATGAATCGGCTCTCAATCTGGCAATGCAAGCCGCAGGTCGCCTACAATTAGCGCTCACTGCACGCTTATCCATGAGCTTAAATAACACCCCAATGCAAGGGACTCAACTTAACGTTGTTAGTGGTAATTTCATTATTGCACAGCCACTTGGTGTCGATGATGGGGTTGATTATTGTCATAGTGGCAAAGTACGTCGAATTGATAGTGAAGCAATCAGTCGTATGTTAGATATGGGGTCCATTGTGGTCGTAGGCCCGATTGCCAGTTCGGTCACCGGTGAAAGCTTTAACCTAATGTATGAAGATGTGGCAACCCAAACTGCCATTCGTTTAAAAGCTTATAAACTGATCGGCTTTTGTTCAGAGCAAGGGATTTTATATGACGATGGTCGGGTGATTCCGGAACTTTTTCCGACCTGCGCCGAAAAACTCTTACGACAAATCGAACAAAATCAAAATACCGAAAATGGCTATACCAGTGGGACTTATCGATTTTTGCGCGGAGCACTTACTGCCTGTCGTGCGGGAGTACCTCGCTGTCATTTAGTCAGCTACAAAGAAGACGGGGCATTATTACAAGAATTGTTCTCTTTCGATGGTATCGGCACCCAAGTGGTGATGGCCAGCGCCGAACAAACTCGACATGCGGAAATTCATGACATCGGCGGCATTTTGGATCTTATCCAACCATTAGAAGAACAAGGTATTTTAGTACGCCGCTCTCGTGAACAGTTAGAACAAGAGATCCATCAATTCACCATTATTGAAAAAGATCGTTTGGTGATTGGTTGTGCCGCCTTGTATCCATATCTGGAGGATAAAATGGCCGAAATGGCCTGTGTAGCAATCCATCCAGATTATCGCGATGGTGACCGAGGTGTATTACTGCTTGAACACATGCGCCAAAAAGCCAAAACCATGGGGATCACTCAATTATTTGTTCTCACAACTCACAGCTTACACTGGTTTAGAGAACAAGGTTTTGAAGAAGTCGGCGTGGATTCTCTGCCAATGGAGAAGCGAGGGTTGTATAACTATCAACGTAAATCGAAAATATTAGTGTTAAAGGTATAAACGTATCTCGGTTTCTCGTAGCTCGTTACTCGAATGTTAACTGAAATCATCGAGCAACGAGTCACGTTTTTTCCGAGAAACGAATTAAATCAAATCCCTATGCACCTTAACCACCGCCTTTCTTACCTGCATTGGCTCACGAGTTGCACATTGTGGTCGATGCGCTTCACCTGGATAAAAAATAATGAAATCTCCGGCTCGTAATGAAATAAAGCTCTCGTTCCCTACCTCATTAAACAATAAAACATCATTCTCATATTCAGGTTTATCCAATAACGCTTGCGGCGTTTCAATTGAATAACCAAAGGTTTCTTCACCATCTAAAATGATTTGAATATCAAGATAGTCTCGATGAATTTCTGTTTTGCGGCTTTCAATGTATTCAGTTTCTGGTGTCATTAAAAAACAAAATACCTTATCTCCATCAATCTCATAGCGACCATTTTCTTGATTCTGTTGTGCGATAGTAATGGCTTGTTGAATGTAGCCAATAAAAGATTCAGGAAGAATAGAGCTCCATTGCAAGCGTTCTATATTGCCAAAAAACATACTTCACCTTTTGTATTATTTATTCTTACTCTATGAATATAGAAGAACGTAATTTAATTCTGTTACTTAGATAACAACTTTTGACTTAATCCGCTATGGCGTAAGGTTTTCACTCTTACCCCTTGAGCTAAAATATTCGTATTAACGAACATATCCAATCGTTCTTTCGCGCGAGTCACTCCGGTATAAATCAGCTCGCGAGTTAAAATAGGGTTCATTTGATTGGGCAGTACCATCACGGTATGACTAAATTCACTTCCTTGCGACTTATGAATGGTCATGGCAAACGCCAGTTCATGTTTAGGGACGCGGCTAGGTAACACACCTTTTATTCGACCATCAGGCATTTCAAAATACACTCTTAACCTTGGTATGGCCTCACTTTCATCCAATAAACAGATCCCAATATCACCATTATGCAAACCTTGAGCACTATCATTTTGCGTCACCATAATGGGACGCCCAATATACCAAGCTTCTCCTTCTTTGATGGTGACACATTTTTGCTGTGCTAACCCTTGCTCAATTAATCCATTCATGCGCTCAACACCAAACTCCCCCTCTCGCACCGCACATAATAACCGAGCGTGAGAAAAGGCATTTAAAATGGTGCGTGCTTTTTGCTCCATTTCCGTTTTGCTTGGCGTAACCGGCTCGGCAAATAAATCCCCTTGTAACGCACCATCAACAGAATGTAGGGGCTGATGCAGACCTTCACAATACGCTTGATAAGCTTGGTGCATCATCACACAAATAGCGCTTTGTGCTTCTTGAACGGATAACGCATTGTCATTAACTTGCGACGCTAAACGAGCTTGAACTTCATGTTTTCTTATATCACTAAACCCTTGTTGCCAAACCTTTTCGACTAGGTGTTCATTGCCAGAGTTAATGGCTTTGGCTAATTGACCAACGCCCGAACGTGCATGAAAACGGTAACTTTTTTGTAGCATACAGAGGCTATCGGAAACCAAATTAGCCGATGAGCTGGCCGGTAACGTCGCAAACCCTGTCAACTCGGTTAAACGCTGATGCAATTCACTTTGATAGCCAACAGACGCAAACTGGCATAAATCGCCTAAAATAGCGCCCGCTTCAACCGAAGCCAATTGATCTTTATCGCCTAATAAAATTAAACGCGCATGAGCCGGCAAAGCTTGCAACAATCGATACATCATGGGTAAGTCGACCATTGAGGCTTCATCTACCACCAAAATATCCAAGTGAAGTGGATTCGCTCGGTTATATTTGTACTCGACAGTATTTGGCCTTGCCCCCAACAAGCGGTGAATGGTACTGGATTGAGCAGGAATCGCCGCTTTAATTTGTTCAGTGACTGGCAATTGAGCGATCGCTAAACCTATGGATTCCGTTAAGCGTGCGGCGGCTTTGCCGGTTGGTGCCACCAGCTTAATAATAGGCGCGCCAATCCCATTTTCGCTGTGCAATGAAGGTTGTGCTTGTACTATTAGTGCTGCTAATAATTTGGCAACTGTGGTGGTTTTACCGGTTCCAGGACCACCCGAAATCACTGCAAACTGACGAGTTAACGCCAGCGAAGCGGCCACTTTTTGCCAATTTAAACATACAGAATTCGGCACTAATGAATCTAAAGTTGTTAAATCCGTGAGCGATTTCGACTTCACTAAACACTCATCAATGCGTGTCCAATCTAGCGATTCGGTTTCCACCACATCGAGCATTTCGCACACTAAGCGCTGACGTAAAGCCAAACTATCTTGCTTACCCGTTTGGAGCTCTCGCCAAAGATACGAATAATCACGTGCAAATAAATCATTGAGTGTTTGCTTGGCAAGCGATAAAGCAGCCGATGATTGCGACAAGGTATTGGCTCTTTCCATTAAGCCGTGCGCCACTTGTTGCTCGTAATACCAATAACGAGTTAAATACAAGCGGTTACCTTCAATCATCATAGGTACGGCTTGTAACCCTTGAGCTGAAGTAGCCAGCCTTATAATCGCATCGGATCGGTTGGCATAATCCGTCATAAGGGATAACCAATCTTGCTGTGACCAAGTATCAACCAAGGCGCCGTATTGCTCTAGCCATTCTGGATGTTGGCGAAACACAAAGGCTAGCGATAAACTTTTGGCTACGTCTAATTCATCTAACAATAAACAAATATGCCCACGACCAAATTCTGCACTCACCAAGCAAGCTAATAACGCCAAATGCTCAGCCTCATTTTTTGTCATCGATTGCGTCGCGTGTGAAGAAGTGATGATTTGCTGATAGATAAATAGCGCAAATTGCGCATCAATGGCACGTAAAATGCCAAGCTTTTCTAAGCCCATAATCAAGCTTAACGTTTCACTATCATCCCATGAATGGCTGGTGTTGGTCAGCGTATTCATCATACCAACTCCCCTTCTAATAATTGGTCAAATTGCTGCAACAAGGTTTGGCTTGGCTTAGCTTGAAAGATGCCATATTGTTGACCCACTTCCACTTGTGACTCGTCATCCTCGGCAAAGCCACGTAAAAACAGATAATACACACCACCAAAATGTTGCTGATAATCGTAATCGGCTAATCGACTTTGTAGAAAACGATGCAAGGCTAAAGCATAAATTTGGTATTGAAAATCATAACGATGCTCTAGCATAGCTTGGCGTAATTTCTCGGGATGATAATCCTCAACTGAGTCACCTAGATGATTTGATTTCCAGTCTAAAATGTAATATTTACCTTGGTGTTCAAACACTAAATCGATAAAGCCTTTCAACATGCCTTTCACATTATAAAAGCGAAGATCATCGGCCAATTGTGAGAGCTCATCATGGGTTTTAACCATTGTATTTAATTGACTCGCCAATAACGATTTCACCGGCAATAAAAATTCCATTTCCACCAAACGTTGCGTTGGGCCTTTGTCCGCTAAACGTAAATTTTGTCCATCTAACGGCGTGTTCATCACTCGGCTCACCATCGCTTCAATCGCCGGTAACCATTGCAGATCATATTGTTCACGCTGTAATAAGTCGGTGATAATTTGGCGATTACTCTCACTGCTCGCCGGCTCGGTAAATTCAATTTGTTCAAACACGGTATGTAAAAATGTCCCGGGACGTGCGCCACGTGGAAACTCAAACATCGACCATGGATTCCGTTCAGCCGCCTCTACTTGCTCAAGATCATCAGATTCAATCAATGTATTGGTGGTTAATGATGAGTCCAAGGCGTCTGAATCTAACGGTTTATCCACATCGACCGCAGCATCAAAAATAGATTGTAGAGAATGACCATGATGAGATTGCTTAACCAAACTTGAGTAGCTGGTCATGCGCCAATCTCGATCAATGTGCGCCGATAAGGTTTGCGCGCTCAACTCTGGTCTTGATTCAATATTAGGCAGATATCGAGCACTAGGTTGTGCTGGGATCGGCATCATTTCTACCGATGATGCATGAGCACTCAATTGCTGACACGCCGTTTGTAGAGCGGCGCTCGGTTGCGCTTGATGGTGCTGTAAAATGGCACCAATCGCACTTAAATGCGCGGTCGATTCGTCTTTTTTACTATTGCCTTTTTTCAACGGAGCTAAACCGATAACGCACCCATAAACGGCTCGCGTTAATGCCACGTACAACAAACGCAAATCTTCAGCTAAACGTTCTTTTTCTGCCAAAGCCAAGCCTTCTTCTGGCTTTGATAAATCTAAAATAGTTTGCTGTTGCGCCGTTTGAGCGCCTTGGCTTTTGAGGTTGTATTTCGCCACTTTTGCCGCTTTAAAATTATTGGCAAACGGCAAGAAAACGAGGTCATATTCCAACCCTTTGGATTTATGAATCGTGATGATTTGCACCAAATTACGCTCAGATTCTAAACGCTGGGTTTGCTCATTAATTTCCCCATCGTGCTGGTCAATATTATCAGCCAGCCAACGAATGAGTGCGTTTTCCCCCTCCAAAGATAAGCTCGCCTGTTGCAATAATTCCGATAAATGCAAGAAGTCGGTGACTTTACGTTCTCCTTCTGTTTCGGATAACCAACGCTGCGCAATCTGGCGCTGACTCATCACCGCTCGAATCATCGGCAACACACCGCGCTGCAACCATAATTGATGATATTGTTCAAACTCATTGGCGACATTTTCCCAAGCATTTTCATCATGGTTAAACTCGTCAAGTTGCTGCATATTTAGGGCAAACAGGTCACTAGCTAAAATCGCGCGTAACGCCGATTCATCCGTTGGATTGGCACACGCCATCAACAAACGTAAGACATCTTCCGCGATATCACTGTCAAAAACACTATCCCGATTAGATAAGTAAACACTGGCAATCCCTTGTTCAGCTAAAGCCTGTTTGATCAATTTGCCTTCTCGCCCAGTCCGCACCAACACTGCAATATCACTGGCCTCAATAGGATGAGCTTGACCTTTTTTATCCATAAAGTGCGCTTGATTATTTTGCGCAGCCGTTAAAATATGGTGAATTTGATAAGCGGTTTGACGAGCCATAACCTGGTTGTAATCTTGCGTCGCTACCGGTCCAGCATGCTCATTTTGATGACACCACAACCCAATGGCCGGTTGTTTTTTTCCATCAATCAACCAATGCATTTTTTCCGCTTTCGGGCTGGCTTTTACTGAGATAAAAGGAATATCGTCATCGTACAAAAAGGGGCGAGAATCAAAGGTAAAAATGCCATTCACCCCTTGGATAACCGCTTCACTAGAGCGCCAGTTGGTCTCTAAGGTGTAATGCTCCGTCACTTCATTACGCGCCTGAATATAGGTAAAAATATCCGCCCCCCGAAAGCCATAAATCGCCTGTTTCGGGTCGCCAATCATAAACCAGCCGGTTTGAGGTTGATGCAAATAGATCTCACGGAATATATGGTATTGCTGCGGGTCGGTATCTTGAAACTCATCGATCATCGCTACCGGATATAAACTGCGAATACGCTCGGTCAACAAACCGTCTTGATCTTGAATAATCGCTTGCTCTAATTGACTCAGTAGGTCATCAAACGACAATTGAGCTTGGCGCTGTTTGGCTTGTGCTAATAATTGCCGACAACCTTGAATCGCTTGGTATTTAAAGATCAAATCAAATTCAGGCTGATTATCCAATAGCTCATCAATAGCCACAAAAGCCGGGTGCTGGGCGATAGGACCTTTTTTGGTATCGGTTACGGTATTTAAGGTACTTTGTGCAAAACGGATCAATTTATCGCACACATTACCGTCACCAGTATTGTTCTCTGCCCACTGATGGATTTCATCTAACCATGCTGGTAAGCGGGTTTTATTATAAGGATTACGTTTGATACCAGAGTCATCAATCAAAGTGAACATCGTGTTGCGGTCTTGATTCCACAATGTTTTTACTTTTTCAATTCGCTCAAGATGTTGTTGATAAGCGGCAACTAAATCTATCTTCAAATTGATAGCAGGAAAACTCAACGCTGGCCCTGAAAGATAAGTACCAATTTCATTTAATAGTTGTTCTGGGGTTGCCCATAACGATTGAATTTGCGCGGCGAGAACCCTTGGTAAAGGATAAAAATGACGGCGCCAATAATCATTCACGACTTGTCGTTTCAGTTGGCTTTCATCCGTAATAAATTCATTTTGAAAGCGGCTGCCTGACTCAAAAGCATTTTGCGTAAGCATTCGCTGACAAAAACCGTGAATGGTAAAGATGGCGGCTTCATCCATTTGGCGCTCAGCTTGCAATAAGGTTTCAATGGCAAATTGTCGATTAGTGATCTCGGCCAAGAGCGGCTGCAATATCGGATCGTCGGTGGTATTACGAGCAAACGCAATTCTCGCTTCATGTATCCGCTGACGGATCCGTCCACGCAATTCGGCGGTTGCGGCCTCGGTAAAGGTCACCACGAGAATTTGATCGACCGTTAACGGCATCGCATGAGCCGCCCCATCTTTGCCATGACCAAGCAACAAACGTAAATACAACGCAGCAATGGTGAAGGTTTTCCCCGTCCCGGCGGATGCTTCAATTAAGCGAGCCCCATGAAGCGGAAAAGTCATACTGTTTAATGATTGCGCCATCAATCTCATCCAAATCTAAAATGAATTTATCGGTATTTTTTCGTGAGCACATTCTCACTTTGCGTAACCCTGGGTTATTTCCGGCCATGAAAGTCACAATCTGCGAGTCTGTTCACATCCTTTGGCATACTTTCAACATAGTATCCATGCCCAAGCCACAGAGCTTAAAAAAATATAAATCCAATAATGATCTACTCGGTTTACTCTGCCCTCAAGGGAGAAGTAACACTCAAAGTAGGCTGAAAAATTAACTGAAAAACAGTTACCTCTACTCTCCGCCGCTCAGCAAGCGCCCTACAATAACAACGATTTGCTGGCGGCTTTTCTTTTGCCTTTATTCCTCGGTTTTGCAATGCTCCAATAAAGGTTTTAACCAGGTTTCACCAGCCTGCAATAAGGTTTCCGCTAATTGAGTGTCCCATTGCTTCCAAACTCGTTGCACATAAACCAGTTGGCCTTCACCAGTGGTCCCAAAATCACTGCCAATAAAAGCTTTTTCCATCGTATTCAACGCGGCTTGCTTCACTTGTTGCTCTGTAAATCCAATCCATTGACCTTGCTGATCAAAACCTTGTTCAATGCCAACAAAAGCCGTTTTAGGTAAGAAGCATAACGGGGCATCCATTCCTTGATAATACGCTTGAACGAAAGATTGCAAATAGTGCTTTGCTTGCTCTTGAGGCAGTGAGGTGAACTGTAACTGTTGTACTTGACCTTTTTGCATGCCTAGCAAATAGGTGGCAGAGGAATAACCGCTGGCATTTAAACACAGGTGTTCGAGCCAATAACTTAATAAGTAACGACTATGAATCCCACCACTGCGGTAGCGCACCATTCCTAACTGAGTTTGCCCAGCTAACCAGCCGATTAAATGAATCGTCTGTGTATTGCCATTAATCTCTACATCCAACTTAATTGATACTTCGACATCGGCGGTTGGTTGCGAAACATAAGGCAATAATGCTTCGGCTAAAGGCGTCACATTCGCACGTAATTTTTGTGCGGCCAACTCACCAAAGCCCGCCATTGGTAGTTGCCCTTGTGCTTGATGAGACTGTAAATACGCTTGCGCACATTGCTCAAAGCTCGATAAAGATAATTGGCCAGATTCTTGCCCTTGCTGTTGCCATTGAGCCAATAAATGTTCACCAAACCAATAATTATCTAACCCATTCACGGCAAACGGCTCATCATCCATTTGCGTTAAAGAAATAGGATTTCGATCTAAATAGGTTTTGAGCCTGTGGTTGAAAAAATATTTCACCGGCAAATGCCAAAAACGCAATAAATCCACTAGTTCTAGGGCATATTGGTTGGGCGCTTCTGGCTCCAATTGACTCAAATAACAATCGAGCGGTTGAATAAAACTTACTTGCTCACTTTCAACCAGCCCTTGCGTTGCCTGTTTCGCCACCGGTAACCATTCTTTGGCATAGCTGGTTAAGGCCGGTGAGCGCCCATCAAAAGCCTGACTACTAAAAGGCACTAACGGATGTAAGTGACTAAAGTGAGAGATTAACGCTTGCCCTGATTCATCACTTGGCATTGTTTGATAGCCTTCTAAGGCATAGTTTTGTTGGCAATATTCCAGCAATTCAGCCACCAATACCGAAGGCTCTTTATGACTATTATCTTGGATCGAACGCCCCACATAGCTGATGTACAAATAACGTTGCGCAGAAAGCAATGCTTCTAAGAACAGGTAACGGTCATCATCTCGACGCGAACGGTCACCAGCGCGTGCTCGACCATTGATCAGATCAAAGCCTTCAGGGGCGACATTTCGAGGGTAAAGGCCATCATTCATCCCAAGTAAACAAACGGTTTTAAATGGGATCGAACGCATCGGCATCAAGGTACAGAAGTTGACTTGACCGGCTAAAAAGCGTTGACTCACTCGAGCATTCGATAAGTGATTTTGCAAATAAAGCTCCAACACTTTAGGAGAAATCTCATCCTCAAGAGACATCCCGGCATCGAGTAATTGTTGGCTAAGCTGCTGCACACAATCTCGAATGGTACTTAAAATGGCTTCCCCTTCTAATTCCACCGCAAAGAAATCATCAAGCATTTGCAACAAATAGTGTTGCCAAGTCACAAATTGTTGAGCGGTAGACAAACGATCACGATAGCGCTGTAAACGACGTATAAAGCTGGCCAATTTACCCGCAAGTTCCGCATCCATTCCTTGTACTTCATCAAAGGCAGCCATTTCACTCTCTGCCGCTTGGTACAGCCCCGCCGCTTCAGGCATGGCATAGCCTAACAGCATACGTTCAATGCCAAACAACCAAGTATTTTGCTTGTAGCTTGGAAGTTCAAATTGGGTTGCGGTAATTTCGTCTAACCCCCAGCGCACCCCAACTTGTTGAACCCATTGTGCAATCCGTTGATAATCATCCTCGTTGAGTTCAAAACGCTGCATCACCGCCGGAACCTCCAATAGTTCTAATAACTCGGAAGCCTGACAACGGCGCTGTGGCAATGACATTAACCGCATGAACGCTTGTAGAATGGGATTTTCTTGATCCACACTACGGTCAGAAATGGAATAAGGAATAAAACGCTCACCAGGTGCGTTACCAAAAACCGCTTGAATCGCGTGGCTGTACGCATTGATATCGGCCACCATGACAATAATATCGCGTGGCTTTAAATTAGGGTCAGCATCAAACATGGCCAACAACCGATCATGCAACACTTCCACTTCCCGCATTGGGCTATGGCAAATATGTAACTGCAATGACGTATCATGCGTTGAAATTAGCGGTTTATACTGACTCGTCGTGGCCGATTGTTGATCGTCTTGATGTTCACGTAGCTCTAACACATCTTGTTGAATGGCGTGTAATAAGGTGTCATTTTGACCATCAACAAAAGCATCAATTTCATTGGCTTCTAATTGTGAGAGCAAATATAAATTATCACGCCCAAGTTTTCCCATTGAGGCCAATAAACTGTTTCCGACCGCATCTTTAATATGCAAAGAAGCATTATTATGTAAAGAAGCATTATTATGTAAAGAAGCATTATTATCTAAAGAAGCCGTTTGTAAGATCTGCGCTTCCGATAACGTATTTTGCTCAATCGAGCCCTTTAGCCACTCTGACGTTTGCTCACTATGCATCACCTGGCGTGATTTTGCGGCTAATTTGGCAAGGTATTTACGATCACGCACCTCCCCCCAATAATAACGAGATGGGTTGGTAAACATCAGGTGGACATCAATATGCTCGCCGAGTGCGCGTAAGGCATCCATATAACGAGGAGGTAATGCTGTTATCCCAAAGATAAACAGACGTTGTGGTAACTGGGCTTGCTGGGTTAGATCTCCAACATAGTTTTCTAAACAATCAATAAATTCATCATAAAGATTGGCTCGATGATAAGGAGATTGTCCCATTGATACTGTTTGATCATAGAGGGCTTGCCACAAAATAGGCTGCCAAGGATGCTCATCATTTAATTCAGCAACGGTTTGCCCTGCTTCCCAAGCCGCGATCCATTCAGGTCGATACACTAAGTATCCATCAAAAATATCCGCGATTTTTTCGGCCAATTGATAGCGCTTAGATTGATCATCATCTCCCACTAAATAACGTTTTAAGGGCGAAAATTCCGCCTTGTCTAATTGCGTCGGTAAGATCTGCATTAACTTCCACGTCATCGCTTCTTTATTAAAAGCACTGCGTTTCGGTACATCCGGTAACACTTGAGTGAAGAGATTCCAAATAAACGTTGCCGGAAGAGGAAACTCAAGATTCGCCGCTACTCCAAACTCCTTTGCTAATTCCATTTTTAACCACTGCGACATGCCAGGGCTTTGCACTAAGATTTGCTCAGCTTGAAATGGGTTTGCCAGTGGTTTTAAACGAATTAATTCAACGAGTAATGATTTTAAAACATCGACTTGATTGGAATGATAAACAGTAAACACAAAGCACTCACGCAACGAGAATTGAATAAACTCAGATTAGCATAAGTGCTTGGTTTATTTTAGGCATTTCCCGTCAAATTAAGACGGTAATGAAGGCGATTGCGCACCATTGGTGGCTAATAAATATTGATGGGGACGATAAAATAACCAATAACGCAAGGCCACATACCCTACCACAGCAGTGGCAATCCATAATTCTACCAAAGCCAATGAATAGAAATGAGGAGCGTACTGCGCCAACACCTCAATACCAGACATCCAAGAGGCTGTTTTGAATAACGCCGTGGCGCCTATCACCATCGGGAAGGTAAATGCCGCATACCCGGGGCTAAATGGCAGTTGTAATAATTGATAAAAAGCAATGTAAATCAACGCTGTCATTAAGAGTGCTATCGGCAATAGCGTCATGATGACCAAGATAGATGGATTCGCGGTGAAGCTTAGGTATCCGGCTAACGATAAACTGGCTGGCGCGGCTAAGATCGCCAACGTGGGTTTAGACGCATCAGGTACTTGCTGACAAAAAATAAAACGATAAATCATCATTGGCAGCATAATGGCATAAGACACAATCCCAAATAGCAACGTGGCATTGGCAATCGGCGCTAACGTTGGGTTACCGGAAAAGGACACATCCGCAACCACAATCCCAATCGGCGGAACAAACCAGCTTGGCACCATGTGGTGAACTTCAAACTCCTGACAGCGGTGATAAGTAAACGCAGCCAAGAAAACCACATGAATTGCCACCGCCAACAACCATAAGCCATCCCCAAACTGAGGGTAAAAATGCCCAAGTGAGGCTGAGACAACCATTGTCCCCATCGCAAAAGTAGGGGCGACACTTCCGACAACAGGGTGCGCCAAATCATGACGTAGTAGCTGAAAATGAAAAATAAATTTAATCGCTAATACCAGCAATAATAACGCCGCAATGACAGCACTTCCCCATTGCGCGTAACCATGCAAATTGGCGGCATTCTCCCAACTCCAGCCTAAGCTAGCGATAGCTAAAGCCAATCCTGCCATTGGGGTCGGCGCACCAGAAATAAGACTTTTCTCAGTTCTTTTCATCTTGTTCTCACTGAATAACACTTCAATGTCACAATATTAACCTTGGCTTTGGTTTAATTATATTTAAATAAATAAAACATAAGTTAAGATAAATAAAACGACATAATGAATGAACATCCAATTCAAGCAGCAGTCCTATTCCACGATGAAAGAGGAAGAGTAATGAGCAATATCACCTTGCGGCAACTCAAAGTCTTCACCACGATCACTCAGCATACCACCTTAACAGCCTCTGCTGAGAAACTCTTCCTTTCCAAAGCGGCGGTGAGTCTATCATTGAGTGAACTGGAGAAACAACTTGGCCATGCTTTATTTGATCGGGTCAATAATCGCCTAATCCTCAATCAAGAAGGAAAGCGTCTTCTGCCTCTTGCCGATGAGCTTTTACACCGAAGTGAAGACATCAATAATTTATTTTTATCCAACCAACCCTTACATGGTCAGTTAAAAATTGGCGCGAGTGATACGGTGGGCAATCAAGTCGCTCCTTACCTATTACGAGATTTTCGACAATCAACGGGCCACCAGCAACAAAGCTTGTGGATTTCGAATACCAGCTTAATTTGTCAAAAACTGGCAGATTACGAACTCGATATTGGTTTGATAGAAGGTAAAATCCAATCGGATAATTTATTGATGCAACCTTGGAATCAAGATGAAATGTGCGTCATTTGTGCTCCAACTCATCCTTTAGCTCAATATAAAGAAATTCAGGCTGGAGATTTAGAACACAGCCAATGGTTGTTGCGTGAAGCGGGATCTGGCTCTCGTGAGTTTTTCTTACGTACCGTCGCCCCCCGTATTGAAATTTGGAATGAGGCCTTTCAATTAAACACCACCGAAGCGATCATTAATGCGACAGCCGCTAACTTAGGCCTTGCTTGCTTATCGAAGCTTGCAGCACAATCGGCCCTCTTCGATAAAAGAGTCGTGATGCTTAATCTGCCATTAAATATGACGCGTCGTTATTGGCTACTTGTGCATAAAGAAAAATATCAAAGCCCACTCCTCAAAACCTTTGTCTCCTTCTGTAGTGATTGGAAAATGCTCAACTCGTTACAATCCAGTCGCTAAGGGCTGGACAATTCATGCTATTAACTGTATAAAAAAACAGTTAATTTTTACATTTCATAGAGGGTAACCATGGCTGTAATCGTCAAGTACGTGGTGGAACGCAACGGAGAAGAAAAGATGACTTTTACTTCCAAGGCTGAAGCTGACGCTTATGACAAAATGTTAGATATGGCAGATGAGCTATTCATTTTGTTAGAAACAAGCAAATTAATCGAAGGTGACGAGCAAAAAGAAGAACTGTCGATGTTCCTTGCGCAAAACAAGGATGAAGTGCTTTATGCTTTAGGTGCTAAACGTCGCCCAAGTGAAAAAAAAGCCAAAAAAGAAGCGCCCAAGAAAATCGAATCTGATACTGAAGCCGCTTAAATTAGGTAAGGTATCTAAAAACTGAAACCACGAAAGTTTCAGTTTTTTTATACCCATCACACATTGTATACAATATTAAATACAATGCATTTACCTACTCACAATTCCATGCTAATTAATCTATTCATGACTCACTTATAATAGATCGCTCAATGGACATGAATCGCATCGATTATAGCCCGCTCGGGTTATTTGGATTTAGCATTACTTGTATCCTCGTCAACTTACACAGTTTAGGATTATTGCCGTTAAATGCCCTACTCATTTCGATGGCGCTTATTTTTGGCGGTGCCACTCAATTATGTGTTGGGCTTTTAGAGTATAAGCAAGGTCGCAGTTTTTCGGGCATCACCTTTTGCGCTTATGGCTTATATTGGCTTTCTTTTGTCGGGATTGCTCTTTTCCCAATGTTAGGCATTTCACCTTCTGCTCCCTCTGAAGTGATTGGATTTTATTTTTTACTATGGGGTATTTTTACCGCGATGATGACTCTGGTCGCTCGCCGTTTAAGCACCATCGATTTCGTTATCTTTTCTTCTTTGGCATTACTGTATTTTTTACTGACCTTACAGCAATTTTTTCCACATCCTTGGTTAAATATCTTCGCCAGTTTGATCGGCATAGGTTGTGGGATTAGCGCCTTTTATTTGGCTTTAGCAAAGATCCTTAACCACGAGTTAGGTTATGCCTTGTTACCCATTGGCCACGCTATCCCTTACTCTGCCCAGCAATTAAAGCCAGAATAAAGTGCATAAATATTCTTCATTTAAGATTATTTTCACTTCAAAGCTTTTCAGTCACGCATGCAATCATTATGATTGGACTCAATGCTTAATATTCAATGGGTAAATTACTTTACGCTTTACCCTCTATTTTTTACATGGAGAGAATGATTACATGGCTAATTTTGCACTTGCCTTTGGTACCGCAACGAAAAACCGTGATGGGAAAATTATCGAAGCTTTCTTCCCTCACCCAATCCTTAACCCATCAGATGCTTTAGTTTCTGCTGTGGCTCAAGTTGCTGGTTACTCTGAAGGAAACCAAGCAATTGAAATTACCTCTGACATTGCTGCAGAGCTTGCGACCGCTTTTGCCGCCAATGCCGATGTAGCCAATGCCGACTTTGCTGAAAAAGCAGCGACATCTTCTCAACCATTAGTCTTAGTGGTGCTTGCAAGTGACGAGCAACCGACTTCTGTTGCTGAAGGCTTCTTAAAGCTACAACTTATTTCACATCGCCTAGCTAAACCGCATGGTATCGTCTTAGATGGCATCTTTGGATTACTGCACAACATTGCTTGGACAAACCAAGGACCTATCGATTTACCTGAATTGGCTGAGCGTCAAATTGAAGCGCGTCTAAATGGCCAAACCCTGACGGTAGATTGTGTCGATAAGTTCCCTAAAATGGTGGATTACATTGTTCCAACTGGCGTACGTATTGCCGATACTTCACGTGTCCGTTTAGGCGCTCACGTTGGTGAAGGCACCACGGTTATGCATGAAGGCTTCATTAACTTCAATGCCGGCACTACCGGTGTCAGCATGGTTGAAGGCCGTATTTCCGCTGGTGTGATGGTCGGTGAAGGTTCAGATATTGGCGGTGGCGCTTCTATCATGGGTACGCTATCAGGTGGTGGTAAAGTAGTGATTTCGATTGGTGAAAATAGCTTACTTGGTGCTAACGCTGGTCTGGGCTTCCCAATGGGAGATCGCTGCACAATAGAGTCTGGCCTTTACATCACAGCGGGAACCAAAGTCACCATGCTAGATTCAAGTGGCCAAGAAGTTGAAGTGATCAAAGCGCGTGATCTTGCTGGAAAACCTGACCTGTTATTCCGCCGTAACTCGGTAACCGGTAAAATTGAATGCTTAACCAACAAATCAGCGGTTGAGCTCAACAGTGAACTGCATTCAAATAACTAATTTGATTGGCTAATAAAAACTTCTATACCCTTAATTGAGTTTTAGAGTTACTACCTTTCTTTTACTCTTACTATTAAGCTGTACAAGGTAACAAATTGAAATCCCGTAATTTTTACGGGATTTTTTACCTTTTGTTAAGAGAGGTTTACGATAAGCTAAAAGCCTTTACCCCCTCACACCCTATACCATTAACGATGAATTTCACTTCAGAACAACGGGATATTTTTCCAATCCGTTAAAAATCGGTTACACTACGCGGATTGCTTACTTGCCAACAAGATTTATGACGTTACCTTCACAAACTAATCACAACATCAATACCAATACGATTATTGATTCTCTACTTGATACCGATGCCTATAAACTTCACATGCAACAAGCGGTATTTCACCAATACCCAGAAGTGGAGGTTGTCGCTGAGTTTCATTGCCGTAGTGAAGAAGATTTGCGCCCTTATTTTGATGATATAAAAGCGCAAGTGGATTTACTTTGTCAGCTTACTTTTCAGCAAGATGAACTGGAATTTTTATCTCGCTTACCATTTTTTAAAGCTGACTATATTCAATACTTAGCCGATTTTAAATTACAAAAAGAAACCATTGAAATCACTAATGAGAGTGACCAACTACACATCACTCTACGTGGTAAATGGTTAGATGTAATTTTATGGGAAGTACCTCTACTCGCTATTATTAGTGAGGTTCGTGGCAGAGCTCGTTATCCGCAGGCTACCGTAGAGCAAGCTTGCCAGCATTTACATCACAAATTAGCACAAGTAAAAGCACTATCGCCACACGTTGATATGTCTGCCTTTTCGTTAATTGATTTTGGTACTCGTCGTCGCTTTTCGAAACAAGTCCAAGAAAAAATCATTGATGAACTCATGAACCATTTCCCTCAATTTGAAGGGACTTCAAACTATTACTTTGCGTTTAAAAAAGGGCTTACCCCCGTCGGGACTCAAGCGCATGAATGGTTCCAAGCTCATCAACAATTAACCGGTGATCTTGCCGATTCACAACAATTAGCCTTACACACTTGGCTAAAAGAGTATCCTGATTCTTTAGGCATTGCTTTGACTGATTGCATCAATATGGATGCTTTTTTACGCGATTTCACGCCAACACTCGCGCATACCTTTGTCGGTTTACGTCATGATAGTGGTGATCCGATTGTATGGGGCGAAAAAGCCATCGCTCATTACCAAAAGCTAGGCATCGATCCTCAACATAAATTATTGGTCTTTTCTGATGGCTTATCGCTTGAGAAAGCACTGGAAATCTATCAACACTTTGCGCATCGAGTCCAAACCAGCTTTGGGATAGGCACTAAGCTCACCTGTGATATTCCAGGGGTTGAGAGCCTCAATATCGTCTTGAAACTGACCGCCTGCCAAGGTAGGCCCGTTGCAAAAATTTCAGATGAACCAGGAAAAAGTATGTGTCGAGATGAAGATTACTTAAGGCAGTTAAAACAAGCTTTTCACTTAGCCTCTTAAGCGCTCATTCCACAATATTTGTACATATTCACAGTTTTATAATGGAACTGTGACCAAAGAAACCGATTCAGTTAAGGTAATTAACCTCAGCTGCGGATAACTAGAAGTCACTCAATACAGCACTTTGGGCGTCTAACTTCGTTAAAATCAACGCAATAGGCCAGCTATTGACTTATGATTTTGCCTTGTTAGCCATCCCAAATTGCAATATTGAGAGAAAGTAATCAACCCTATGTACCTGATATATTTTTTATCTTTTATATATCATAAGGTTATGACTTGTTATTGTGACACTCTTATCCGCAGTTGAGGCTAATTACTTTTTTTACTGAGTCGGTTTTTTTTATGTTTTTAGATATTCAACTTGCCCAACAAATTGTTGATCGCACCATGGCTATCATTGATACCAATATCAATGTCATGAACGAGCGTGGCATCATCATCAGCAGTGGTGAACCAGAGCGTATCGGTCAGATTCATGATGGGGCGTTATTAGCAATTCAACATGGTGATACTGTTGAAATCACCGAGCAGAGCCGCCAATCCTTAAAAGGTGTAAAGCCTGGGATTAACCTTTTACTCAAACATAACGAACAACTGATTGGGGTTGTTGGCATTACCGGGGAGCCAGACTCCATTCGTCACTTTGCACAATTAGTCAAAATGACCTCAGAGATGATCATTGAACGTTCTTTATTGATTGAACAGTTACAATGGGATAAGCGGCATATCGAAGAGTTTCTTTCCAGTTGGGTTAATGACGAGCTCACCGAACAAGAACTCGAAAGCTGGGCGCAACGCCTCTCTATTGATATCCACCAACCTCGAGTCGCGGTGTTGATTGAGCTTTCCAATGATTCCCCAAATACCCAAATGAATCATATCCGCCAGATCGTTGAATCTCTTGAATACCCCAAACGTAATAATCTCGTCGCGGTTGTGGCGATGAATCAAATCTTGGTCTTAAAGCCATGTAAACCACAAGAAGACCGTTGGGATCATCAGCGAGAAAGTTGCCATATTGATCAGCTACTCAACCACCTTGCCGAACAAGGCATTCATCGGCTCCACGTGGCTTTAGGTGAGTACTTTCCTTCGGCTAAGCAAATGCCATTATCCTTTCAAAGTGCCAAACAAGTTCTACAACTGGGTAAACACCACCTTCCAAGCCAAACAAAATATTTGTATGAAGAGATGCGCATGGCGGTCTTACTCTCCCCTCTAAAAGAGCATTGGCAAGGTGCACAATTATCAACCGCACTAACTAAACTCAAACAACACGACCGTTCAGGTCAATTATTAAAGACCTTACATCGACTATTTGAACATCAAGGCAATTTAACCGAATGCGCTAATAGCTTATACATTCATAGAAATACCTTACGTTATCGCTTAAACAAAATTGAACAAATCACCCAAATCTCACCTCATAACTTCAATGGATTGGTTGAATTGTATATTGCTTGCCAGATCACACATTAATTACAAATTTGTTCATGAGCACAAAAAGCATGATTATTTCCATCATAATTTTTGGTTATGTTACTAAAGTAATTTTTGATATTTACCGCAATACTATAAGCATCATTTCGCTATAAGGTCCTGTTATGAAAATTATTATTGCTCCTGATTCATTCAAAGAAAGCTTAACCGCGAAACAAGTGTGCCAGTCGATTGAAAATGGCCTTAAACGGGTTTGGCAAGATGCTGAATACGTACACTTACCATTAGCTGATGGTGGTGAAGGAACGGTGCAATCTTTGGTTGATGCAACCCAAGGAGAGATTATTCAATGTCAAGTAACAGGACCTCTCGGCCACCCCGTTGAGGCTTTTTACGGCCGCTTAGGAGGAGAGCTCCATCATACTGCCGTTATTGAGATGGCAGCTGCTAGTGGGTTACATCACGTCCCAGTTAACCAACGTGATCCTAAGTTAACCACCAGCTATGGAACCGGTGAATTAATTGCACATGCTTTGGCACAGGGCGCTAAAAAATTAATCATCGGCTTAGGCGGCAGTGCCACTAATGATGGTGGCATGGGGATGTTAGAAGCATTAGGCGTCCAATTTTTAGATAAAAATAGTCATGAGATCTCTGGGAATGGGATCGGCTTAACCCAGATAGAATCCATTCGAACGGACAAAATGAATACTGACTTCTCACAATGCGATATTTTGATTGCCTGTGATGTGGACAATCCTTTGTGTGGTGAGCATGGGGCAACGGCAACCTTTGGAAAACAAAAAGGAGCCGATGAAGAAGACACTATTTTGCTTGATAACGCGTTGAGCCACTATGCTGATGTCATCGCCCAGCAGTTAAACAAACAAGTTAAAGACATTCCTGGCGCTGGAGCCGCTGGAGGTTTAGGTGCCGCTTTTCTTGGTTTTACCTCCGCAACGCTCAAACCAGGCATTGATATTGTGTTGCAAACTTTATCGATTGAACAACATCTTCATAATGCAGATCTCGTCATTACTGGTGAAGGACGTATCGATTGGCAAAGTGCTCATGGGAAAACCCCCGTTGGGATAGCCAAAGCTGCAAAACAATTTAATTTACCTGTCATAGCGTTAGCTGGATGCGTAGGGGATAACTACCAAGCAGTTTATCAACATGGAATTGACGCGGTTTTTGCTGCAATTCCACGACCTTTTACCTTGGAAACGGCCTTCTTAGAAGCTGAAGTTAATATGACCAACTTAGCGGAAAATGTGGCTCGAACCATGAAATTATCTATGGCATGAACAGCACTTATGGCTGGGTTAACATTGCGGCTGAGTTAACATTGAAGCTGGATTAACATTGATGATCCAGCCCGTTTCTGCCAGACCGAGCTCCAAACCAGGTTAGAGTTCTTACTTAACCTCAACTGCGGATAAGAGTGTCACAAAAACAAGTTTAACCTTCTGATATATAGGTGAGAAAAATATCTATCAGGTACCTAAGGCTAATTATTGTCTCTCAATGCTGCAATTTGGAATGGATAACAAGGCAAAATCATAAGTCAATAGCTGGCCTCTTGTGTCGATTTTAACGAAGTTAGACGGCCAAAGTGTGGTATTGAGTGACTTCTAGTTATCCACATCTGAGGTTATTGATACCAATCGTCATTCCACCGACGAGCTCATCCGCAAAAAATAGTTACAATCAAATTGATGTCGAAGCTCACACAATTAAACTGGTTGGACCTTAGTCTTATTGTTATTTCCATGTGACTCGCCTAAAAGTGTTAATAGATTGTAAAACAAGGCGAAGATTATGAATTCAGTAAATCAATCCGTACCATCAAGTCTCCCATTTCCACATGAAATGATTTTAAAATGGGCTCAAGAGCGCCCGAATGATGTGTATTTAACTCAGCCTATTCAACGTAAAATAAAGTCCTTCACCTTTTTAGAAGTGGCAGAGCAAGCCTTATCGTTAGTCTCTGCTTTGCGTGATTTAGGCCTGCAACCGAAAGATAAAGTGGCCTTACTTTCTAAAAACTGTGCGGAATGGTTTATCTGCGATCTTGCGTTAATGTTGGGAGACTACATCAGCGTTCCTATTTTCCCGACCGCTGGCAGTGACACCATTGAACATTGTTTAGTTCACAGTGAATCTAAAGCCATTATTGTGGGAAAACTTGATGACGACAAAGCGGCGCTTGAAGTATTAAACCAATACCCTTCCGTCATCTCCATTGCTTTACCTTATGACAGCGCACCAGATTGTCATCATCAATACCAAACACTCGTTGAAAACCATTCACCGAGCACAGAACGCCCTCAACATCATCACGATACCTTAATGTCTATTGTTTATACTTCTGGGACGTCTGGCTTACCTAAAGGCGCAATGTTGACATATGGCGGATTTGCTTGGAGTGCCAGTAAAATTGTCGAGCACATAGGTTTGCAAAAAAATGACCGATTGTTCTCTTACTTACCTTTGGCGCATATCACGGAGCGCGTTTATGTTCTCGGGACTTCGGTGCTTGGCGGTGTTCCTACTAGCTTTGCCGAAAGCCTTGATACTTTTATTGACGATGTGAAAGCACATAAACCAACGTTATTCGTGTCTGTCCCTCGATTATGGACCTTATTCCAACAACGTATTTTAGATAAAATGCCGCAGCGCAAACTGAATATTTTGCTCGCGATTCCTTTTATTAACACCATAGTAAAAAAGAAAATAGTCTCAGGATTAGGTCTTGAACAAGCCAGAGTGCTCGGCTGTGGTTCAGCTCCTATCTCTCCATCCTTGTTGCAATGGTATCGCAATGTGGGAATGAATATTACCGAAGCTTGGGGGATGACCGAAACCTTTGCTTACAGCACTCTCAATTACCCATTCCGAGCCGACAAAATTGGTACAGTTGGTGCCGCAGGCCCAGGCATTGAACTGAACATTGCCGATGACCATGAAATCATGGTGCGCAGTGTAGGGTTATTTGCAGGCTATTATAAAAATGATGAAGCAACACAAGAATCCTTTAATGAGGACGGTTGGTTGCATACTGGAGATATTGGTAGCATCGATGAAGACGGGTATTTATCAATAGAGGGGCGTAAAAAAGACACCTTCAAAACGGCCAAAGGTAAGTTTGTTTCTCCGGTGCCAATTGAGAAAAAAATCTTCGAATTTTCACGAGTTGAAATGATGTGCCTAATTGGTTTAGGACTGCCCGCTCCTATTTTATTAGTCATCCCTCATCAATTTAAACACTTTGATCGAGCTCGTTATGAAAGAAAAACCGCAAAGATCATTCATCAAATTAACCAAGAGCTAGAGTCTCATGAAAAGATCAAAGGGGTATTAATGATCAAAGAACCTTGGAGCATCGAAAATGGTGTCTTAACCCCGACATTAAAGATCAAACGTCATGTATTAGAAAAGCAATATCATGAGGTCGGAGCTAACTGGCCTAAAGACCAATTGATTGTCTGGGAAGAGTAAACTCTTTCACTTTATTGCGCTTATTGCTTGCGCATAATGCATAAATAGCTTATAAAACGCGCCGTCTTCATTACGCAAACGATTAAATAAGGAATTAAGATGGCGCAAGATAATGACTTTAGCCTCGGACCCGTACCACAAACGGAGCGAAAAGGGGTGATATCCCTCACTCTCGTGATGTTGGGGTTAACCTTTTTCTCCGCTAGTATGTGGACAGGTGGCTCACTCGGAACCGGACTCACCTATCACGATTTCTTCATGGCGGTTCTCATTGGTAACTTATTACTCGGTATTTACACTTCCCTTCTTGGCTACATTGGCTCTTCAACTGGATTATCAACTCATTTATTAGCTCGCTTCTCCTTTGGTTCTAAAGGTTCTTGGCTCCCCTCTTTTCTTCTCAGTGGTACACAAGTTGGTTGGTTCGGCGTTGGGGTTGCGATGTTCGCCATTCCTGTCCAAAAAGCCACTGGCATCGATACTAATATCCTCATCATCGTTTCAGGTTTATTGATGACGGTTACCGTCTATTTCGGTATTTCAGCCCTGATGATTCTTTCTACCATTGCCGTTCCCGCGATTGCCCTCTTGGGAAGTTACTCGGTCTACGAAGCTATCCATAGTGTCGGCGGCCTTGAAGTCATTCAACATCATGTCCCAGAACAACCGCTCGATTTTTCCATTGCTCTTGCCATGGTTATTGGTTCTTTCATCAGTGCCGGAACGCTAACCGCTGATTTCGTTCGTTTTGGTAAGAAACCATTGAATGCGGTGATCATTACCATGGTTGCGTTTTTCATTGGTAACTCACTCATGTTTATCTTCGGGGCGGCTGGCGCTTCTGTCACCGGTAAGTCTGATATTTCTGAAGTGATGATGGCACAAGGACTATTAATTCCCGCTATTATCGTTCTGGGTCTCAATATTTGGACGACCAACGACAACGCTTTGTATGCGTCTGGACTCGGTTTTTCCAATATTACCGGCTTGCCAAGTAAATACATTTCTATGATCAATGGCATCGTCGGAACGCTTTGCGCCTTATGGCTTTACAACAACTTTGTGGGCTGGCTAACTTTCTTATCTTTGGCTATTCCCCCTATTGGTGGGGTGATCATTGCCGATTTCTTTAAAAATCGTCAGCGATACTTCAACTACGAACAGCAAACCTTTAAGACCGTCAATTGGGCCGCCATCATCGCTGTATTAGTTGGTGTCGCAGCGGGTAAATTTATCCCCGGTATCGTGCCGCTTAACGCGGTAATTGGTGGGGCAATTTGTTACTTAGTGTTTAATCCTATTATTGATAAACTACTGCCACAGTCACCAACACCAGTTGTCGAATTTGAACAATAATTCGATAAAATAAATCCATAAAAACGAGTGTGTTATGTCAAACCTAATTATTAAAAATGCCCGCTTACGTGGTCATGAGCAATTACAAACCATCACCATCCAAAATGGTGTTATCAGTGAAATTTCAAACTCAACCAATACCTCAAATGAAGAGGCTATTGATGCCCAAGGTCACTTAGTCCTTCCCCCTTTTTGTGAACCGCATATTCACTTAGATACGACACAGACTGCAGGTGAGCCGAATTGGAACCTATCCGGTACATTATTTGAAGGGATTGAACGTTGGGCTGAGCGTAAAGATCTGCTGTCAATTGATGATGTGAAGCAACGTGCAAAGAAAACCTTAAAATGGCAAATTGCTAATGGTATTCAATTTGTGCGCACCCATGTCGATGTCTCTGACCCTACATTAATCGCGCTCAAAGCTATGCTGGAAGTAAAAGAAGAAATGAAACCGTGGATTGATGTGCAAATCGTCGCATTCCCACAAGAAGGAATTCTTTCTTACCCTAACGGTAAAGCGCTCTTAGAAGAAGCCGTCAAACTTGGCGCCGATGTTATTGGTGCCATTCCCCACTTCGAATTTACTCGTGAATACGGTGTTGAATCATTACACTTTGCCTTTGAGTTAGCGCGTAAATATGACCGCTTGATTGACGTACATTGTGATGAAATTGATGATGAACAATCGCGCTTCGTTGAAACCGTCGCGGCACTGGCGCATAAATATGATATGGGCAATAAAGTCACAGCCAGTCACACCACGGCCATGCATTCTTATAATGGCGCTTACACTTCACGCTTATTCCGCTTATTACGCATGTCAGGCATCAACTTTGTTGCCAATCCATTAGTGAATATTCACTTGCAGGGTCGTTTTGATGATTATCCAAAACGCCGTGGTATCACCCGCGTCAAAGAAATGTTAGCCAGCAATATTAATGTGTGCTTTGGCCATGATGATGTATTTGACCCATGGTATCCATTAGGCACAGCCAACATGCTGCAAGTATTGCACATGGGGCTGCATGTTTGCCAAATTATGGGTTATGAGCAAATTAATGATTCACTCAAACTGATCACTGACCATTCAGCACGAACACTTAATATCCAAGATCAATATGGTATTGAAGTCGGTAAACCGGCCAATATGATTGTGCTTCCTGCCGAAAATGGGTTTGAAGCGGTACGTCGTCAAGTCCCGGTACAATACTCTATCCGCGGTGGTAAAGTAATCGCAGAAACTCAGCTTGCACAAACTCACATTCAATTAGACGAAAAAGAATGTGTGACCTTTAAACGTTAATATTCAAGGCTACAAGCTCACAAAAAATAAGGTTTGGTGGTATTTGCGTCCATTGAACCTTATTTTTATATCAATCACACTAATTAATATCATATTCCGCTATACTCACCACTTTATTTTCTTTCCAACTCATTGGCCTAGGCACTTCATGACACAAAGCAATAATCCGCTCCACGGAATCACACTCGAAAAGCTTCTCACTGAATTAGTTGACTATTATGGCTGGAATAAGCTCGCGCAAATGGTCAATATTAACTGCTTTAAAAGTGATCCCAGTATTAAATCCAGTCTGAAGTTTTTACGTAAAACCGAATGGGCAAGAACAAAGGTTGAACAGCTGTATATTGATTTGAAGAAATAAACGCAGTTGCGAGTTGCGAGTTGCGAGTTGCGAGTTGCGAGTTGCGAGTTAAGTTTAAAATAGCTGCAACCTATATTCATAATATTTCTACATTTTTATCCAACAATCCCTTTAGGAGATCCTGAACTGCGCTCCTACGTCGCTTTTCAGGATGACATTGTTTTTCAGTTCTGTACGGCTTTTCGGCTCCCTAGCAAAGCATCCTCGCATTCCGAAACATGATATCCATCTGCTGCATTCAGCTCCCTGATTTCACCTACTTCTCTTTAAGGATGACACAATTTTATAAATTCCGTTCACCGCTTTTCGGCTTCCTAGCAAAGCCGTCCTAGCATTCCGAAACATGATACTCATCCGCTGCATTCAGCTCCCTGATTGCACCTACTTCGCTTTTCAGGATGACACTGTTTATAATTCCGTTCACCGCTTTTCGGCTCCCTAGCAAAGCGTCCTCGCATTCCGAACCAGCTCTTCCCAGAAACTAGACACTCGAAACTAGCATTATTCATGCATAAAAAAACCCGCTATCTCTAGCGGGTTTTTATTAAGCTTTAATCAACTAAAAAGAATTACTTCTTCTCAGCTTCTTTACGAGCTTTAACGTCAGCAATTACTTGCTCTGCAACGTTCATTGGACATGGTGCGTAGTGTGCGAATTCCATAGAGAATTGACCACGACCAGAAGTCATTGTACGTAGAGAACCGATGTAACCGAACATTTCTGAAAGTGGTACGTCAGCCTTGATGCGAACGCCTGTAACGCCAGCTTCTTGGTCTTTGATCATACCACGACGACGGTTAAGGTCACCGATAACATCACCAACGTGATCTTCAGGAGTGAACACGTCAACTTTCATGATAGGTTCAAGAAGTTGTGCGCCAGCTTTTGGCATAGATTGACGGAATGCGCCTTTCGCTGCGATTTCAAATGCTACTGCAGATGAGTCAACTGCGTGGAAACCACCGTCAAATAGTTCAACTTCAACGTCTAGTACTGGGAAGCCAGCTAGAACACCGTTGTCCATCATGCCAGCAAAACCTTTTTCGATTGCAGGCCAGAATTCTTTAGGTACGTTACCACCAACAACTGTTGATGTGAACTTGAAGCCAGAACCCACTTCACCAGGCTTGATACGGTAATCAATTTTACCGAATTGACCAGAACCACCAGACTGTTTCTTATGCGTGTAGCTATCTTCAACTGCTTGAGTGATAGTTTCACGGTAAGCTACTTGTGGTTGACCAACGATTAGGTCTACGCCGTAAGTACGCTTCAAGATGTCTACTTTGATGTCTAAGTGAAGCTCACCCATACCTTTAAGGATGGTTTCGCCAGTTTCTTCATCAGTTTCAACTTGGAAAGATGGATCTTCTGCAACCATTTTACCGATCGCGATACCCATTTTCTCAGAACCGCCTTTATCTTTAGGCTGTACAGCAATCGAGATTACTGGAGTTGGGAATACCATTGGTTCTAGAGTTACTGAGTGCTTAGGATCACATAGAGTGTGACCAGTTTGCACGTTCTTCATACCAACGATAGCGATGATGTCACCCGCTTGTGCGAAAGTCAGTTCTTTACGCTCATCCGCTTGCATCTCAACCATACGGCCAACACGCTCAGTTTTACCTGTGAACGAGTTAAGAATGGTGTCACCTTTGTTCAATTTACCAGAGTAAATACGAACGAAAGTTAGTGCACCAAAACGGTCATCCATGATTTTGAATGCTAGCGCTTTGAAAGATTCATCAGCAGAAACGATAGCGTGTTCGCCAGTTTCGTTGCCTTCTTCGTCCATTAGAGGTTGAGGTTTAACTTCTGTTGGAGAAGGTAGGTAATCAACAACTGCGTCAAGTACTAGTTGCATACCTTTGTTTTTGAACGCTGAACCACAGTATGTTGGGAAGAACGCTAGATCACGAGTACCTTTACGGATACAAGCTTTGATTTGCTCTAGAGAAGGTTCTTCACCTTCCATGTAAGCCATCATTAGTTCGTCGTCTTGCTCAACAGCCGTTTCGATTAGCTCTTCACGGTATTGCTCAACATCATCAACCATGTCTGCTGGAACTTCTTCAATTGAGTAGTTCTCAGGTAGACCTGTTTCATCCCAAACGTAAGCTTTACGTTCTAGAACGTCAACAACACCAACAAACTGATCTTCGATACCGATTGGTAGAGTCATGATTAGTGGTGTAGCACCAAGTACTTTACGTACTTGATCAGTAACACGGAAGAAATCTGCACCCATACGGTCCAGTTTGTTTACGAAAATGATACGTGCAACTTCAGATTCGTTAGCGTAACGCCAGTTAGTTTCTGATTGTGGTTCAACACCACCAGAACCACAGAATACACCGATACCACCGTCAAGAACTTTAAGAGAACGATATACTTCTACTGTAAAGTCAACGTGTCCCGGGGTGTCGATTACGTTGAAACGGTGGTCTTTCCAGAAACAACTTACCGCTGCCGATTGGATTGTAATACCACGCTCAGCTTCCTGCTCCATAAAGTCAGTTGTTGATTCGCCATCGTGCGTCTCACCACTTTTATGGATAGTACCTGTTAGCTTAAGGATACGTTCAGTCGTGGTAGTTTTACCCGCATCAACGTGCGCAAAAATACCAATGTTTCTGTATTTTGATAAGTCAGTCATTGTCTTACTCTATTAATAGGATATAAAGTTCGCGCAGAGTATAACACAATCTGTCAAGACTGATATCCCCTCTGAGCATTTGGATAAAAAATCTTTTTTATTTAAAAAAAGCTCAATTAAAAGGCAAAAAAATGCTCCTTTTTGATGCTTAAAGTCATCAAAATGTCGCAATTTTATCGTGTTAGCTCTATTCTGGTAACACTTACTGCACATTATAAAGGATTAAAATGGGCAAACGGCTGAAAAAATGGATCGTAAAAACACTGCTGTTCTTTGGTGTTCTCTCCGTTTTATTGACTTTTCCGCTTAAATACATCAATCCCATCGTTTGGAGTTGGCAATTACAAAGAGACTGGTTTCCACCAGAGAAATACCACTCTTATCCTCAAGCCAACTGGGTAAATTTAGACAATATTTCGCCTTATATGCAACTTGCGGTGATGGCCTCCGAAGATCAACGTTTTCCTATTCATCATGGAATCGATTTTGCCTCCACTCAACAAGCGGTCGCAGATATGATTGCTGGAGAGCGCTTTCGGGGTGCCAGCACCTTAACTCAACAAACCGTTAAAAATTTATTTTTATGGTCAGGCAAAGATATTGTCCGTAAAGCCATCGAAGCTTACTTAAGTTTACTGGTCGAGTTGGAATGGGGAAAAAAGCGCATTTTAGAAATTTACCTCAATATTGTCGAATTTGGTCCGGGGATTTATGGAGTACAAGCAGCCAGTCAACATTTTTACGGCATTCACGCCAGTCAATTATCCCAACCTCAAGCGGCTCGTTTAGCCGCCGTCCTTCCTAACCCTTATCAATTCAATGTTGCTAAGCCAACACCTTATCTATGGCAACGAGTCGATTGGATCGAAACACAAATGAATCAGTTGGGATTGGGGTATTTGAAGGAAATGGATTGATGGGTTCCTGGTTCCTGGTTCCTGGTTCCTGGTTCCTGGTTCCTGGTTCCTGGTTCCTGGTTCCTGGTTCCTGGTTCCTGGTTCCTGGTTCCTGGTTCCTGGTTCCTGGTTCCTGGTTCCTGGTTCCTGGTTCCTGGTTCCTGGTTCCTGGTTCCTGGTTCCTGGTTCCTGGAGGGCATCCTTCAAGAGCTAACAATATGAAGCAAGGAAGATATATTTTTATTATTATAAATATTCAACATCTCCCTCTAGCGACTAGGAACTCGTAACTAGGGACCTATTACACTTCCTCAAACGCATCTATCGCTTCAGACAATTTCTTCACACCATGGATCTGCATACCAGCAATTCCACCTTTCGGCATATTCGCCGCTGGCACAATCGCTTTCTTAAAGCCATGTTTGTAAGCTTCCATCAAGCGCTCTTGACCACTAGGAACCGGGCGAATTTCGCCAGCCAACCCGACTTCTCCAAATACCACCACATCTTTGGGTAAAGGACTATCTTTAAAGCTTGAAAGTAATGCCATCAATAAGGCTAAATCGGCGCTAGTTTCCGCCACTTTCACGCCCCCGACCACGTTGACGAATACATCTTGGTCAGCCATTTGTAATCCACCATGCTTATGCAATACGGCCAGCAACATAGATAAACGGTTTTGATCAAGACCAACGGCAACCCGACGTGGATTCGATAGTTGTGAATAATCGACCAACGCTTGAATTTCCACTAACAAAGGACGTGTGCCTTCCCATACCACCATCACAGAACTGCCTGAGGTTTCTTCATCACCACGAGACAAGAAAATGGCAGAAGGGTTACTGACTTCTTTTAGCCCTTGTCCTGTCATGGCAAAGACGCCTAATTCATTCACGGCACCAAAACGGTTTTTATGACTACGTAAGGTTCTAAATCGACTGTCGGCACTACCATCTAATAACACTGAACAGTCAATAATATGCTCAAGCACCTTAGGCCCGGCTAGCGTTCCATCTTTGGTAACATGCCCGACTAAAAAGACCGCAACATTATTTTGTTTAGCATAACGAGTTAACGTGGTAGCCGATTCTCGTACTTGTGACACACTGCCCGGTGACGATTGTACATCAGCCACATGCATGACTTGGATTGAATCAATCACCATGATTTTAGGTTTTTCACTTTCTGCAATTTGGCAAATTTTATCGACATTGGTTTCCGACAACATTTTTAAATGCTCTTTCGGTAACCCTAAACGAGAAGCACGCATGGCGACTTGCTGCAACGACTCTTCACCAGTCACATATAAAGTTGGCATGTGCGCCGCTAATCGACAAACGGTTTGTAATAACAGGGTGCTTTTACCTGCGCCAGGGTTACCGCCGATGAGCACGGCCGCCCCAGGAACAATACCGCCCCCTAATACCCGGTCAAATTCTTTAAACCCTGTAGAAAAACGAGGGACTTCTTGTAGATCAATATCGGAAAGATTTTGTACTTTGGTTTCTGAAACCGCCCCCGCATAACCCGATAAGCGCTCATTACGTGCAACTTGTGGTGAAGCAGCAAGACGAACTTCCGTAATGGTATTCCAAGCACCACAAGCATTACACTGCCCTTGCCAACGTGGAAAATCCGCTCCACAGTCATTACAGACATACGCTCGTTTTGCTTTTGTTGCCATGAAGAAAGTACCTACGTTAGTTGAATATAGAGATTAAATATGTTGAATATATAGATTGAATATAAATGCTTATGTAGGTCTCGACTTTTAACCTGCCGTCATTCTCTACATAAGCCTAAGCGAAGAAGATACGGAATCTCCTACTACACCTTGAGTCTCAAATAGTGATTGGAGATCCTGAACTGCGCTCCTACGTCGCTTTTCAGGATAACGATCTTTTCCTAAATACGAGCAGTGAAACGTCCAAACCCAAACAACACCCCTGCTTTTCGGCTCTCGAGCGTAGCGTCCCCGCAGCACGATACTCTTATCCTAGGTCACTTTTCCGGAGAATAAGCTTTCCCACGATAAAAAGTAAAACAGCCGAAAATCGAACAACTCCCCCGCTTTTCGGCTCTCGAGCGTAGCGCCTCCGCGACACGATACTCTTATCCTAGGTCACTTTTCTGGAGAATAAGCTTTTCCCGCGATAAAAAGTAAAACAGCCGAAAATCGAACAACTCCCCCGCTTTTCGGCTCTCGAGCGCAGCGTCCCAGCAGCACGATACTCTTATCCTAGGTCACTTTTCCGGAGAATAAGCTTTCCCCGCGATAAAAAGTAAAACAGCCGAAAATCGAACAACTCCCCCGCTTTTCGGCTCTCGAGCGCAGCGTCCCCGTAACACGCTTCTAAAAACGAATCTTTCGCTGTTACTACGGAACCGCCTTCCACCCAATACGCTTCTGCTGAACAAGTGCGGCGGATAATATACATAGAACGCCACCAAGGCCAGTATAACGAATGGCGGTTTGTGCTTTTTGTTCAACTTTAGGTTTGGCATGAAACGCAATCCCTAAACCAGCCGTCGCCATCATGACTAAATCATTCGCCCCATCCCCAACCGCAACGGTGTTATGTTGCTCGACATCATATTCGTCGGCCAGAGTCACTAAAATATCGGCTTTCGTTTGTGCGGAAACCACATCACCGAGCACTTGTCCTGTCAATTTACCTTCAACAATTTCTAGTGTATTTGACTGAGCAAAATCCAAACCGAGCTTTTCTTTTAAGTGATCAGAAAAATACGTGAAGCCACCAGAAGCAATTGCGGTTTTCCAACCCAATTGTTTTAAAGTGGTCACTAACTCGGCTAAATCAGGCATCAAAGGTAAATCAGCACGCACCTGCGCCAAAATAGATTCATCCGCTCCCGCTAAAGCTTTTACTCTTTCACGTAAGCTTTGTTCAAAATCCAGTTCACCTTGCATAGCTCGTTCCGTGATATCAGAAACTAACGCTCCGACTCCGGCTAATTTCGCAATTTCATCAATACATTCAATTTGAATAGCCGTTGAATCCATATCCATCACAATTAGGCCCGGTTTGCTCAGCTCAGGAAGTACGCTGATAGAAGCGCAATCTATGCCTTGAGCATGAAGAAAATCCACCATTTCGGGGATCAATTCTCCTCCCATTAAGGCAACTTCATAGTGACCCACCTTCCAAGCGTCAAGTACGGGATGAAAACGCCCAGTAAAATGGTCGAGGCGATTTAATAACTCTATTGATAGATACTCACCAAACACGATCCATTGTGCTTTTTGCTTATCTAAACTTGAGTACCCTTGTGATTCTGGCAATCGCTTAATCAGCGACATACTACGTTGAATTTTTAACGGTGTTACCACGTCCATGTTTCAGCCTTTTTTGAATCAAATAGTTAGAATTTATGCCACCATAGTATTAAAATAACACCACAGTCGATAAGGAGCTTGTGTATTATGACACAGCTCGCTATAGCAAGTTACCTTATTGCAATTTGGTTACGCAAGCCCTAAACGGCCAATTCATCATTGATTATTACGATATAAAGGGAATATTACATGCAAACATCTTTGTTTTCTTGGCGTGTATTTTTGCGATTTATCGCGATAATCCTACTTGCTGCTATGTTTGCTTATACGATCATTAATAGCTTTGTTATTAGCCGTGATAATGAGCATATACAAAATTATCAATTAGAAACTCTGACGAATTTATTGATCTCGCAATCATCTTTAACCGCCAGTGATCTGATCATTAATGATGATCAAGATGGTTTACTCAAGTTAACCAATCAAATCGCATCAGATGATTTAGTGTACGATGCGACTATTTATAATGCGGAAGGGATTAAACTTGTCGCCAGTGATAATGCTAAAAGCGTAAGAGAGATCCTTGGCTTAGATACCCCACTCAAAACCGCAGGTATCGGCAGAGAACAATTAATTAAACCCATCTTTAATGACACTAGTACTATCGGCTTTATTCGTATTACTTTTGAAAAAGGAAAGGTAACTGCGATTTCCGATCATCGTTATCGTAATAGCGATCATCTGATGTACATGATGCTGATGTTAAGCTTTATCAGTGGGGTGTTATTGTGCTTATTGATCTTATATAAGCCACAAGATGAAGTCGAAAATATTTTGCTTAAAGATATATAAACGAGAAACGAGAAACGAGAAACGAGAAAAAAATAAACCTCTTGATGTGCTGACATCAAGAGGTTTTTTTTGTTCAGTTTATCAAGGTTGTTGAAGTGGCAGTGCGAATAAACACACTTAATAAAGCCGCTTCAAACACAAAGAAAACGATTATTTGTCACCAAGCAATACTGAATCTAGGGCAATGTAAATCATATCATTGAACGTCGTTGCACGCTCATCTGAGGTAGTTTTCTCACCTGATTTAATGTGATCTGATACCGTACAGATAGCCAGTGATTTCGCGCCATATTCTGCCGCTACACCGTAAATACCCGCCGCTTCCATCTCTACACCTAAAATGCCGTATTTATCCATTACATTAAACATGTCAGGATCTGGTGTGTAGAATAAATCAGCAGAGAATAAGTTACCTACTTTAACGTCAATACCACGAGCTTTTGCTGCTTCTTCTGCATTTTTTACCATGTGGTAATCAGCAATAGCAGAAAAATCGTGATCTTTAAAACGCATACGGTTTACTTTTGAATCAGTACAAGCGCCCATACCAATCACGACATCACGTAATTTGATGTCATCGCTGACTGCGCCACAACTACCCACACGGATCACTTTCTTCACACCAAAGTCTTTGATTAACTCTGTCACATAGATAGAGCAAGAAGCGATACCCATGCCATGTCCCATTACTGACACTTTACGACCTTTGTAAGTACCGGTGTAACCAAACATATTACGTACGTTACAAACTTGTACCGCATCATCTAAAAAGTTTTCAGCAATGTATTGCGCTCGTAGCGGGTCACCTGGCATCAGAACTACGTCTGCAAAATCACCCATTTCAGCATTAATATGTGGAGTTGCCATGTTTGTATATCCTTCATATGTATTTTTGTTTAATCGTTTATGAGATACGTAGCTCGTGCGCTACGCTTCTCGTAACTAGAGCGCTTTGCTTCTCGAACAAAGCACTCGGACAATTAATCTTTATAAGTTTGTTTAATCGAATGCTGTCACTATCGAGTTACGAGCATTCGAGTTACGAGCATTCGAGCAACGAGATTCGTCTATCTATAAAAACGACTTTCCGTATTCCATATCAGAAGTACCAAAGTACTCAGCTAGGCTTTGACCGATATCGGCAAACGTATCACGGCGACCTAATGAACCAGCTGGAATCTTAGGACCAGACACTAAAACCGGAATATGTTCACGAGTATGATCGCTTCCCGGCCAGGTTGGATCACAACCATGATCGGCAGTTAAGATCAATACATCGTCTTGTTGTAATAACGCTTGGATTTCAGGTAAACGTGAATCAAAATATTCTAACGCTGCTGCATATCCAGCCACATCACGACGGTGACCATATGATGAATCGAAATCCACAAAGTTAGTGAAAACGATGGTGTTATCACCGGCTTTTTTCACTTGTTCAAGCGTGGCATCAAATAAAGCTTCAATACCGGTCGCTTTAACTTTTTGTGTGATCCCACAACCAGCATAAATATCAGAGATTTTACCAATCGAGACTACTTGGCCATTTTTCTCATCAACCAGCTTTTGCAAGATCGTTGCTGATGGTGGCTCAACCGATAAATCACGACGGTTACCTGTACGAGCAAATTCACCCGGCTTGTTGCCAACAAATGGACGAGCAATAACGCGACCAATGTTATAAGGTTCAAGCTCTTCACGTACGATTTGGCACAATTCAAGCAAGTTCTCTAAGCCATACGTTTCTTCATGGCAAGCAATTTGGAATACCGAATCCGCTGACGTATAGAAGATAGGTTTCCCTGTTTGCATGTGCTCTTCACCAAGCTCATCCAAGATAACCGTACCTGATGAATGACAGTTACCTAAGTAACCTGGTAAGTTGGCACGTTCAACGATTTTATCTAACAACTCTTGTGGGAAGCTATTTTTCTCGTCAGTAAAGTAACCCCAGTCAAATAATACCGGAACACCCGCAATCTCCCAGTGACCAGAAGGAGTGTCTTTGCCCGAAGATAGCTCAGCAGCGTGAGCGTAAGCACCGGTAATTTCTGTTGGTGCTTCTAGGCCCATAGGCAAAGAACCCGTTGACTCTTTTGCAGCCAAAGCAAGACCAAGTTTCGATAGGTTTGGTAAGCACAAAGGTCCTGAACGATGTTCATTGTCAGCTAAACCTTTATGGCATTGCTCTGCAATATGACCTAAGGTATCTGCACCCACATCACCAAATTTGTCTGCATCTTGTGTTGCACCGATCCCAAAAGAATCGAGTACTAAAATAATCGCACGTTTCATGGTTTATTCTCCTCTAGAGATCAATTACAGATCTTCCGCTCGGATTTGGCGATAAATTTCTGGTGTCGGTTGATAAGTACCATCAGACACTGTAATCGCTTGTTGTAATTGATTTGCTGCTTCTTGCCATTGAGCTTCACTACGAGCATGAATCATAGCCAGTGGTGTAGTCTCATCGACTTGTTCACCTAAACGGATGAATTGATCAAAGCCAACCGCATAATCGATTGTGTCAGAAGCCACTTTGCGGCCGCCACCCATCGCGACAACGGCCATGCCAATTGCGCGAGTATCCATTGCCGTTACTGTACCAGCTTGTTGAGCGAAGACGGGCTTGATCACATCCGCTTTTGGTAAATAAGCATCGTAATTTTGCATAAAATCTTTTGGACCGCCTAAACCAGCGACCATTTTGCCAAAGCACTCTGCGGCTTTGCCATTATCGAGTACAAGCTGTAGTTTCTCACGTGCTTGCTCTGTGTTGTCAGCCAAGTTGGCCAAAACTAACATTTCAGCACATAACGCCATCGTCACTTCAAATAAGCGAGGGTTACGTACTTCACCACGAGAGTTTTTCTCGCCAGTTAAGAATTGAACGGCTTCTTTTACTTCAACAGCGTTACCCGCAGAGGAAGCTAACACTTGGTTCATATCGGTTAAAATAGCGGTAGTTTTAGTCCCCGCACCATTAGCAACCGCAACGATAGATTGAGCTAATTCTTCAGAGGCTTCATAAGTCGGCATGAAGGCGCCAGAACCTACTTTCACATCCATGACTAAAGATTCAAGACCTGCTGCCAATTTCTTCGATAAAATGGACGCGGTGATTAACGTGATGTTATCCACTGTTGCCGTGATATCACGAGTCGCATACACACGCTTATCGGCTGGCGCTAAATCTCCAGTTTGACCAATGATGGCTACACCGGCATCTTTAGTGACGTTACCAAACACATCATTGGTTGGCATGATGTTATAGCCAGGGATAGCCTCTAATTTATCCAGAGTACCACCAGTATGGCCTAGCCCACGACCTGAAATCATAGGGACAAAACCACCACATGCCGCCACCATTGCGCCTAGCATTAATGAGGTAACATCCCCAACTCCGCCAGTCGAATGTTTATCCACAATTGGGCCACCAAAGTTCATATGTGACCAATCAATGACCATGCCCGAATCGCGCATTGCACATGTTAACGCTATACGCTCTTTCATGTTCATTTCATTGAAAAAGAGGGTCATGGCAAACGCGGCGATCTGACCTTCAGAAATAGTATCTTTCGCGACACCTTGAATGAAAAAATTAATTTCTTCAGCGGTGAGTTCTTCACCATCACGCTTCTTACGAATAATCTCTTGAGCAAAAAACATTACTAACCTACCTATTTAAACTCGATAAAAAGTCAGGAATAGAGTAATTCATCAGTATTCCTGATAAATCGCCATCGCCGAACGGCTTCGCTCGACAATGGGCGTGAGCAAAATTAATAGCCGCCTTCAGCCGCTTTTTCGCCTTTACCTAGAGTATTTAATAAGTTAGCTAGTAAGCTTGATGCACCAAAACGGTAATGCATATTGTCGACCCAATCTGCACCTAAAATACGTTCTGCCATAGCAAGATAAGCTTGTGCATCTTCCGCAGTACGAACACCACCAGCAGGTTTGAAACCAACTTTGTCTGCTACGCCCATGTCTTTGATGACATTCAACATGATTTCAGCTGATTCTGGTGTCGCATTGACTGCCACTTTACCGGTTGATGTTTTGATGAAGTTTGCGCCAGCTTCGATTGAGATTTCTGAAGCGCGTTTAATCAAGGCTTCTTCTTTTAATTCACCAGTTTCGATAATGACTTTCAATAAAATATCACCACACGCTTCTTTACATTGCTTAACAAGCTCAAAACCTGTTTTTTCGTCACCAGCAATTAAGTTACGGTATGGGAAAACCACATCCACTTCATCCGCACCGTACGCAATAGCCGCTTTTGTTTCAGCAACAGCGATTTCAATGTCGTCATTACCATGTGGGAAGTTCGTTACCGTGGCGATACGAATATCTGGCGTACCTTGTTCACGTAATGTTTTCTTCGCAATAGGGATAAAACGTGGGTAAATACAAATGGCAGCGGTATTGCCAACAGGTGATTTTGCATCTTTACATAAGGCAATCACTTTCTCATCTGTATCGTCGTCGTTCAACGTCGTAAGATCCATTAATTTTAGTGCACGTAAAGCTGCTGCTTGTAAATCGCTCATTTCTATCTCCGATATCAAAAAATTATGTTGGCAAAGGGGTTATCACACCCGAGCTAAGCTTAGTTAAAGTGTAGTGCGATTCTTGGCGCTATTATAAAAAATAACGTCAATGCCCCAATTACCTGAAATGAACGGACTTGGTTCCTTGAAGACTTAGTCCATTGTGGTGAACTAATTGCAATCCTTGTCACCGCACAACCCATCTTCCCGTTAATCAGTGGAGGGTTGTAAACACATCATGTATTGTAAACATCTCTCATTGGCACTCAACCAGTACGAATAAGAATCTACAACCCATTATACCGATTTATTTCGTGAGGTCAGTCACTATCCTTTGCGCAAACGATTTGTATCTCATAAAAAAATGAGATCTTGCACGAGGGTTTCAGTCTGGTATCTCTCAATAACCTCTGCAAATAACAATCTCAACTGCAAATCACTAACCTCAGTTGCGGATAACTAGAGGTCATTCAATACAACGGTTTTTTTTGGGGGGGGGAACATTCTTGAGAGGTCTCTGCACACAAAAAAGCCGCAGCATCATGGCTACGGCTTGATAAGGTTTTAATTGTGTCTATACCCGCAGGTTTTATTACAGGCTTTGTAGCGTAATAAAGAAACCAGCAATAGTTGCGGCCATTAAGTTAGATAATGTACCTGCAAGAATCGCTTTCATACCCATTTGAGCAATTTCAGAACGACGTGCTGGTGCTAAGCCACCTAGGCCACCCAATAGGATCGCGATAGAAGACAAGTTCGCAAAACCACATAGAGCAAATGAAATAATGGCTTTGGTTTTCTCAGAAAGAACCACCGTTGCACCATCAGCTAAATATGGGGCGAAATTAGAGTAAGCCACGAACTCATTCAAAATGGTTTTTTGACCAATGAAAGAACCCGCCAGTGTCGCTTCACTCCATGGCACACCAATTAACCAAGCGATTGGCGCAAAAACATAACCTAAGATAAGCTCAAGCGTCAGATCTGGCATACCAAACCAAGCACCTACTCCGCCTAAAATACCATTAAGCAGTGCAATCAAGCCAATAAATGCCAATAACATTGCACCAACGTTTAATGCAAGTTGAAGACCTGAAGACGCACCTACTGCAGCGGCATCGATAACGTTCGCAGGTTTATCATCCTCCTCATCACTACCATTACCCAATTGCTCAATTGGTTGATCCGTTTCTGGTTTGATGATTTTAGCAAACAAAAGACCACCAGGTGCTGCCATGAAAGAAGCTGCAATCAGGTATGAGAGCGGCACGCCCATTGCCGCATAACCAGCCATTACACCACCAGCAACAGAAGCCAAACCACCACACATAACAGCAAACAATTCTGATTGTGTCATTTTAGGTACGAATGGACGAACCACTAACGGTGCTTCCGTTTGACCCACGAAAATGTTCGCTGTCGCAGACATTGATTCCGCACGAGAAGTACCTAACGCTTTCTGTAAAGCACCACCTAATACTTTGATGACAATCTGCATCACACCAATGTTGTATAAAACAGAGATTAAAGCAGAGAAGAAAATGATAGTAGGAAGTACTTTAAAGGCAAAAATAAATCCAACGCCTTCAACAGAGAAGTTAACTAAGCTGCCGAATAAAAATCCGATACCTTCGTTACCATAGTTATAGACATGCTGAACACCATTTGTCATGGCGGCTAGCATATCTCGTCCCCAAGGTACGTACAGTACAAACGCACCTAAGCAGAATTGGATAGCAAATGCGCCACCCACGGTTCTAAAATTAATTGCTTTGCGGTTGTCAGAAAATAGTACTGCTACTGCCAACAGGAAAATCATTCCAACAATGCTCATAACCAGGCTCATGGTATATGGCTTCCTTATTAAAATTGGTTAAAAAAGTTTAGGGCTCTAAAAAGCGGAAGCGATTATACTCTGACAATTGGTAACAAAGTAATACCACCCTCACACTTATTCATGAAAAAAAAATGAAAAACATACACCTATGTGACAAAAGTCACTATATGTTTACTTTTTTGATATTGACCAGACAGCAAACGTTTGCATTTACGCAACAAATTTCATAAATTCCAACCAAACAAAACACCATTGTTTTTCCAAATTTGTCGCTCAATAACTGCTTTATTTTCTTTTCTTAAAGAGCAAAGTGCATTAAATATCTCAATAAGTCGCTCAGGGTGATTGGGTTGTCCTTGAAATCCCGATACCGGCATATCAGGCGCATCCGTTTCTAACAGCAAACTCTCTAAAGGTAACTGTGCGATTGCTTGACGCGTTTTTTTCGCTCGAGAATACGTAATCACGCCCCCTACTCCAATATAGAAGCCTAATTTGACATATTCCATTGCCTGTTGCTTACTTCCTGAAAAAGCGTGAATAACACCACCTTTTTTTAATCGATAACGTTTTAATCGAGCCAAGACTTTATCATGTGCTTTCCGAGCATGAATAATTACCGGTAATTGATATTGAGTCGCTAACTGTAATTGACAATCCAATAACTCATATTGTTTATCGATCATCTCTTGGGTTAATCGCTCTTGGTTGAGCATAAAATCCAAACCACATTCCCCAATTGCCACGCATTTACTATCACGTTGTCTTAATGCGGCCTCTAATTGTTGAGACGCATCCTCGGGATGCTGATCAATAAAATAAGGATGAAAACCAAGAGAATAATAAAGAGCTGGATATTGTTGAGAAAGGGCTTGTATCAGCGGCCAGTTACTGAGACCAACCGCAGGAATTACGATTCGCTTCACTCCCGCTTGATGAGCTTTGAGTAATTCCGATTGAGTGTCTGAAAAAGCGGGAAAATCAAAATGACAATGACTATCGATAAAAGAATATTCAGGCATTAAATTCTGTTTTACCCTTGGATTTTTGTTGCGGGCGACTCTCCGAACGATAAGCACAGCAGCTACGTTTATGTTCAGGTGTGAGGCCTAACTCCTCGCACCAAGCATCATAACGGGCTAGCCAATATTTCAGTTTTGCTAAGATCATACACTTTCTCCGGGCAACGTCAGCTCATTTCATTAAAGCAAAAGGGCTGACATTACGCCAACCCTTTCATTCTATTATCAATGTGTATTCACAAATTAGTGTTCACGGGTTGCACGGAACATCACATCCGGAAAACGCTCTTTAGCCAAGTTTAAGTTCACCATTGTTGGCGCGATGTAAGATAAGTTATCTCCACCATCTAATGCGAGGTTAGTTTGATTCTTACGCTTGAACTCTTCTAGTTTCTTATCATCATCACACTCAATCCAACGAGCCGTTGCCACGTTGACACTCTCATAAATCGCTTCAACGTTATACTCTGACTTCAAGCGAGCCACGACCACATCAAACTGTAGCACACCGACCGCACCCACAATCAAATCGTTATTTTGTAATGGACGGAAAACCTGCACCGCCCCTTCTTCTGAAAGTTGAACTAAGCCTTTTAACAATTGCTTTTGTTTTAGTGGATCACGTAGACGAATACGACGGAATAACTCTGGCGCAAAGTTGGGAATACCCGCAAATTTCAGCGTTTCACCTTGAGTAAACGTATCACCAATTTGAATAGTGCCGTGGTTATGAAGACCAATGATATCGCCTGCATAAGCATTTTCAGCACGCGAACGATCCCCAGCCATAAAGGTTACTGCATCGGAAATGTTGACCATTTTACCGGTACGAACATGGTTCATTTTCATGCCTTGTTTATAAGTACCAGACACCACTCGCATGAAGGCAATACGGTCACGGTGTTTAGGGTCCATATTGGCTTGGATCTTAAACACAAAACCGGAGAATTTATCCTCGGTAGCTTCCACTTTACGTTCATTCGCTTCACGAGGCATTGGAGCAGGAGCCCATTCTGTCAAGCCATCTAGCATGTGATCGACACCGAAGTTGCCCAGCGCCGTACCGAAGAATACCGGCGTTAGCTCACCTTTTAGGAATAGCTCTTGATCAAACTCGTGTGAGGCACCAATCACCAGCTCTAATTCTTCACGTAGCTGTTCTGCTAGCTCATCACCAATTTCTGCGTTCAGTTCAGGATTATCCAAACCTTTCACAATACGGACTTCTTGTATGGTGTGACCATGACCGGTGGAATACAAGATCGTCTCATCACGATGAATGTGATACACGCCTTTAAATTCTTTACCGCAGCCAATTGGCCAAGATACCGGTGCGCATGCCATGTTTAATTCATTTTCCACTTCATCAAGAAGCTCCATTGGATCACGAATATCACGGTCACATTTGTTCATGAAAGTAACGATTGGCGTATCACGTAAACGAGTTACTTCCATTAACTTACGAGTTCGATCTTCGACACCTTTGGCCGCATCAATCACCATCAAGCAAGAATCCACCGCGGTTAAAGTACGGTAAGTATCTTCCGAGAAATCTTCGTGTCCTGGGGTATCGAGTAAGTTAACAAGACAATCGTTATAAGGAAATTGCATGACCGAAGTGGTCACCGAAATACCACGTTCTTTTTCCATTTCCATCCAGTCCGATTTCGCGTGCTGGCTTGCCCCACGGCCTTTTACCGAGCCTGCGGTTTGAATTGCGTTTCCGAATAATAATACTTTTTCAGTAATGGTGGTTTTACCCGCATCCGGGTGGGAGATGATCGCAAACGTACGACGCTTGCCGACTTCGGTAAGGAATGACATGAATGGAAACCTTATAAACTGTTTGAGCTATTGCCATCTCATCGACGACAAAAAAATATTAGGATCACTTTACGATAGGGATCACAAGTGAGATGGGCGAATTATACGCAAAATTTACGATAACTCTAGGTTAAAGCATTATCTCTAAGCAAAGGGGTTAAAACTGTCCAACATCATATTCATGATAATGGCGTCTTCTTTACCATGAGAAGTGGTATTTGAAGGATAATAATTCACTCGGCGATCAATTTCATTAAAGCCCAAAGACTCATACAAATGGTAAGCGCCTCGATTACTCTCACGGACTTCAAGCCAAATACTGTCCGCTGCTGCGTTTTCACTGTATTCGATTAAATGTTCTAACAGCTTGCGGCCATAGCCTTTACCTTGCTGCTTAGGATCCACCGCGATGGTTAGCAAGGTCACCTCACCCACAATATTTTGGCTATACACATAGCCCACCAGTTGGTTATCTACCCATAAGGCAAATTGATATTTACTGGAATTGGCTGAATCTTGGTGCGATAAATCACGAATCATGGTTTCAGACCAAGGGTGAGAGTGGGCACATTGTTCTATCGCCCAAACGGCATCTAAATGCTCAGGCTGTAAAGGAAGATATTGCTCATTCGACATAAAGTGATTAGCTCTTAACGGTATGAAAAAATTAAGGGGGGATAATACATTAGTGCTGTAATGAAATCGTTATGCCGATAAATCGTTATACGAACAAATTTGTTGCCATAAATCACGACGATTTTGCGTGTTACCATGAATATCCGCAAGAGCGGGTGAAGTCAATTGCTTCACACCTTGCCACGTCTCAGCCATTTCCGCCTCACATCCTGCAAACCACACCCAAGTTAACGCATGCTTTTGCAGTTGAGTCACTTGAGCGGGCGTGAGATGTAAAGCTTGCTGAGGTTGCAATTTCATACTGGCAAGCACTTTAATGAATAAGCTCGCATCTTGGCCTTGTGGACAAGCATCCGCCACCAGCAGCAACGAACAATCTGCTGGTAAGATAATCCCTGGTGCTTGATAGCCGAGCAATCTCTCAGGGTGAGCTAACTCCCACACGGTAATGCCCATTTCTTTTAGATAAGTCTGTTGTTGTCTATCGAGCATAATGCCTTCGCTGTGAGTGCGTGTCAGCGCTTAAATGATCAGGATTAAAATTCAGGGCTGTATTCTACCAAACCCGACTTATCGGTGAAAGGTGTGCCTTCCAGTGCCATGACTTGAAAAGCGCCGGGAGTAAACTCTGGCAAGTCATTATAAATGGAAGTAAGACCAAATGAGGCGGCATCTTGAAAGCCGATGCGTGAATAGTAGTCCGGCTCGCCCAGTACAACACAAGCGGTATAACCAAATTCTAATAGTGAATCTAAGCCTGCGCGAATTAAACGTTCAGCCACCCCGTGACCTCGATAGCCTTCTTTAACGGTTACCGGTGCCAATCCTTGCCATCCACAATCTTCACCATTAATGGTAACCGGTGTAAATAAAACATGACCAATCACTTCCCCTTCATCGCTACACGCCACTAAAGATAAAGTGAAACGGCTATTTTCACGTAAAGAGCGAACCAGCTTTGCTTCAGCAGATGTTGGAAAAGCCGATTTTAATAATGCATCAATAGGTAGGATATCCGCCGGAGCTTCAGTACGAATTTGCATGGTCAGTCTCATCATAATTAAGAAAATGAAGGGCAAGATTCTATACTGAATTTACCCTCGAATGTCATTTTTCTTATTGTAATTGAATACGAAGATTGAAAACGATACCTCGCCTCAATTTTCATTATCCCCATCATACTCATTAGAGCGTCAGAAATTGTCTAAAAAAGACTTGAGAACCAGGGTATAATTCTATTATAAGCCTTTGTTCTACAATCAATAATGAGCAGCTAATGAGTACACTTGGGATCAGGCCAACGCTTTAGGCTAGCACTTCTTTTGTCGCCGGCTGACTCATTCCTTTTTGCACAAAATTCGCCAGTTGCTCCATGCATTGCGTGACCGGTTTAGGTAAAGAATCTAAATCTAAGCTGTCCATTAAGTTTTTCACTTCTAGTCCAAGCTCAGTATCCCCTTCAATCTTTAAACGACGTTGGAAAAATAACGTATCAGGATCTTCTTTGCGCCCTGCAATTAATACCAGATCATTAAGAGTGCCTGAAAAGCTGACATCTTGTGACTGTGGCGACTGTGAAACAATCAGTTTTTCATCTTGATAACTGATCATCCAGCTTAAGTTCAGGTCTGAGATTGACACTTTTAACCAACGATCTTGTAAAAACTCAAAATCACCATCTTCTAAAGCTTCATGAAAGACACGCTGTAATCCTTCTAATAACACTTTATTATGCACAGACTGAGGGATCAGCTTGGCAGGAATAGACATCAGTGACGCAGCGTTCATCACCAGTTTAGAATGAAGACTCGAAAGCATAATACCTCCACATAAAAGCCACTACTTTACTTATTCAAAACAAATTATCTCTGTGTTGCGTCAAAAAAAGCACTCAATTCTGATAAAAAACCACTTTATGGGTAGGGATAACCAACGTAAACCTGCCTTATATCAATTTTCTAGGCAATGAATCCCATAAAATGACGTTCATCATATTATTAATAAGGTAAGTCAGGATGGAACTACTGTGCCCTGCAGGCAATTTACCTGCGCTCAAAACAGCTATCGATTGTGGAGCGGATGCTGTTTATATTGGATTCAAAGATGATACCAACGCGCGACACTTTGCTGGGCTTAACTTTAACGACAAAAAACTCGACAAGGCGGTCGACTATGTGCATGACCATAAGAAAAAAATCCATGTCGCTTTAAATACTTTTGCCCACCCAAATGGCTTTGAACGCTGGACTAATGCCGTTGATAAAGCCGCAGATTTAGGGGTTGATGCTCTGATTGTTGCTGATATCGCCTTACTCGATTATGCGGCAAAACGTTACCCTGAAATGGAACTGCATTTATCGGTACAAGCATCTGCGACCAACAGTGCCGCTATTCAATACTACGCGAATAATTTCAATGTAAAACGCGTTGTATTACCTCGTGTACTTTCAATGCATCAAGTCAAACAGTTATCACGCAACATCCCACAAGGGGTTGAACTTGAAGTGTTTGCTTTTGGCAGTTTATGCATTATGTCTGAAGGGCGTTGTTACCTTTCTTCTTATTTAACGGGCGAATCTCCAAATACGGTTGGCGCGTGCTCTCCGGCTAAATATGTACGCTGGCAAGAAACTGAACATGGATTAGAATCACGCCTTAATGATATTTTGATTGACCGTTATGGTGACGGTGAGAATGCCGGTTACCCGACCCTATGCAAAGGCCGCTTTGATATTAACATTACTGGTGAAGAGCAGCGTTATCACGTACTCGAAGAACCTACCAGCCTAAATACTTTATCCATGCTCCCCGAGCTATTTGCTGCCAATGTCGCTTCCGTCAAAATTGAAGGTCGTCAACGTAGCCCAGCTTATGTTGAGCAAGTCACCAAAACTTGGCGTGCTGCGATTGACCGTTATTTGGCTTCTCCTGAGAGCTATCAAGTGCAACCACAATGGAATGCAACGCTTGCCAATGTGTCAGAAGGCACCCAAACCACACTCGGTGCTTATCACCGTAAATGGCAGTGATCAAGGAAATAGACTATGACTCAAGATTCTTCTTTTCAATATTCTCTAGGGCCGATTTTATATTTCTGGCCGAAACAAGACGTTGAAGCCTTTTACCAACAAGCGAAACATAGCCAAGCAGATATTATCTATCTTGGTGAAGCGGTGTGCTCCAAACGCCGTGAAATGAAACCTGCACAATGGTTTGAGATTGCAAAAGACCTCGCGCAATCCGGCAAGCAAGTCGTACTTTCTACGATGGCTTTGTTAGAAGCACCCAGCGAAGTTAATGTGATGAAAAAGTACATCGATAATGGTGACTTTGCTATCGAAGCGAATGACGTTTCCGGGATCCAACTCGCTCATCAAGCCAAAGTTCCGTTTGTGGTAGGAGCCGCCGTTAACACTTACAACGCGCACACCCTTAAATTATTTGCACAACAAGGAATGATTCGTTGGTGTATGCCGGTCGAGCTCTCGCGTGATTGGTTACAACAAACCTTACAACAATGCGACACACTAGGTATTCGAAATCAGTTTGAAATTGAAGTGTTCAGCTACGGTTATTTACCACTAGCCTATTCTGCTCGCTGCTTTACCGCTCGGGCAGAAAATAAAGCCAAAGACGATTGTGAGACTTGTTGTATTAAGTACCCAACCGGAATTCAAGTCAGTAGCCAAGAAGGACAAGAGGTGTTTAATCTCAATGGCATACAGACTCAATCAGGCTATTGCTACAATTTAGGTAATGATCTTGAAAGCATGAAAGGATTGGTCGATGTTGTGCGCTTGAGCCCATTAGGTCTTGATACGCTTACTACATTAGCTGACTTTAAAGCTAATGAAGATAACCAACACCGAATCATCACCGATCATAAACAATGTAATGGCTATTGGCACCAGTTAGCAGGTTTAATTCAAACGCCCTAATTGACGATCAGCACCCGAGTTCCCATTCTCGCTGCATGCCAACGAAAGAATCAAGGTCTATCAGCAGTCAACAATAATGGGCAATTAAGGATAATAAGTATTCAATGGAAATAAATAAAGGCCTCACATTAGAGGCCTTTATTTTAAGTTTCTATTTACGCGCTAAGTTTCTATTTACGCACTAAGTTTCATTTACGCACTAAGTTTAGGCGCTCGGTATACTTGCTGTGGACGATTATTCGATTCCTGAGGCTCTTGGCTTCCTTTCGTGGCGTCACTTTTTTGTTCCGCTGCTTCTTGGGCACGTTCGGTTTGAATCGCTTTAAAAATACGTCCCAACTCTAAGAACGCATAACGGTGCTCTGAAAACTCGTACACATTCATTGATATCGCTAACTTATACAAAGCAATAGCATTGGAGTAATCTCCTTTGTATTGATAATCCTTAGCCAGATAAAAATACAGTTCTGTCAGTTTTTGGGCTAATTCAACATTATTTTGAGTACCCATCGCCACCGATTCTAGAATGTCATTTTGATTCACATGACCTAAAGTCATCGCCACCAATTGCCATCCCCATTGTTCGTCTTTCTCTTGATAATGCTGCTCAAGATGCTCTAGCGCTTTTTGCTCATCCATTTCACGTTCAATGTAAAATAACCATAATGCTCGATAGGGATCGCTGGGATCTTTATCATAGTTACTTTGCATATCTTGTAATGCTAACGGAATACGCTCAGCATAATACAAAGCAATGGCTCGATTGCGCTCCGCATACTCATTATTAGGATCGAGCTCTAGGCTGGAATCAAAGGCATCAAACGCCGAATCGTAGTCACTCATTTGAGTATAATAAACACCCAACACATTAAAAACTTCAGATTGCGCCGGATTCAGTTTTAACGATGTTTCATAATCTAAACGCGCCAGATCAGCCATCCCAACACTATCAAGGTAACGTCCTCGCTCAGCAAACATCTGAGCACGTACGCTAGTACTGACTTCTTTGCGCATAACTAATTGGTTAAGGCGAGCGATCTGCAGCTCTTGTTGAACCGAAGGTTGCAAAGGAATTGCTAACGGCGGATAAACAAATGAATTTGAAGAATTACCTTGATTTGCACACCCGAATAAAAAGAAAGCGCTCATCAAGCTTAACCATTTAAAATATTTCACGAATTCCGTGCTCCTTTTCCGCCGACCTTACTCTGCACTTTAACGCTCAAAGTAATAACCAGTCCAATAAACTAATGTTCAATATACACTTTGTTTCCATGACTCACCAACTATTCCTCAGTGAGCATCTTTGTCCGACTTAACGTCATTACCCATCTTTATTTTAGGCAAAAAAAAGAGGAGCCGTAGCCCCTCTTTTATCAAGCGTTATGTTGAGACAACTTATTCAGCTGATGGTTCAACTGCTGTTTCTTCCGTTTTCTCGACAGCTTCTTTCATACTTAGACGTACGCGACCTTGGCGGTCAATTTCAAGTACTTTAACTTGAACTTCTTGACCTTCAGATAGGTAGTCAGACACCTTCTCAATACGCTTATCTGCAATTTGAGAAATGTGTACTAGGCCATCTTTGCCAGGAAGAATCGTAACGAATGCACCAAAATCAGCAAGACGAGCGACTTTACCTGTGTAGATACGGCCAACTTCAACTTCTGCAGTAATTTCTTCGATACGACGGATCGCTTCTTTCGCAGCTTCACCTTCAGTTGCTGCAATCTTGATGGTGCCATCATCTTCGATTTCGATGGTTGTGCCAGTTTCTTCAGTTAGAGCACGAATTACCGCACCACCTTTACCAATCACATCTTTGATTTTCTCAGCCGAGATCTTCATGGTGTGAATGCGTGGCGCAAATTCAGAAATCTCTTCACGAGCACCAGAAATCGCTTCATCCATTACGCTTAGGATGTGCTTACGCGCGCCTTGAGCTTGGTTAAGCGCAATTTGCATGATTTCTTTAGTGATACCTTCAATTTTGATATCCATTTGTAGCGCAGTGATACCTTCATTCGTACCGGCTACTTTAAAGTCCATATCACCAAGGTGGTCTTCGTCACCTAGGATGTCAGAAAGTACAACGAAATCGTCGCCTTCTTTTACAAGACCCATCGCGATACCCGCAACAGAAGATTTAATTGGCACACCGGCATCCATAAGAGCAAGAGACGTACCACAAACCGATGCCATTGAAGATGAACCATTAGATTCTGTGATTTCCGATACTACACGAACGGTGTATGGGAACTCTTCAACTGATGGCATTACCGCTTGGATACCACGTTTTGCTAATTTACCGTGACCAATTTCACGACGCTTAGGAGAACCAACGAAACCAGTTTCACCTACACAGTATGGAGGGAAGTTGTAGTGTAGAAGGAAGTTGTCTTTCTTCTCACCTAGTAGGCTATCGATGATTTGTGCATCACGTTGTGTGCCAAGCGTTGCTGTTACAAGCGCCTGAGTTTCACCACGTGTAAATAATGCAGAACCGTGAGTACGTGGTAATACACCTGTACGAACGTCTAGTGCACGAACCATGTCTTTTTCACGACCATCGATACGTGGGTTACCTGCAATGATGCGGCTACGTACTACGGTTTTTTCTAAATCGTGGAAGATAGTGTGAACTTCTTTTAAGTTCAACTCTTCGTTTTCAGCCAATAGCGCTTCATTGACTTCTGCTGCGATTTCGTGAATACGGTCGTAACGAGCCATCTTCTCTGTGATTTGGTAAGCATCGATCAATTTTGCTTCAGCCAGTTCAGCAATCTTGTTTTTAAGCTCAGTGTTTTCTGCTGGAGCAACCCAATCCCATGCTGGTGTTGCCACTTCTGCTGCAAATTCATTGATAGCAGAAATGACCGTTTGTTGTTGATCATGACCGTAAACAACTGCTGCTAGCATTTCTTCTTCAGTTAGGTTGTCTGCTTCTGACTCAACCATTAATACCGCACTTTCAGTACCTGCAACCACAAGGTCAAGCTTAGAGTTTTCTAGCTCTTTTTCACTTGGGTTAAGCACTAATTGACCGTCAATGTGACCTACACGAGCCGCACCGATTGGACCATTAAATGGTACACCAGAGATGGCTAGTGCTGCAGACGTACCGATCATAGTGATGATGTCTGGAGAGATATTCGGGTTTGCAGATACAACCGTTGCAATAACCTGAACTTCGTTTTTGAATGCATCAGGGAAAAGTGGACGGATTGGACGGTCAATCAGACGTGCAATCAGCGTTTCGCCTTCAGAAGGACGACCTTCACGCTTGAAGAAACCACCAGGGATTTTACCTGCAGCGTAAGTACGTTCTTGGTAGTTTACCGTTAGAGGGAAGAAGTCTTGGCCTTCAACCGCTTCTTTTTTGGCTACAACTGAAACAAAAACAGAAGTGTCATCCATGCTAGCCATAACAGCTGCAGTAGCTTGACGAGCAATAACACCCGTTTCTAGAGTAATGGTATGATTACCGTATTGAAATTTCTTTACGATTGGATTCACGTAAAATTCCTTAATTTTGAGTTTAAAGATGAGCTCTCATTCACTTTACCAATCGCGACTAATAGCAACATTTTCATATTTCAGCACACCGCCCAAAATAAAAAACCTTGTTATTAGTCGCGACCTTCATGGTCGACATCGGTGACTGTAAAGTGATAGAGGTATGATCAATCTTCACTATTTCAGCAAAGAACTAACCAAACGAGGCATAGTATAAACTAGGTGAGGCAAAAAGTCTTATCTTGCAGGGTAATAAGCTGGGATCAACACAAGAATTTAAACAACAAAAAAGGAGCCGAAGCTCCTTTTTTGGTATCTGTTTAATTATTTCGGCGACTCATCGCCATCATGCATAAACCAATACTTCTAATCTTGGTACTAAACCAAACGACGAATTAACGACGTAGACCTAGACGTTGGATTAGTGCGAAGTAACGCTCTAGATCTTTACCTTTTAGGTAATCTAGAAGTTTACGACGACGAGAAACCATACGTAGAAGACCGCGACGGCTGTGGTGGTCTTGTTTGTGGTTAGCGAAGTGGCCTTGTAGGTGGTTGATAGAAGCAGTAAGTAGTGCTACTTGAACTTCTGGTGAACCTGTATCGCCTTCAGCTTGTGCGTATTCTGCAACGATTGCTGCTTTAGTTTCTGCATTCAGAGACATAATGCTCTCCTAATTAAGAGTAGTTTATAAAATGTGTCAGCCAATCTCTGATTCAGCCGACACGCGAAGCGCGGATTATAGATGAACGGAATCGCAAAAGCAAAGAGTTTCACATCTATCGTTGCTCGTTGCTCGTTGCTCGTTGCTCGTTGCTCGTTGCTCGTTGCTCGTTGCTCGTTGCTCGTTGCTCGAGGTAAGTTTTATGTGATTGGCTAACCTGTCAACTACCACAGACCGCTTTTTCGATATACGAGAAGCGAAGCGCCCGAGCCACGAGAGTCGATATCCTAGGAACTGGAAATAACTTCCGCTCTTACCTAAATACCACTAAACGCTTTGGCGCCACTTTTCCATCATCATCAATGTGTGCCACACCAATGAAAGTACGCTCAGGCCCCATCGTCATGCGAACAACACCTTCTGTCGGTGCGCCTGCAATCTGTACTGGCTGACCGTGCTGCACAAAATCGGCCACAGAAGGAATCATATTCACTTCAGGCAAGTCTTGTACCGCGGTGTCCATAGGTAACAAAAGTGGGTCCAATAGTTCACGTGGCTCAATCTCTTGCTCTCGAGCTTGCTCTAAAAGCGCTTCTAATTGCTCAAGAGTAACCATTTTTTCGTATGGGTAATGCGAGACACCAATACGACGAAGGTAAGTCACATGAGCGCCACAACCAAGCATTTCACCTAGGTCATCGACGATAGTTCGAATATAAGTCCCTTTGGAGCAATGGACTTCCATTTCAACTTCTTGACCTTCAAAGCGGAGGAGATTGATCTCAAAAACCGTAATTTTACGCGACTCACGAGGTACTTCGATGCCTTGACGCGCATATTCATACAAAGGCTTACCTTGGTATTTTAAAGCCGAAAACATCGAAGGTATTTGATCGGTAGTACCACGAAACTTGGCAATACAACGCTCAAGTAGGCCACGATCTACCTTCACTTCACGAGTCTGTACCACTTCACCGTCAGAATCTGAGGTATCGGTACGTTCACCCAATTTAGCAATAACGCGATAACGTTTATCTGAGTCGAGCAAAAATTGCGAAAACTTAGTCGCTTCGCCTAGGCAAATCGGTAGCATCCCGGTAGCCAATGGATCTAAGGCACCAGTATGACCGGCCTTCTCAGCAAAATAGATACGTTTCACTTTTTGCAACGCATCATTCGAACTAATACTGGTTGGCTTATCTAATAATAAAACGCCGTCAATAGGACGACCACGACGTCTACGAGCCATTACTCTTCTCCTTCGTCCTCACGACCAGCTTCTTTTTTGCGTAAATTATCTTTGCTAACGACTTCACTCACTAGGTTAGACATACGCATACCTTCAACTAAGGTATTATCATAAGTAAAACGAACTTCTGGGGTTAAACGTAAACGAATACGTTTCCCTAAAGCCATACGAACAGCCACTTCATGTTCTTTTAAAGCAGCAAGGCTCGATTCAGGGGTCTGCTCACCGACACATAAGAAAGTCACAAAGACTTTTGCATAAGCTAGGTCACGAGAGACTTCCACATCTGAAATGGTCACCATCCCAATACGTGAATCGCGAACATCACGTTGTAAAATCGAAGCCAGTTCTTTTTGTAATTGTTGTGCAACACGTTGTGCACGACTAAATTCTTTTGACATATCTTTTCTCACATCTGTGGATTTAAAATAAAACCCTTATACAGAAAGAATGGGGAGCAACGAGGCTCCCCATGGTGTATTTAACAACCGTTAGTCAGATACCCGTTAAGGTAACAAGACTGTGATTAATCAAGAGTACGTTGGATTTCAACGATTTCGAATACTTCGATTTGGTCACCTGCGCGAACATCATTATAGTTCTTAACGCCGATACCACATTCGTAGCCATTACGCACTTCTTGAACGTCATCTTTAAAGCGACGTAGTGATTCTAGCTCACCTTCATAAATAACCACGTTATCACGTAGAACGCGAATTGGGTTGCTACGCTTAATCACACCTTCCGTTACCATACAACCTGCGATTGCGCCCAGTTTCGGAGATTTAAACACATCACGAACTTCTGCAAGACCAATGATTTCTTGTTTAAACTCAGGAGCCAGCATGCCGCCCATCGCTTGTTTCACTTCATCAATCAATTGATAGATGATTGAGTAGTAACGTAAGTCTAGGTTTTCATTTTCAACAGTACGACGAGCAGAAGCATCAGCACGTACGTTAAAACCAAGAATGATTGCGTTTGAAGCCGCGGCTAAAACAGCATCTGTTTCAGTAATACCACCAACACCCGAACCGACGATATTCACTTTAACTTCATCAGTTGAAAGTTTACGTAGAGAATCGGCAATCGCTTCAACAGAACCTTGAACATCCGCTTTTAATACTACGTTCAATTCAGCCACTTCACCGGCTTCCATGTTAGAGAACATGTTTTCCAATTTCGATTTTTGCTGACGAGCTAATTTCACATCACGGAATTTACCTTGACGGTAGTTTGCAACTTCACGCGCTTTACGTTCATCACGAACCACTGTCGCTTCATCACCTGATGTTGGTACACCAGAAAGACCTAAGATCTCAACTGGAATAGACGGACCTGCTTCTGTGATTTCTTGACCATTTTCATCGCGCATCGCACGAATACGGCCATATTCTTGACCACAAAGAACGATGTCACCTTTGCGTAAAGTACCCGCTTGAACCAGTACTGTCGCAACCGGACCACGACCTTTATCAAGGCGAGATTCAACGACCACACCTGATGCCATACCATCTGTTACCGCTTTAAGTTCTAGAACTTCAGCTTGTAGCAAGATAGCTTCTAATAGGCCATCAATGTTAGTACCTTGTTTCGCAGAAATATGAACGAACATGTTTTCGCCGCCCCATTCTTCTGGGATAACGTCATATTGAGCAAGCTCGTTTTTCACATTGTCAGGGTTTGCATCTTCTTTATCGATTTTGTTTACCGCAACAATCAATGGTACTTCAGCGGCTTTCGCGTGCTGAATCGCTTCGATTGTTTGTGGCATTACGCCATCATCGGCTGCAACCACAAGAACTACGATATCAGTCGCTTGAGCACCACGAGCACGCATTGAAGTAAACGCGGCGTGTCCTGGAGTATCTAAGAAGGTAACCATACCATTATCAGTTTGAACGTGGTAAGCACCGATATGCTGAGTAATACCACCCGCTTCGCCAGAAGCAACACGGCTACGACGGATATAATCCAAAGTTGAGGTTTTACCATGGTCAACGTGACCCATGATAGTCACAACCGGTGCGCGTGGCACAGCTTCAGTGGTGTTATCACGATCAGATAGAATGGCTTCTTCTAATTCATTCTCTTTACGTAGAATAACTTTGTGGCCCATTTCTTCAGCAACTAATTGTGCTGTTTCTTGGTCGATAACTTGGTTAATCGTTGCCATTGCACCCATTTTCATCATAGTTTTGATGACTTCAGTGCCTTTTACTGACATTTTATTTGCCAGTTCAGAAACAACGATCGTTTCGCCAATCACAACGTCAGCTTTAGCAACTGTCGCATTTTTATCAAAACCTTGCTGCATAGATGTTGGTTTTGCTAACTTACCTTTACGGTTGTTGCGGCCACCACGGGCATTACGACCATTGCCACCAAAGCGGTCATCATCTTTTTCTTTCTTCGCAGGTTTTTTCTTTTTACGACGGTTAGCTTCACTACGGCGATCGGCTTCGTCTTCTGCATCACGTGCATGTTTGTTTGTTGTTACGTGGTAGTCTGAATCTTCAGATTCTTTACTTTTCTGCTCTTCTTCAGACCAACGAGCTGCGTTTTCTTCCGCTAATTTGCGTGCTTCTTCTACCAATTTCTGTGCTTCTTGTTCTGCTTTACGTTGAGCTTCTTCTTCCTGACGGCGTTTTAGAGCTTCTGCTTCTTTCTTAGCAGCTTCATGTTTCGCTTTTTCTTCAGGAGAACGTTGAGCGGCCGCCTTCGCCTCTTTGGCTTCTTCGGCTTTCGCTTTTTCTGCAGCTTCACGTTTTGCCTTTTCTTCAGCTTCACGCTTCGCTTTTGCTTCGGCTTCAGCTTGCGCCTTAGCTTCTGCTTCTTGTTTTGCTTTTTCTTCCGCTTCACGTTTTGCTGCTTCTTCAGCTTCACGTGCGGCAAGTTCTTCCGCTTCACGTTTGGCTTCTTCATCGATAGCCGAACGTTTCACGTAAGTGCGCTTTTTACGCACTTCAACTTGTACTTCTTTACTTTTGCCGCCAGCTGCAGACACGCTTAGTGTGCTTTTGGTTTTGCGTTGTAAAGTTAAGCGAGTTGGTTCTGACTCTGAATTAGAGCCATTGCCTTTTTTTAGATGCGCAAGAAGCTGTTGTTTCTCTGCATCAGTAACGCTGTCTGTACTGGTTTTTTTCATACCAGCATCAGCAAGTTGTTCTACTAAGCGCTCAACTGGCGTACCAATTTCTTCACTTAGTTGTTTCACTGTCAGTTCTGTCATACTGCTTTCTCCTTGCTGAAAGTTATTCTTCGTCGCCGAACCAGCAAATGTTACGAGCGGCCATAATTAATTCACCAGCACGTTGTTCACTTAAGCCCTCGATGCCTTCTAGGTCATCGGTGCCTTGGTCAGCTAAATCTTCTAAAGTCACTACACCTTTAGCGGCAAGTTTGAACGCTAATTCGCGCTCTAAGCCTTCTAAAGCAAGTAGGTCTTCAGCAGGCTCTAAACCTTCAAATGATTCTTCTTGAACAAGAGCAAGCGTCGTTAGTGCATTTTTCGCACGAGTACGCAGTTCTTCAACTAGCTCTTCTTCTAGACCATCAATATCAAGTAGTTCGTTTACTGGAACATAAGCGATTTCTTCTAAGGTGGTGAAACCTTCTTCTACTAGCATTTCAGCAAAATCTTGTTCGATATCTAAATGCTTCATGAAGTTTTCAATCGCGGCACCAGATTCTTCTTGGTGCTTCTTCTTCAGGTCTTCAACTGTCATTACGTTCAATTCCCAACCAGTTAGTTGAGAAGCAAGACGAACGTTTTGACCGCTACGACCGATAGCTTGCGCTAAGTTATCAGCTTCAACGGCAATATCCATTGAGTGTGAATCTTCATCAACAATGATTGAAGCCACATCAGCTGGTGCCATGGCATTAATTACAAATTGCGCTGGGTTATCGTCCCACAGAACGATATCAATACGCTCACCGCCAAGTTCACCTGAAACGGCTTGTACACGTGCGCCACGCATACCAACACAAGCACCCACAGGGTCAATGCGGCGATCATTGGTTTTCACTGCGATTTTCGCACGAGAACCTGGATCACGAGCTGCCGCTTTTAATTCAATCAGCTCTTCACCAATTTCTGGCACTTCAATACGGAAGAGTTCAATTAACATCTCTGGTTTAGAGCGAGTTAAGAACAATTGGAAACCACGTGCTTCTGGTTTTACCGCATATAAAAGACCACGAATACGGTCACCTGGGCGTAGGTTTTCACGTGGAAGTTGATCTTCACGTAAAATTACAGACTCTGCGTTATTGCCAAGATCAACGATAACCGCATCACGAGTGGCTTTTTTCACAACGCCGGTGACTAACTCACCTTCGTTATCAATGAATTGCTCAACGATTTGTGCACGCTCAGCTTCACGAACTTTTTGTACGATAACTTGCTTAGCAGTTTGAGTCGTAATACGGTCAAAAGTAACTGATTCCATATCATCTTCGATGTACTCACCCAGTTGAATTGATTCATCATCAAACTGCGCCGCTTCAATTGAAATTTCTTTTGTTGGAAATTCAACTTCAGCAACCACTAACCAACGGCGGAAGGTTTCAAAATCGCCTGTTTTACGATCGATCTCAACACGCACTTCAATTTCGTGTTCACTTTTCTTTTTTGTTGCCGTAGCTAAAGCAATTTCTAATGCTTCAAAAATACGCTCACGGGGAACAGCTTTCTCATTCGAAACTGCTTCAACAACCGCTAAAATTTCTCTGTTCATGTTATGCCTCTTCAGACTTAAAATTTTGGTATCAAGTTAGCTTTAGAAATATTACTTAAAGCAAATTGTTCTTCTTGGTTATCAACGGTGATCGTTACGATCTCGCCTTCAATAGAAGTAATCACACCTTTCCATTTACGACGATTATTCATGGCCATTTTTAAAACCACATTCACTTCATGACCAATAAATTGCTCATAATGTGCTGGTTTAAATAAAGGACGCTCCAAACCTGGAGATGAAACTTCTAAGTTGTAAGCAACCGTAATCGGATCTTCAACGTCCATTACAGCACTTACTTGGCGACTTACTTCTGCACAATCGTCGACGGTAATACCATTCTCATGATCAATGAAGATGCGTAATGTCGAGTGCTCACCTGCTCGGATAAACTCCAAGCCAACCAATTCATAACCAGAAGCCGCTACTGGCGCTTCTAATAATTCTGTTAATTGTTTTTCTAAACCAGTCATATTCTCTCCGGAAATGAAGCTTTCTCCACATTTGCAGCCTAACCTTTACATAAGAAAGCTAACAAAACTAAGAAGTTAAGCTTAAAGCCAATCGTCCAGAAACAAAAAAAGGGCTTAAAGCCCAATTCAAACACCATGCCTTATCTGTATGACCATTTGATGGAAATTTATCCCATCAAAGCAAACAGATAATAAAAAACCCCGAAATGTCGGGGTTTTTTATTGCTGGACCCTGATATTACTAAGCTTATAGTTTAGCTTAGCTATGTTGAAAATCAGCATTTCAACATAAAAACTTGTAATCGAATACCTAAAGAGGATTGGTTGCGGGGGCCGGATTTGAACCGACGACCTTCGGGTTATGAGCCCGACGAGCTACCAAGCTGCTCCACCCCGCGTCCGATTTTACTTCTATTTCTGTGCGGCATTATACGCTCTGAAATAGACATTACAAGTTTTACACAATAATGGTGCCGAGAGGGGGACTTGAACCCCCACACCATAAGGCACTAGCACCTCATGCTAGCGTGTCTACCAATTTCACCATCTCGGCAATATTATTTAATCTATTTTACAAGATCTTACTGAGGAATTTCATCACCGCTCTTAGGAGCAGGAATTTCATCAGTTGCAACGTTATTTACTTCATCTGCTTTTTGCTCAACACTTAAGTTTGGAGCTGCAAATTTAGATTCATGTTTAGCTGTTGAAATATTGCCAAGAACTAAACTAATGATAAAAAATATCGTTGCGCAAATTGCGGTTGAACGAGTAAGGAAATTACCTGAGCCACCAGAGCCAAATACTGTATTTGATGCTCCAGCCCCGAACGAAGCTCCCATGTCTGCGCCTTTACCTTGCTGAATCAACACTAGGCCAATTACACCAAGCGCAACCAGTAGATAAATCACAAGTAGAACTGTTAACATTTTTCCACCTATGTTCTAAATTTCTGAGCCATTACCACTTATCGCTAAGTAACAATAACGCACCTCCCTAATGAGGCGGAGTGATACTATCGAAAGCTGACAAAGCTGACAAGTGAAAATTATCAAAAAAGCTCAACTTACTGTTCAAATGATTAAAAAAGGCACAAAAGCGTGATTAAACCTGCAATCAATTACCTAAAAGCAGGCTTAATCATCTTACCACCTTTAATTATCAGCAGTTTTCTTTTACTTTTGCTGCGATAGCGTGAGCGGAAGAATCCACTAATTGCGCATCTTCACCTTCTACCATAACTCGAATTAATGGCTCTGTACCTGATTTACGTAATAGCACTCGGCCTTTATCGCCGAGTTGGGATTCAACATTAGCGACCGCTTCAAGTACTGCAGTATTTTGTAGCGGATCAGAATCACCTGAGAATCGAACATTCACTAAGACTTGAGGGTACAAGGTCATGCCTGAGGCTAATGCACTCAACGATAATTTACTACCCACAACAGAGGCCAACACTTGCAGTGCGGCAACAATCGCATCCCCAGTTGTCACTTTATCGAGCAAAATAACATGGCCGGAGTTTTCAGCGCCAATCTTCCAGCCTTTTTCTAATAATTGCTCCATGACATAACGGTCACCAACTTTAGAACGTACAAATGGAATGCCTAATTGCTTCAAACCATTTTCCATCCCTAAGTTGGTCATTAACGTCCCAACGACGCCACCTTTTAGCTCTCCACGGCGTAACGCATCACGAGCAATAATATAGGCAATTTGGTCACCATCGACTTTATTTCCTAACTCATCAACCATGATCAAACGGTCACCATCACCATCAAAAGCTAGACCAAGGTCAGCCTTTTCTTCCAAGACTTTCGCTTGTAATGCACGAACATCAGTTGCTCCGACTTCTGCATTGATGTTAGTACCATTTGGCTCACAACCAATGCAAATCACCTCTGCGCCTAACTCAGTAAAGACACTTGGTGCAATATGGTAAGTTGCGCCATGTGCACAATCGACCACAATTTTTAAGCCTTTGAGGCTAAGTTCATTAGGAAAAGTACTTTTACAAAATTCAATGTATCGACCCGCAGCATCCACCATACGCTTAGCTTTACCTAGCATCGCGGATTCAACGCATTCAATGTCTTTTTCCATTTCAGCTTCAATGGCTAATTCAATATCATCTGGTAGTTTTGTGCCTTCAGATGAAAAGAACTTGATGCCATTATCATAATAAGGGTTATGAGAAGCAGAAATGACGATCCCGGCTTCAGCGCGGAAAGTTTGTGTCAAATAAGCCACTGCGGGGGTAGGCATAGGCCCGGTTAAAATCGCTTTAAGCCCAGCGGCTGCAAGACCCGCTTCTAGTGCTGATTCCAGCATATAACCTGAAATACGAGTATCTTTGCCTATAATGACTTGTTTGGTGCCTTGCTTAGCCAATACACGGCCTGCCGCCCAACCTAGTTTTAAGACAAAATCAGGCGTGATCGGATACTCACCGACTTTCCCACGTACGCCATCGGTACCAAAATATTTTCTTTCTGACATGATAATTCCTATATTTACAAGCAATAACCTGTTGTTTATTGGCACATTAGTTGAAATTGCCATAGGTTACAACAGGGTTTAAATTCCATCGTTATTATTTTGAATAATGATATCTAAGGTTTTTATTGATTTATTTTGATCATTTCCAAAATTTGCAACGCATCTTGGGTTTCAATGACATCATGCACACGTAAAATTTGTGCGCCTTTTTGAGCGGCAATCGTTGCACAAGTAATGCTGCCAATCACGCACTCTTTGGTCGGCTTATTCAAGGCATTCGATACCATTGATTTTCTCGACATGCCCGCCAAAATAGGTAGGTGATAATGATGAAAATGTTCTAAGTGGGCAAGCAATTGATAGTTATGTGCTAGCGTTTTTCCAAAACCAAATCCGGGATCAATAATAATATTCTCACGTATGATGCCTGCTTGAATGCACTCATCAATCTTATGCGTTAAATACTTATCCACTTCTTGCAAAACGTCCTTGTAATCAGGATTTTCCTGCATAGTCTTAGGCTGGCCTTGCATATGCATAATACACACCGGCACTCCTGCTTGAGCAACCACTTCCATCGCCCCAGGTTCAGATAAGGAGCGAATATCATTGATCATATCCGCCCCACATTCTAGCGCCTGTTTCATCACTTGTGCTTTGCTAGTATCAATGGAGATCCAAACGTCGGAGACTTGTCGTATGGCTTTCACTAAAGGGATCACACGGCGTAACTCTTCATCAAGAGAAACTTCTTTTGCTCCAGGTCTCGTTGATTCCCCACCGATATCAATGATCGTCGCCCCAGCCTTAATCATTGATGTCACTTGAGCCATAGCATCTTCTAATTGTTGATATTGACCACCATCTGAAAATGAATCTGGTGTCACATTCAATATCCCCATAATTTGAGGCTTTGAAAGATCAAGTGTTTTTTGATTTGAAGTCAATTTCATTCGGTGTCCACCTTTAATGAAAATGTAAAAAGAAAAATTATACGTGGGTCAGAATGCAAAAAGCCCTGATTCACATCAGGGCTTATTATCAACACTCTCTGCTTATGAATCTTTATTATTCGATTCAGTGTCATCCGGTGTGTTCACTGGTTCAACTTTAGGTTCAACCTTAACTTCTTCTGCTTGCGGAGCAGGTTCAGCCGGTTTGGCCTCACTGTCTGTCCAGCCTTGTGGTGGACGGATCGTTTCACAGCGATTCATTAGATCCTCAATTTGACCAGCATCTATGGTTTCATACTTCATCAAAGCATCTTTCATTGCATGCATGATATCCATATTATCTTCTAAGATTTTCTTAGCACGATCATAATTTCGGTCAATTAAGATACGAACTTCTTGGTCAATTAAGCGCGCAGTTTCATCAGACATATGTTTTGTCTGAGTCACACTACGGCCTAAGAAGACTTCACCTTCATCTTCAGCGTAAAGTAATGGTCCAAGCTTTTCAGAGAAGCCCCATTGGGTGACCATCTTACGTGCAATATCTGTCGCACGTTCGATATCGTTGGAAGCCCCTGTCGAGACTTTGTCACTACCGTAAATTAGCTCTTCGGCTAAACGCCCACCATACAAACTAGAAATCATTGATTCTAAATGCTGGCGAGACATACTAACTCGGTCTTGCTCAGGTAAGTACATGGTTACACCTAATGCACGACCACGAGGAATAATCGATACTTTATAAACAGGGTCATGTTCAGGTACTAAACGACCAACAATGGCATGACCAGCTTCGTGATATGCCGTAGAGGCTTTTGTTTCCTCAGACATGACCATCGAACGGCGCTCAGCACCCATCATGATCTTGTCTTTCGCTAATTCAAACTCAACCATCGAAACATTGCGTTTATTACCACGCGCAGCAAATAATGCCGCTTCGTTTACTAGGTTAGCCAAGTCGGCACCGGAGAAGCCTGGTGTACCACGAGCGATCAGTGACGGTTCAACATTTTCGGCAAGTGGCACTTTACGCATGTGCACTTTCAGAATTTGCTCACGGCCACGAACATCCGGTAGACCTACCACGACTTGACGGTCAAAACGACCAGGACGCAATAAGGCAGGGTCAAGTACGTCAGGACGGTTGGTTGCCGCGATAACAATGATCCCTTCATTACCTTCAAAACCATCCATCTCAACCAACATTTGGTTTAGCGTTTGTTCACGTTCATCATGACCACCGCCAACACCTGCGCCACGTTGACGGCCAACGGCATCGATTTCATCAATAAAGATAATACATGGTGATGCTTTTTTCGCCTGTTCAAACATGTCACGTACACGAGATGCACCCACACCTACGAACATTTCAACGAAATCAGAACCAGAAATACTAAAGAACGGTACTTTTGCTTCACCCGCAATCGCCTTAGCTAATAGCGTTTTACCTGTACCTGGAGGACCAACCAGCAAAACACCAGTAGGGATTTTACCGCCTAACTTTTGGAATCGGCTTGGATCACGTAGATAATCCACCAGCTCTTTTACATCTTCTTTGGCTTCATCACACCCAGCAACATCCGCAAACGTTGTTTTGATTTGGTCTTCACCCATCATGCGAGCTTTACTTTTGCCAAACGACATAGCGCCTTTACCGCCGCCACCGCCTTGCATTTGACGCATGAAGAAAATCCACACCCCAATCAATAGAATCATCGGGAACCAAGAAATGAAAATGGTTCCTAAAAGGCTTTGTTGCTCAGGTGGTGTGCCTGAAACTTTTACATTTTGATTGATAAGATCGTCAAGAAGCTTACTGTCGTAAACAGGCATATAAGTTACATTGCGAGAATTATCAGTTCGAACAAAGGTAATTTCTCTATCCTTGAACTTTGCCTCACGAACTTGGCCTTGACCAACGTCTTTTACAAAGGAAGTGTAATCAATCGCTTTTCCGTTACTGTCTCCAGGCCCAAAGCTCTGGAAAACTGACATCAAAACTACGGCGATTACTAGCCATAAAATTAAATTTTTTGCCATGTCACTCAAGGTGTCAGCCTCTCGGTCACTATTAATTAAAAGTAAGTTACTACAGTTTATATCCTGTAGCTACGATATATACCTCACGAGAACGCGCACGTGAAGAGTCTGGTTTACGAATTTTTACAGCTTTGAACATTTCACGTACATCTTTGACGTACTGATCAAAGCCTTCGCCTTGGAAGACCTTAACCACAAAACTACCATTTGGAGCTAGAACTTGTCGACACATATCCAACGCTAATTCAACTAAATACATTGCTCTAGGTTGGTCTACCGCTAGATTGCCACTCATATTTGGTGCCATATCAGACATTACGACATCCACCATATCAGGTTGAATACGTTCCAGTAAGGCCTCTAATACGGCATCTTCTCGGAAGTCACCTTGTAAAAAGCTTACCCCCGCAATGGAATCCATAGATAAAATGTCACAAGCTATTACTTGCCCCTCATCGCCAACAATACCGGCTGCATATTGCGACCACCCGCCAGGTGCGGCACCTAAATCGACAACCGTCATCCCTTCTTTGATGAGTTTATCTTTCTCTTGAATCTCTTCGATTTTAAAGATAGCGCGAGAACGGTAACCCCTCTTTTGTGCTTCAGCCACATACTTATCGTCAAAGTGCTCTTGTAACCAACGCCCTGAACTGGCTGAATGTTTTTTCTTACTCATTGAAGTCCTAATGATTTATCTATAACGTCCAAACGAATCATGAATGGAAGCTGCGGGCTATTATAAAACATCGCCATAAAGCCTAGACTCACTCAAAAGCCTAAGCCCACTTAAAAACTATTCAGGAAAATATAGTCTTCCTGCATAGATGGCGTTAAAATAGATGTTTTCAACCCAGTATACTCAAATAACACCAAAATACTTAACTTCTGTATTAGGATGTGGTTTGAATATCATATAAAAAAATGGCAGCACAATGAACCTAAGCACCAAACAAAAACAGCACTTAAAAGGACTAGCTCACAGTTTAAAACCTGTTGTGCTAATGGGCGCAAATGGATTAACTGAAGCTGTACTTGCGGAAATAGAACTTGCGCTTGACCATCACGAGTTGATTAAAGTCAAAGTGGCTTCTGAAGACCGTGAAACCAAAGCGCTCATTATAGACGCCATTGTTCGCGAAACCAAAGCAGAAAAAGTGCAAACTATCGGTAAAACATTGGTGTTATACCGTCAAAGCGAACAGCGTAAAATAGAAATCCCACGTAAGTAATCACTTACTTATCAGCTAGATGTTGATTTCAAGAAAGACTGCTTCGGCGGTCTTTTTTCATTTTTTGATTCGTTACGTATTATTATTGATTCACGTATATTCTCTTGATTGACTGACATGCTGTTATTGGTCATTCAAATCCAATGAACATAACCCCTATTTCCTCCATGAAAAACAGCCATCACACACCACGAGACACAAAAAAAGCCACAATCATTGCGGCTTTTTGAGTCTAGTCATGTTGGTCAAGCTTCAACCAAAATGGATGATTAAATATAATCCACTTGCGTGATTTCGAAATCTTTATCTCCACCAGGCGTAGAAATGACCACATCATCGCCTTCCATCTTACCAATAAGACCTCTAGCGATTGGTGAGCTCACAGAGATTTTACCTGCTTTAATATCCGCTTCGTCATCACCAACAATTTGGTATTTCACTTCTTTATCGGTATCAATATCTAGTAACGTCACGGTTGTACCGAAGATCACTTTACCCGTATTTTCCATTTTGGAAACATCAATCACCTGCGCAACTGAAAGCTTGTATTCAATATCGCGAATTTGCGCCTCACAAATACCCTGCTCTTCACGTGCTGCGTGGTATTCTGCATTTTCTTTTAAATCACCTAACTCACGAGCTTCTGCGATCGCTGCAGAAATGAGCGGACGACGCTTTAATAATGCTTCTAATTCTGTACGTAGCAATTGCTCGCCACAGACAGTCATTGGGACTTTATCCATTTAAACCTCACTCCAATTTCAACTCTAAAGAGCGAATTTCGGACAATAAAACCCCACTCAACGAAATGCTGAGTGGGTGCTGTGTGAAATAATTTGTATGCCGACAGTGTAAATAAACTTGCTTCAGGAGTCACTATAAAAGTAAGACCCTCGTCACATTTCATTGAAATTATTGTCTTTTCTAATGGTTATAAAAACCAATGTAACAACAATAAATTTTCATTTCTTTTTCGAGCGAAATCTAAAAATAACTAAATCGAGAAGCCGATCACAAAACGACAAAATAAAAGTTAAATCATTGTATATTATGATTTTTACTGGTAAAAAAAGCACAAAACCACGTGAATAGTAAGTTTTTTAGCTATTTTCATAAAAATTAACTATCGACACGGGGAACTAACAGAGTAAAACAGCTACAGCAACACGTGTTACAACGATAAAAATTTACCTTATACATTACCGTGTCGCACGATAATCATGCGCCACGAAAATAAAACAGAGTAGCCATCAGCTACCAATTTTTACAATAAAAACAGTTAGGATTAATACAATGAATAAAAAATTTCTCGTTTTAGCGATTGCCGCTGCCGCAACAGCGACTTCTGCCTCTGCTGCTACTGTCTATAAAGACGATACCTCAACATTTAATGTTGGTGGCCGTGCTGAATTCCGTGGTGATTTTGTCGGTCAAGATGATGGTGACAAAATTGACGGTACTATGGCAAACAAATCTCGTTTCCGTTTGAACCTTGGTGGTGAAACACAAATCACTGACAATCTAACTGGTTTTGGTTTCTATGAAGCTGAGCAAACTGTAAAATCATCAGGCAATAATGAAGCTAACGATAACTTTACTCAACGTTACATGTTCGCAGGTTTCGGTACTGAATACGGTAAAGTATCATTCGGTCGTCAAGATACTGCAACTGTAATGATCTCTCAAATGTCAGATATCTCAACCTACTCTGGTGGCCAAAAAACATTTACCCAAGCAGGTAACGAGCAAGTTAACAACACTTTCTTGTACTCTGGTAACTTCTTCAATGATGCTTTAACCATTAAAGCTGATGCTGTTTTAGGCTCTGATGATAATACTGATGGTTACGGCGTTGCAGCAAAATACACTCTACCTATGGGTATTGGCTTTGCAGTAGGTTATACCGCTAACCAAGGTGACACTAACATTCAAGGCAATGCACAAGACGATGAATTCCAAATCATCGGCGGTGTAAACTACAGCAATGACAACCTATACCTAGGTGCAACTTACACCAGCGGTGAAACTGCAACAATTGCAGTAGATGCTCACAACAAAGCGGTTGATTTTGAAGGTGTGGAAGCGACTGCACAGTACAAGTTTGATAACCAATTCCGTGTTGTAACTACTTACTCTTACCAACAAGTTGATGATAAAGATTACGAAAACTGGGCAGAGCTAACAGGTGGCTACGACTTCACAAGCAATATTTCTACTTACATTGCTTACCGTTTCAACCTACTAGATGAAAACAAAGACTTTGGTTCAACCAACGAAGAAGACTCTCTACGTTTAGGTCTATTGTACACATTCTAAGTTAGTCGTTATTACTTAAATAACTACGAACATACCATTACGCCTGAAAGTACTCTTCAGGCGTTTTTTTATAAAAAAATCTAAATTGTTTAAAATCATTATAAAATGTTAGCCATAGGTAAAGATTAATGAAGTACTATTATTATCGATAGAATGACTTTCATTCTTCCATGGAAAAATAATTTTATTAGGATTAATACAATGAAAAAAACTTTATTAGCTTTAGCAGTGGCCGCTGCTTCAGTCTCTACTGTCGCTTCTGCAGCAACTATCTACAAAGATGATACATCAACCCTTAACATGGGTGGTCGTGTAGAAGTCCGCGCTAACTTCTCTGATGCCAACAAAACCGATACGGATGACAATATTTATAACGATGCTTCACGCGTTCGTTTGAACTTAGGAGGCGAGCAAAAGCTAAATGATGATGTTTCTTTCATTGGTTTTACCGAGTTTGAGCTAACTGAGAACAGCGATCCTGTCGGTGACGATACTAAAATCAACACTCGTTACTTATACGCGGGTGTTAATTCACAAACGTATGGTGCATTAACTTATGGTCACCAAGACAACGCCTTTACTTACCTAACCAACTTCACCGATATGGCAGAAGTCTTCAGTGGTTACATCAATGAAAATAATGTTGCAACCTCTGACCGTGCAAACAATGTACTACGTTACGCATTCAACACTGAAAAATTAACCATCCAAGCCAGTGTTCAAGGTGATTCAGATTCAGACGGAAACGATGTCACTCAAAATGCTGATGGTTTTGGCGTTATTGGTGCCTATAAGTTAACTGATTCTTTAGAATTTGGTCTAGGCTACGCACAAACCGATGCTAATGCGTCTGGCTCTGATGTTAACGGCACTGGTGATAACGATACTTACACCGCTGCACTACGTTATACAAATGAAGGCCTATTATTAGCAGCAACCTATGAAGGCGGTACTATTTCTCGTACCTCTTCTGATGAGTCTGATTTCAATGCGGCCGATGCTTACGCTGGTTACACCTTTGGTGATAACAACGTAAACATGACATATAACTACTACAAAGCCGATGAAAGCTCATTCAATAACCTGAATGTGAATAATATCGCTCTGGAATATGCTCGTTACTTTGGTAATGCAACGGTTTATGGTGCATACGCATTCAACCTACTTTCAGATAGCGATGCAACTACCGTAGGTAATGGCACAGCTAAAACAGAAGACGAATTCCAAGTTGGTTTCCGTTACGCATTCTAATTTTTACCTATTGTAGGTTAAAAAAGAATCTTCCAACGCCTACTTATTTTAGTAGGCGTTTTTGTTTATACTGAACGCTCAACTCTAATTCCAAATTCATGGATGATTCATGCGCTTACTCTCTGTTTCTATTAGCATTTTAACTTTAATTCTTAGCTTTCATTCTCAAGCTGCTGTTGAAAAGCCGCATTTCCCAAGTCCTGATATTCTCCCTACCGGAACTCGAGTAGGATTGATGGCAAAATCACCTACTTCAACCTTGCTATATAAAAACAATGACATGCTATTTCCACCAGCCAGCACCTTGAAGTTATTTACCGCCTTAGCCGCCAAAATAGAACTGGGTGATGACTTTCGTTACCAAACCACATTGGCACAAAGTGGATCAGATCTAATATTAACCTTCAGCGGAGATCCCAGTTTAACCTCTGCCGATATAGAACAGCTCTTATCTGATGCCAAAATCAAAGAAATCAAAGGCAACTTACTCATTGATAACACTGCTTTTACTGGCTATGAAAAAGCCGTTGGCTGGCCTTGGGATATTCTGGGCGTTTGCTACAGCACCCCATCGAGTGCAATAACATTGAATAATAACTGTGTGATGGCTTCTATCTACACCAATAAGGATGGCACTACGCGTTCATTTGTTCCTGAGCATCAACCCATCACGTTAAGCACCTCTGCCAGAGCCATCACTCGTCAGCAACAAAAAGAACAATATTGCGATTTAGAGCTGAATGCGACTCAGACAAATCAATACTTTTTATCTGGCTGTCTGGTCAAGCGCGAGCAACCTTTACCCTTAAACTTTGCCGTACAAAACCCCTTCCTATATGCATCGACAACCATTCAGCAAATTTTAAAAGATAACCACATCAAGCTAAATGGCAGTATTCAATTGGCACAAGCAAAGCCCCATTCGGCTAAGCAACTTGCCACTCATCAATCAGCAACTTTACCTGTTTTGTTAGAACATATGCTAAAAGATTCAGATAACCTTTATGCCAATAATATAACCAAAACACTAGGCGGCCATTTTTTCAAACAAGCAGGTTCCTTTACCAATGGTAGCCAAGCAATTAAAACGATTTTAAAGCAACAAGCCAAAATAGATTTATCTAATGCAATCTTAGAGGATGGTTCAGGCTTATCACGTAACAACCGCATCTCACCCAATCATCTTTATGCTTTACTAAAATACATCAAAGCCAATGATCATAAATTACACTTCGTCCACCTCATGCCTACGGCGGGCGTTAATGGCACACTGGAATACCGAGCCAGTATGAGAAAAGCTCCTATCAAAGGACAAATTGTGGCTAAAAGTGGTTCATTATTCGCTACCCACAATATGGCGGGCTTTGTCGTTGATGAACAAGGTCAACCGGCCACGATATTTGTCCAACTGGTTACCGATTATCATCCTCAAGCCAATACCAGTACCATTGCACCGATCACTCAATTTGAAACGGCGTTATATCAAAATTTAATTAAAGCTACCGTAAAATAAAACGATTAATACCAATCTCACTAATTAGATGATCAGATAATTAATAGGATTGGTATTTATAAACAAAAGCCCACTTTAATCATAATGAGTAAAGTGGGCTTTATTGATATTACCTTTTATTCAAGCCCCTTCACTTATCACAACCAGTGAGGCTCAAAAGGCAAAACTAAAACTTACCAGGCTATGCTAACGAAGATTTCACTTGTTCATGCAACTCTTGTACCGATGTCACTACATTACGATTATCTTCAGAATGTGCCATACAAGTTGCAAAGGCGGCATTTAGGGTCGTTGTATAGTTCACTTTCTCTTGCAAAGCGCCGCGACGTAATACTTTCGAGTCCTCAATCGCTTGTCGTCCTGCTGCAGTATTAATAATGTAGCTATATTCATTATTTTTAATGCGGTCAAGGATATGTGGACGACCTTCATGCACTTTGTTTACCAAGCGAGGGTTAATTCCAGCTTCCCCCAGAATGACAGCAGTACCGTGCGTCGCATCTAACTGGTAGCCAAGCTTAATCAGTTGTGCCGCAAGATCTACGACACGCTTCTTATCTTCTTGACGCACAGAAAGTAAGGCACGGCCACCTTCAGGGTAAACATTACCTATCCCTAATTCCGCCTTAGCAAAAGCTTGAGCAAAAGTTTTACCAACGCCCATCACCTCACCTGTTGAGCGCATTTCTGGGCCTAACAGCGGATCAACACCTGGGAATTTATTAAACGGCAACACCACTTCTTTCACGGAGTAATACGGTGGAATAATTTCTTTCGTAAACCCTTGTGATTCTAAAGATTGACCGGCCATGACACGTGCAGCAATTTTCGCAAGTGGTGCGCCAGTAGCTTTGGATACAAACGGCACGGTACGAGCGGCACGTGGGTTAACCTCGATGAGATAGACTTTGCCCTCTTTCACCGCAAACTGAGTATTCATCAAGCCACGAACACCGAGCTCAAAAGCCAGCTTTTCAACTTGCTCACGCATCACATCTTGGATTTCCTGACTTAATGTGTAAGCTGGTAATGAACAGGCAGAGTCACCAGAGTGCACACCCGCTTGCTCAATATGCTCCATAATGCCACCAATCACGACGCGCTCACCATCGCAAATCGCATCAATGTCGACTTCAACAGCATCATCTAAGAATAAATCAAGCAATACTGGTGATTCATTCGATACGCTTACCGCTTCGTTAAAGTAGCGGCGTAGATCTTGCTCGTCATAGACAATTTCCATTGCACGGCCACCTAACACATAAGAAGGGCGAACCACCAATGGATAGCCAATTTCACGGGCTTTTTCTACCGCTTGTTCGAGTGCCGTTACGGTTGCGTTTTGTGGTTGTAATAAACCAAGACGCTCAACTGCCGCTTGGAAACGTTCACGGTCTTCGGCGCGGTCAATCGCATCTGGGCTGGTACCAATAATAGGCACTCCAGCAGCTTCTAGCGCACGAGCTAATTTAAGTGGTGTTTGCCCACCGTATTGAACAATAACGCCTTTTGGTTTTTCGATACGGACAATTTCTAACACATCTTCTAGTGTCACTGGTTCAAAATACAGACGGTCAGAAGTATCGTAGTCGGTTGAGACGGTTTCAGGGTTACAGTTGACCATGATGGTTTCATAACCATCCTCACGTAATGCGAGTGAAGCGTGAACACAGCAGTAATCAAATTCAATCCCTTGACCGATACGGTTTGGACCACCACCTAAGACCATGATTTTATCTTTATCTGATGGATTTGCTTCACATTCTTCATCATAGGATGAGTACATGTAAGCAGTATCAGATGAAAACTCTGCCGCGCAAGTATCCACACGCTTGTAAACCGGATGAATATTGTATTGCTCACGAGCTCGGCGAATTTCACTTTCTGCCACACCAAGTAATTTAGCTAAACGTGCATCGCCAAAACCTTTACGTTTCATCTTGCGAAGTACTTCTTCGTTTAACCCAGCATATCCGCCCGCTTTCACTTGCGCTTCAAGCTTAACAATTTCTTCAATTTGCACTAAGAACCAGCGATCGATATTAGTTAAATTAAAGACCCCGTCAATTGACATTCCCGCGCGGAAGGCATCAGCGATATACCAAATACGGTCACAACCAGCGTCTTTAAGCTCTTGACGAATTTTAGTCAGTGCGTCTGGTGAGTCGAGATCCACCATTTCATCAAAACCATTACGGCCAACTTCTAAGCCGCGCAAGGCTTTTTGTAAAGACTCTTGCTGGTTACGGCCAATCGCCATCACCTCACCCACGGATTTCATTTGGGTCGTTAAACGGTCGTTAGCACCGGCAAATTTTTCAAAATTGAAACGAGGGATCTTCGTCACAACGTAATCGATAGTCGGTTCAAACGACGCTGGTGTAGCCCCACCAGTAATGTCATTCATCAACTCATCAAGTGTGTAACCAACGGCAAGTTTTGCAGCAATTTTTGCAATCGGGAAACCTGTTGCTTTCGATGCCAATGCCGATGAGCGAGAGACTCGAGGGTTCATTTCGATGATCACCATACGACCATCTTTAGGGTTAATACCAAACTGAACGTTTGATCCCCCCGTTTCAACACCAATCTCGCGCAAGACCGCTAGAGAAGCGTTACGCATGAGTTGGTATTCTTTATCGGTTAAGGTTTGAGCTGGAGCAACAGTAATGGAATCACCGGTGTGGATACCCATCGCATCGAAGTTTTCAATGGAACAAACGATAATGCAGTTATCTGCTTTATCACGCACCACTTCCATTTCATATTCTTTCCAGCCAATCAAAGATTCGTCGATTAATAACTCGTTAGTTGGGGATAGGTCTAAACCACGACGACAAATCTCTTCAAATTCTTCTTTGTTGTAAGCAATACCGCCACCAGTGCCACCCATAGTAAAAGACGGGCGGATGATACAAGGGAAGCCAACCATATCGAGAACTTTATAAGCTTCTTCCATGGATTTCGCCGTATCTGCACGTGGACACTCAAGGCCAATAGACTTCATCGCTTTATCAAAGCGTGAACGGTCTTCAGCTTTATCAATCGCATCCGCCGTTGCACCAATCATTTCAACACCGAACTCTTCAAGTACACCATGCTTTTCTAAATCAAGCGCACAGTTCAATGCCGTTTGGCCACCCATGGTAGGTAAAACAGCATCTGGGCGTTCTTTGGCAATGATATTACGCACCACTTCCCAATGAATAGGTTCGATATAAGTCGCATCGGCCATCTCAGGGTCGGTCATAATAGTCGCAGGATTCGAGTTAACCAAAATAACTCGATAGCCTTCTTCACGCAGAGCTTTACACGCTTGTGCGCCAGAGTAGTCAAATTCACAGGCTTGACCAATAACAATCGGGCCAGCTCCTAAAATCAGTACGCTTTTTATGTCAGTACGTTTTGGCATTTTTACTACTCCAAGTTACGCTTTGTGTTGTTTGATAAGTTCAATGAAGTGGTCAAATAATGGTGCTGCATCATGAGGACCAGGGCTTGCTTCAGGGTGACCTTGGAAGCTAAATGCTGGCTTATCAATACGATGAATGCCTTGTAAAGAACCGTCAAATAAAGATTTATGTGTTGCACGTAACGTCTCTGGCAACGTCGCTTCATCTGCGGCAAAACCATGGTTTTGAGACGTAATCATCACAACATTTCGATCCAAATCTTTCACTGGATGGTTAGCACCATGATGACCAAATTTCATCTTGATGGTCTTTGCTCCAGAGGCCAATGCAAGGATTTGATGACCTAAACAAATACCGAAGATCGGCAATCCTTTATCGAGAAAGGTTTTGGTCGCTTCAATCGCATAAGTACAAGGTTCAGGGTCTCCCGGGCCATTTGATAAGAAAATACCATCTGGATTTAAAGCCAACACCTCTTGTGCAGAAGTTTCAGCTGGCACCACGGTTAGGCGACAGCCACGGTCAACTAACATGCGTAAAATATTGCGTTTTGCACCAAAATCATAAGCAACAACGTGATATGGCAACTCAGCATCGCTTTTCACTTCTGGCAAACCATCCGTTAATGTCCAAGAGCCTTGTTTCCATGCGTAAGTTTCTTTGGTTGAAACGACTTTCGCCAAATCCATACCTTTAAGTCCTGGAAACTCTTTTGCTTTCGCCAGAGCTAAGGCTTCATCTAATGATTGCTCTCCAAACGTAGGGCCCGCAACGATACAGCCATTTTGCGCTCCTTTTTCACGCAAAATACGCGTTAACTTACGCGTATCAATATCAGCGATGCCAACAATATTTTGGGATTTTAAGTATTCAGAAAGGGTTTGTTCACTGCGGAAGTTTGAAGCGATTAGAGGAAGGTCACGGATAACTAAGCCTTGAGCATGAATGGAAGAGGATTCTTCATCTTCTGAGTTAGTACCGGTATTGCCAATGTGGGGATAAGTTAGAGTAACGATTTGCTGTGAATAGGAAGGATCAGTGAGGATTTCTTGGTACCCCGTCATCGAGGTATTAAAAACTACTTCTCCAACGGCTGTTCCATCAGCGCCAATGGATTGACCGCGGAACACTGTCCCATCTTCTAGGACTAACAGTGCGGAATTACTCAAGATAACCTCCAGAATAAATATGCATAAATTACGTATAAGCTCTCGCTCTCATCTTACTAAATCACCATCAAGATGGAATTTAGGTAAATTGGCGCTATTTTAGAGATGCTAATGAAATGTGTCAATACTGATAAAAAAGAAATATTAGTTATCAGCAAACACAAACCACTTATAAATCCAAACACCTAAAAACTACAGTTTTCTATTATAATTTTTCATATACATACCTTACATTATAAAAAAAAGAAAAAAACCATCTCAACCCAAAGTAAAAAAAGTAAACAATGTAAAAAAACGAAAAAAAGCCAAAGAAAACTTACAAATAATTAAATATCAGTTAAAAAAACAAACTAAAACCCCAAAATACAAACTAAAAAATAATTAGCAAACGATTACCAATTAATGCGAAAAAATAAAAAAAGCCGCTCAATTATAGAGCGACTTTAACAATTAATGATTTTTAAAAGAGATAATAAAAAATACAACAATGAATATTAGTGCACTTTAATATTTCAAAAAACACTTACAAATCATTTAATCCAAGTACATCATGCATGGTGTAAAAACCACTTTCTTGATTATTTAACCATACCGCAGCTTTAATGGCTCCGTTAGCAAAGGTCATACGATCGGTTGCTTTGTGTGTGATTTCTACACGCTCACCAAGATCTGCAAACATAGCTGTATGCTCACCCACAATATCGCCAGCTCGGATTGTCGCAAAACCAATCTCGTCTTTGGTACGCTCTCCGGTTATTCCTTCACGAGCATACACCGCAACATCACTTAGTTTGTTACCCATGGCACCAGCGATTGCTTCACCCATACCAAGCGCCGTTCCCGATGGAGCATCTACTTTATGACGATGGTGAGCTTCAACAATTTCAATATCACAGTAGTCTCCCATCACTTTGGCGGCTTTTTCAAGAAGCTTAAACATTAAATTAACGCCAACACTGTAGTTAGGCGCCATGACAATCGCTATCTCTTGGGCGGCATTATCAATAATTTGCTTTTCTTGTTCTGAGAAGCCCGTGGTACCAATGACAATTTTTTTGCTATGCTGCTTACACAACTCAATATTGGCGAGCGTGCTCACTGGAGCGGTGAAATCAATAATCACATCAAACTGCTCGATAACTTGTGCTAAGTCATCAACCATCGCAACGTCAAACTTGCCTTCACCCACTAGCTCACCAAGATCCACTCCAATTAATGACGACCTTGAGCGTTCTGATCCTGCTGCCACTTGTGCATTTGAATTTAAGTGAGCCGCTTTTACCAGATTACGGCCCATACGGCCAGCTGCGCCTGCAATCGCAATACGTACCATTGCTTCTCTCTCCTTTGATAATTTTGTTACAAGGAATGTAGCTTTTTTGGAAAAGAATGGGAAGAAGTGATTTTTCGGTACTCGAATCTAGGGCGCTTCGCTGCTCGTAGCTCGGAAAAGCAAAAGCGGTAAAAACGCAGCCGTGTTACGGGGACGCTACGCTCGGGAGCCGAACAGCGAAGAAGATTCATTTTTATATCGGTACTCGTACCTAGGGCGCTTCGCTGCTCGTAACTCGGAAAAGCAAAAGCGGTAAAAACGCAGCCGTGTTACGGGGACGCTACGCTCGGGAGCCGAACAGCGAAGAAGATTCATTTTTATATCGGTACTCGTACCTAGGGCGCTTCGCTGCTCGTAACTCGGAAAAGCAAAAGCGGTAAAAACGCAGCCGTGTTACGGGGACGCTACGCTCGGGAGCCGAACAGCGAAGAAGATTCATTTTTATATCGGTACTCGTACCTAGGGCGCTTCGCTGCTCGTAACTCGGAAAAGCAAAAGCGGTAAAAACGCAGCCGTGTTACGGGGACGCTACGCTCGGGAGCCGAACAGCGAAGAAGATTCATTTTTATATCGGTACTCGTACCTAGGGCGCTTCGCTGCTCGTAGCTCGGAAAAGCAAAAGTGGTAAAAACGCAGCCGTGTTACGGGACGCTGCGCTCGAGAGCCGAAAATAATGTTGCGTGATGCGTGATGCGTGATGCGTGATGCGTGATGAAGAAAATTATGCTGGACTGAAGCAACTGACAACAAATGAAATTGCTATGTTTTATAGATAATGTACAGCGTGATGCTTTTTACTCGCAACACGAAGCGAAGGCTCTCGGAACTCATATCAGGTGCATGCAAAAACACAGCGATCGCTGATGCGCTTTTCCTAGCAACGAGTCACGAGAAGCGAAGCGACTCTAGCAGCGTAGCGCCCTTACCTCATCCCCGTACGTTTAATAGAGTCTATAAAGGCAACATCGATCGCGAACGATCTTTTCCTAGCAACTAGAAACGAGAAGCGAAGCGCCCCTAGCAGCGAAGCGATCCTTAATAAAAAAACGGGCCCCATTTGGGACCCGTTTTATTTCTGAGAACGCAGCGTGCGTTACTTCTTAGTCAACTTCTCTTTGATACGAGCTGACTTACCAGAACGCTCACGTAGGTAGTACAATTTGGCACGACGTACTGCACCACGACGCTTAACTTCAATGCTATCAACCATTGGAGAGTGAGTTTGGAAAGCACGCTCAACACCTTCACCGTTCGAAATTTTACGAACAGTAAATGCTGAGTGAAGACCACGGTTACGCTTAGCGATAACAACGCCTTCGAATGCCTGTAGACGCTCACGGTCGCCTTCTTTAACTTTAACCTGAACTACAACAGTGTCACCTGGTGCAAATGCAGGGATGTCTTGTTTCATTTGCTCTTCTTCAAGAGCCTTGATGATGTTACTCATGTGTTTATTTCCTAGATTAAACTGATACTAAATTTATTAGGCTAGTTGCTTCTATCTTTATTACCTAAAGACCGCTGCTCAATGATGAACTGCGCCAGCAATTGTTCCTGTTCGTCAGTCAGAGCTAGGTTTTCCAGAAGCTCTGGTCTTCTAAGCCAAGTTCGGCCTAGCGATTGTTGTAATCGCCAGCGACGAATGTCCTCGTGGTTTCCGGAAGTCAGTACACTTGGCACTTGTTCACCATCTAACACTTCAGGACGCGTATAGTGAGGACAATCTAACAAACCATTCGCAAAAGAATCTTCTTCTGCCGACGCAAAATCTCCAAGTACCCCCGGAACAAACCGAGATACCGAATCAATTAACGTCATGGCTGGGATTTCCCCACCCGTCATTACAAAATCTCCAATTGACCATTCTTCGTCAACATAAGATTGAATAATGCGTTCATCTACTCCCTCGTATCGGCCACAAATCAGAATTAAATTCTCATGAGTTGCCAATTCTTCTACTCCTTGTTGGTCAAGTTTACGACCTTGAGGAGATAAGTAGATCACTTTCGCCTTACTCGGTGCGGCTTGTTTGGCTGCTTGAATGGCATCGCTCAAAGGCTGAACCATCATTAACATGCCAGGGCCACCACCGTAAGGTCTATCATCAACAGTGCGATGTTTATCATGAGTGAAATCACGAGGATTCCATGTTTCTAATGATAAAAGACCTTTTTTTACCGCTTGACCTGTCACACCATAATCAGACACGGCTCGAAACATGTCGGGAAAAAGGCTAATTATGCCAATCCACATTGCGTTACTCGCTTATCTGTTAGTGTGATTAGAATCCAGGATCCCAGTCAACTTCGATCCGTTGAGCTTGACGATCAACTTTCTTGATCACTTGCTCTTCAAGGAACGGAATTAATCGTTCCTTTTGGCCAAAAGCATCTTTTAAATTTGCTTTCACCACCAAAACATCATTGGAGCCTGTTTCCATCAAATCAGTCACTTCACCTAAGTGGTAGCCCTGAGTAGTGTAAACTTGCATGCCAAATAACTCACGCCAGTAGAATTCTTCTTCTGACAATTCAGGCAGTGATACTGGATCAATAAAGATTTCCACGTTAGCGAATAATTGCGCTTCTTCACGGACATCAACGCCTTCTAGTTTACAAACATAACCATTATTATGGCGTTTCCAGCTTTCGACTTTATATTCAACCAGTTTACCCTTTTGGTTAATAAACCAAGGGGCATATTCAAAAATACTTTCAGCATTATCGGTATAGGAAAAAACCTTAAGCCAACCACGAATGCCGTAAGAAGAACCAAGCTTGCCTACTACAATTTTTTCGTTTTGTTCACTCATGTTTTTTACCTTTAACCGTTACAACTCTATAGATGCTAATAATTAAGCCGCTTTTTGAGCGTCTTTAACTAGTTTAGCAACACGGTCAGATACAGATGCGCCTTGACCAACCCAGTGGTTAACGCGATCTAGGTCTAGACGTAGACCTTCTTCTTGACCTTGAGCAGTAGGGTTAAAGAAACCTACGTTTTCAATGTAGCGACCAGTTGCTGCACAACGGCTGTCAGCTACAACGATTTGATAAAATGGACGCTTCTTAGCGCCGTGACGTGCCAAACGAATGGTTACCATGTCGTCCTCTTTTGCTTTCTCAATAATTAAATTAGCCCCAAATATAGTTTTCTCACTCAAAAATCATGAGGATAAAAACGACTTGGGGCCTCGTGCCAAAATAAAGCCCCCGAATTTTACTCTTATTAGGAGTCAATGCAAGGGCTTTATAAGTAAACAAGGCCAATATTCAGAATACCGAGCTTGTTTCCAAGTCTGTGTTCTTGAGTAAACTCATTTATTGACCTTATTTAACTCATCTATTGTTGTCATTCATCTGGTGCTAACACCATCAATCAATGAGCAATTTTTACTCAAAATGAATTGTGACAGACTTCACATAAAATGTCATCAGGAAATAACGTGATGGGTTAACGCCCAAAGCCGCCAAAACCACCACCGCCCATGCCGCCCATCATGCCTTGCATATTACGCATCATGCCTTTCATGCCACCTTTTTGCATTTTCTTCATCATTTTCTGCATTTGAGTAAACTGCTTAAGCATACGGTTTACATCTTGTACTTGGGTGCCAGAACCAGCAGCAATACGCTTTTTACGAGAGCCTTTGATAAGTTCAGGGTGTTCGCGCTCTTTCATCGTCATCGAGTTAATCATGGCTTCCATTTGGGTAAACATTTTATCGTCGACTTGATCTTTCACATTCGCTGGGAGGTTTCCCATACCTGGCAATTTATTCATCATGCCAGCCATGCCACCCATATTTTTCATTTGGCCAAGTTGTTCGCGGAAATCTTCAAGGTCAAAACCTTTTTTCTGCTTGAACTTCTTCGCCATTTTTTCGGCTTTAGCTTTATCGACATTACGCTCTAGATCTTCAATCAGAGATAATACATCGCCCATGCCAAGGATTCGTGATGCAACACGGTCAGGGTGGAATGCTTCTAAGGCATCTGTTTTTTCACCGACACCTAAGAATTTAATCGGTTTACCTGTGATATGACGAACCGATAAAGCAGCACCACCACGAGCATCACCGTCAACTTTGGTTAAGACCACACCAGTTAAAGGCAAGGCCTCACCAAACGCTTTTGCCGTATTTGCGGCATCTTGCCCTGTCATGGCATCGACCACAAACAAGGTTTCGACTGGATTAATGGCAGAATGTAAAGCTTGGATTTCAGCCATCATTTCTTCATCAATGGCTAAACGACCAGCGGTATCGAGAATAACGACGTCGTAAAATTTCTTTTTAGCATGATCAATAGCGGCATTAGCAATATCGATCGGTTTTTGATCGGCGCTCGATGGGAAGAAGTCAGTGCCCACTTCATTGGCTAATGTTTCAAGTTGTTTGATCGCAGCAGGGCGATAAACGTCGGCAGAAACCACCAATACTTTTTTCTTATCACGCTCAGTCAATAATTTTGATAGCTTACCAACACTGGTGGTTTTACCTGCACCTTGTAGGCCCGCCATTAAAATAACCGCTGGTGGTTGAGCCGCTAAATTTAAGGCTTCATTCGATTCGCCCATGACTGACTCAAGCTCAGCTTGAACGATTTTGATGAACTCTTGACCTGGAGTGAGTGATTTAGAAACTTCGATCCCAACAGCACGGTCTTTGACTTGCTTTACAAAGTCACGAACAACAGGTAACGCAACATCCGCTTCAAGCAATGCCATGCGAACTTCGCGCAACGTATCTTTAATGTTGTCTTCTGTTAATCGTCCTTTGCCACTGATATTTTTCAGGCTCTGGGACAGTCTTTCGGTTAAATTATCAAACATGATTTTGCCTAAATAAAATTAAGTCAAATAGTGAAAGTTGAAGAGAGACACTGATACACAGGGATATTTCAACTTTTTACTTAAATAAATGGATATAATTGTTAGCTAGTATACCGATGCTATCATTTTGTTTCACTGAATTTCCTATTATGGGTGTTTTTTTCTTCTGTGATGAGTGCCAATTCACTCTAACTAAATGTTAGTATCATTAGAGCCAATGACGCATTCGTGCTTTAATATAAAAACACCCAATCTTGGCACCATAACCCACTTATGGTCACGAGGCCTTAGGGTTAACAAAATAGAAAACCTTAGATAGCTTGCCCAGTGCGAGTTATACTGTTGCATTCAATGGATATATTCAATCGATTATATGGAAAACATACTTTCAATCTTAGCGGTCATTTTATACTTTGCTGCCACCTGTACGATTGTCCCAGGACTTGTGCAGCGCTCAGGTATTAGCATCAAACTGGTCTTTACTTTAGCTCTGTTGGCCCTTGGCATACACGGTTGGCTCATCAGCGACTTCATTTTCAACCCCAATGGGCAGAATATGAGCCTGTTGAATGTCGCCTCATTGATCGGTTTTATTATCTGTTTTGTCTTGACCATTTCAATGTGGAAGACTCGTCTTTGGTTTCTCTTACCTGTGGTGTACAGCTTTTCAGCGATTAATTTAGGCGCGGCTGCTTTCTTACCGAGTACCTTCATCACCCACTTTGAAGGTCATACAGAATTACTGATCCACATTACCATTGCCCTATTTGCCTATTCAACACTCACAATTGGCGCCTTATTTGCACTACAACTGGCATGGCTTGATCATCAATTAAAGCGTAAAAAATCACTGGTCATTAACCCGAACCTACCACCATTAATGATGGTGGAGCGCCACCTTTTCAAGATTATCTTAATCGGTACCGTGTTGTTGACGATTACTCTCATTACCGGTGCTGTGTATACCGAAGGAATGTTTTCAACCTCTAATGCCCATAAAAGTGTCTTATCTTTTATTGCTTGGATCTTATACAGCATCTTGTTATGGGGCCATTACCAGCAAGGTTGGCGTGGCAAGCGCGTCTTATGGTTATCTATCAGTGGAACCACCTTACTCACATTGGCCTACTTCGGTAGCCGCTTCGTACGAGAAATAATTTTAAACTAAATAGTTTATTTGAATTATCCCTATCTATTGACAGGATAATCAGATTTGTCAAAACTTCATGTCTTCAAATAAATGAAGAACGTGAGCTTAATTCTAACAATCAAAGGAAAACCTAAGTTTGGGTGACATATCAACAGGGCTGCTGTTTGGCCTACTGGGAATTTTAATCCTTATTTCTGCCTATTTCTCCAGTTCTGAAACAGGCATGATGGCATTAAACCGCTACCGATTACGACATCTTGCTAATCAAGGTCATAAAGGGGCTAAACGCGTTGAGGCTCTATTAGAGCGTCCTGACCGCTTAATTGGCCTGATCTTAATTGGTAACAACTTAGTTAATATTCTTGCCTCCGCTATTGCGACCATTATTGGTATGCGTCTTTATGGTGACTATGGGGTAGCGATTGCCACTGGGGTACTGACTTTAGTGATTCTTGTTTTTGCTGAAATTACGCCAAAAACCTTAGCGGCGATGTACCCTGAACGTGTCTCTTACACCAGCAGCATCTTACTTCGTCTATTAATGAAGCTGCTGTCACCACTGGTATTCTTAGTTAACCTTATTACCAATGGCTTATTACGCTTACTTGGAATACGAGCTGAAGATGCCACTGGCGATCCATTAAGCTCTGACGAATTGCGTACGGTTGTTAATGAAGCGGGAAGTTTAATCCCTCGCCGCCACCAAGATATGCTGATTTCGATTTTAGATTTAGAGCATGTTACCGTGAATGACATTATGGTGCCGCGCAACGAAATTACCGGTATTGATATCAACGATGATTGGAAATCAATTGTTCGCCAATTAACTCACTCAGCTCATGGACGCGTCGTCTTGTATCGCGATCAAATTGATGAAGTGGTGGGGATGCTTCGTCTCCGCAAAGCATATCGCTTGATGCTAGAAAAAAATGAATTTAATAAAGAAACCTTGTTGCGAGCGGCTGATGAAGTGTATTTCATTCCAGAAGCTACCCCGCTCAACGTCCAACTGTTAAAGTTTCAACGTAATAAAGAGCGTATTGGCATGATTGTGGACGAATATGGTGACATTATCGGTTTAATTACTTTAGAAGATATTTTAGAAGAGATCGTTGGTGAGTTTACCACTTCGATGTCCCCTAGCCTGGCTGATGAAATTACCCCGCAAAGCGATGGCAGCTACCTAATTGAAGGCAGTGCAAATATTCGAGATATCAATAAAGGCTTAAATTGGAAACTTCCAACCGATGGTCCAAGGACTTTAAATGGCTTGGTATTAGAACATCTGGAAGATATTCCTGAAAGCTACCTCAGTATTGAAATTGCCAATCATAAGATGGAATTAATTGAGATTGCAGAAAATAAGATCAAGTTAGTAAAAGTCTATCCATCGAAGAAAAAACTGAAAAAACTGCATTAATGTTTCTCACGCCTCGGTGCTGCGGCCTGTCGTTGCTCGAGGTAATGAACTTTATACCAAAACCGTCTTACCATAAAAACAGCCCTCAACGTTCATTGTTCGTTGAGGGCTGTTTTGTTTAAGTATTGTTATTGATAAAACAAGCTATAACGGCAATTAATTGACTTTAAGTTCTTGCAGCATGCTTTCTGGTAAAGCCAGCTCATCATTCTTATTAACACTGATACCCGCACTAATAATTTGCTGAGCAATCTCTTGAGCTTCCTGCAATGAGTGCATGGAATAAGTACCACATTGGTATTCATTTAGCTCAGGGATCTTATTTTGATCTTCTACTTTTAACACATCTTGCATCGCCGCTAACCAAGCGTCCGCTACTTGTTGCTCACTCGGAGTCCCAATTAGGCTCATGTAAAAACCTGTACGACAACCCATTGGTGAAATATCAATAATTTCAACTTCAGAACCATTCAAATGAGCACGCATAAATCCAGCGTAAAGATGCTCTAAAGTATGAATCCCTTTTTCAGATAAGATGCTTTTGTTAGGCATACAAAAACGCAAATCAAAAACAGTAATTGTATCCCCTTTTGGTGTTTGCATTGTTTTGGCAACACGCACCGCTGGTGCATTCATGCGAGTATGATCAACGGTAA